>JAHFED010000125.1 GCA_023248635.1 Myxococcales bacterium
CGCTTCGCGGCCGCCGCCTCCTCGCTGGAGGGCGTTCGGAGCCATTGCATTGGCTCCGTAGATCACCGCCGGACGACGACGTCGATCCCCCCGTTGCCTATGCGGATCGGCTCTCTAGCTGGGCTACCGCCGCGGACCAGGCTGCGTTGACGTATCGCGAGCTGGGGAGTGCCGACTTCCCTCTCGTGGGGCGCGCGTTTGCGGCGGGGCTCTGCACCGTGGTGGGGCCAGGGATGCGGCTGTGGCCGATGTTAGTGCGTAGGGACAGGGCCACAGGCACACCACCATCGTCATCATCGTCATCATCGTCATCATCGTCATCATCGTCATCGTCGGCGGCAGCGTGCTGGCCTTCGTCTTCGTCTTCGTCTCTGTCTTCGAAGTAGGCGCCAGACACATCACTTTCGGTCCCATCGTCGTCGTTGTCGTCGTCGTCGTCGTTGGCGGCGAGGTGTTCGGCACATGGGGCAAGTCGGTGGAGGGCAGCCGCGCCGATAACGGCGTCACCTGCCTGGCGGACAGCAGAGTCGACCGCGTGGACCACGAACTCGGCGACGAGCGCGTTTGGTCGGGCGCAACGTAGCTTGCTCGCACATTGCGCGAGCGTCTCCGCACCGGAGTCCAGCAGTGTTGCCAGCTCACGCAATGTCGGTTGCTTCGACCAGCCACGCGGATTCGTCGTTGGCGACGACATGTCGACGAGGCGCCAGGCCGTGGGAGCCCACGGCTCATTGATGCCGCCGATGATCGCCCAGGGGCTGAGCTTTGGCATGGTGGCTGGGGTTGGCATGGTGGCTGGGGTTGGCGTGGATCGCGGTCGTGTTTTCATCATCATTTCCTTTGGCACGTTCGAGAGCTTCGTCATGCAGTGCGACGCACTGTCATGATGTAGCCGTCGTGTCCGTGCGTCTTATGGTGTGCGATAGATGTACATCTAATTCAAGCGGTTGTCAAGCAGATGGCGGTGGTTTCACATTGTCCAGGTAGAATCGAGCAATATGCTCTCTACCTGTTCGATCCATCGGATCGAATATGCTGGTCGACGATGGTCACCTTCTTGGATTCGGCGATGGAGGAGGGCGTGTTCATGTTGGCGCCCGCCGAGTTCGGCAAGCAGCGTTCCCGCAACGGCGAAGACGGGCATCGTCGCTGTTCGATCCGCTCGGCTGGCAGGAAATGTTGCGCACCCCTAGTAGAGAGGCCACGCGGCTCTTGTTCCGGCGGAGGACACCGCGGTGGCCACCTTCGTGAGCTATCCCAATAAACTAACATTTTGTGAACTGTGCGTTCAGCTTAGGCATGACTTTCTAATCTCTGGCTGCTGTTTGGAATTTGATGAACAAATAATTCGTCAGCACCGTACGCAGCCCATCTTGGATCAAGGCCTCAGATGACGTCGACGACGCTGTCGTCAGCAAGAAGCCGAGCGGCTCCAACAAAAGAGACGTCTTTGCGACCTCGGGTCACGACCCGTGCCCTCGTTGCGGCTGGGATCATCGACCGCGGTTCTGCGCTGTCGCAGCGTGGATCCGCAAAACTTCGCCCAAGCCGGCCGTGGCTGGCCGTGGCGGCATCAACCTCGATAGCGCTGTGCTGGTGGGCCAAGGCCAACTCTGCCAACCGCTCCGCGAGTCCCAGTGCCAAGGCCGCGCGCGCGCTTTGGCCTCCGCCGGAGCTGGGGCTTCGACGCCTCCGCCTTCAACAACAACAACATCGGCATCAGCCAGGGAGAGATCGCCACCGATGGCCTCAGCGGTTCCAGAACCAAGAGCTTCGCCGCCGACGCCGACGCCAGCACCACCGAGGCCGACGGCTTCGCCGATCCCAAGGAGCGCAGCCAATGCCCTACAGTTTGCGGCTGAGACCACGGGTGTTTGGGCTTTGCCGCCGAAGACCACGAAGGTGACCAAGCCCATGACCTCGGTCCCGCGTTTTTTAGAACGTCGAGCCCAGGCATCACGAGGCGACCGCCAGCCGGCTGCCCTGAGGAGGTCAAAGATCGAAGCTCCAGCCTCGCAACATCGGACCCCAGCGGGCCAGCTGAAATGGGTTGTTGCTGAGATCGACATGCCGCAACCCTCCTCCTACGAGATTGCGCGCCCGCGCTGCGCAACGGGCCAAACAGCGGCACCGCCGCCTATTCCTTGGTCGTCATCGTCAACGGGGTCGCCGGTTGGCTACCGCCACGGCGGATCTTTTTCGGCGGAGTCGACGTCGCGGTCGATTTGATGTTGATGGGTGGCGGTATCTTGAACTCGGCCTCCGAGAGCTCCGGCAGCGACGATCTCGACACCTTGATGGGCAGCGGGATATCGAAGCCGTCGAAACCGTCGCTCGCTCTCTTCGTGTTCTGCGCAATGAGAAGCGGCGGCTCCTTGGGCTGGGCCTCCGTCTCGCCCATCGGGACCGAAGGGTCTGGCTCCTCCGAAGTGACGGACGGCGGGTTGGTCGCGGCCGATGACGTTGCCGACGTAACTTTGGACTCGCCAACTGGGCTACCAGGCGGAGTCGTCACCTCCGCCACGGCTGCCACCGTCGTCTCGACCGCTGGTGCCTTCTTCGTTGCCTTGGCCTTTCGCTGTGGCGCTGGGACAGCGGCGGCAAGGGCGGCGCGAAGGCCTTCAAGGTGCTGGCGCACGGCGTCGGGGGCACCCGCAAGCTTTGGCGTCCAATTCTGGATCGCCATCTTGAAGCGGCCCAATTGGGTCATTTGGTCTATTTGGGCCGTGGGCTTCGACCCGGGGCGAGCGGCGCGTCGAAAACGCTTGATTTGGGTCTCCGAGTACCGGAACAATTTCGCGAAGAACGGGATCGCCGGTTCGGTGCCCTTCTTTTGGTGACCCCGCTTGGGCACGAGGCCGGCGTCGATCATCTGCTTCATGATGTTCTTGACGTCGGCCGGCTTCATCTCATGTCTGCCACGGCTGTCGGCTATGGCGTCCGAAAAGGCGCGTAACGGATCTTCGGCCGCGTTGTAGGGGCGGCGGGTGATCCAAAGGCCCTGGGGAAATTGGCTCTGAAGAAGAGCCGCGTCTTTCGCGTGAAGTCTGCGACAGGCCTCCTGCTGGTTGGATTCGCCGAGGAGGGTCGTGCCTGCGGCGTCGGTGACCAGGGGCGTGAGGAGCATGCGCTCTGGCAGGTCCATGAAGTAAGCGACGATGCCCTCGTCGATAAGTGGATCATTGAACAGCGGCTTGAGCCGGAGAACCGCGTCGATCGGCATGTACTCGGACAAATCCGTCGGCACCGCCGGCTCCGCACCGTCACCGCGGGCGCCTGCCTCGACGTCGATTACATCGCTGCCAGGGCCGGCCCCAGACACTTCGTCTTCTTCTTCGGCCCCGCCGTCTTCCTCAGCTTTGTCCCCACCGTCTTTTTTGACGGCGCCTTGGCCCCCTGCGGCGCGCGGCGCCGACTCTCCATCCCGCTGATGCCCGCCACCGTCATCGTTGACGTGTTCGTCGTCGTCATCTTCTCGGCAAACAGAATCGCGGCGTTCCACATGTTCAGGGTCGCCGCCGTCATGAACGTCATCGGGGAAGGCGAAGCCCGCTTCTTCGCCTTCGGTACCGCCATTGCCAGCACGACCTTCGCCACCAACATCGTCATCGCCAACAGGGTGACCGCTGTGGGTGTCGCCTTCATCACTGCCGTTGTGGCCGGCCGCCCGCCTCGTTTTGCGGCTCATGGAGCACCGCCAATCGCGATGTCGACGAGCAGCTGGACCAGCGCAGCCTTCGGCACCAGCCGCTTGCGACCCAGCGAGATGGACGGGAGGCGTCCGGCCCGCATCAGCTCGTACAGTGTGGTGCGTCCAATGCCCGAGAACGTTACTGCGTCGGCGACCGACATCGCACCGTCCATAAACAGCGACGTGTTTTGATCAATAACAGTGTCTTTATGATTTCGCATCTGGCCTCCGCTGCGCTGGTCCTTGAGCGCAGTTGCCAGATTGTCGGCACGTGGTGTAATCGTCTCGGGTTTCTCAGCGATTACACGCGGAAATGGCTAATTTATGTTCTTGGAATGGGTGCGAGCGGACGACTACCTGCTTTCCGATGGCTATGTGCAGCCGGCGAAAGGCTGTACTTTCCGGCCTCTCCGGATGGAGGATCTCGGCATGCCCGTCCTCGACGATGCGCTGGCGGTGGCTGAGGAGATCACGGAAGGGCCGGATCCCCACACCGTCGGCCAACAGGTCCTCCGCTTTGCGAAGCGGTGGGGCCTGCTCGGCCTGCTGCATGACGTCGCAGTAGAGGTGCGTTCGGCTGCGGTCGAGATCTCCGCCGACGGAACCGACTTCGTTGTGGTTTCTCGACGTCAACCAGGTGGCTGGGTCGAAACCTTCGATGACCCTGCTCGGGACGCGGGCAAGGCGACCGTGTTGCAGAACGGCGAGCTGCGGACGGTGATCTTAGACGATCGCTATCGCGGCTGGATTGCGCGTCCAGCGACTGAATTGATCGGCCGCCGACAGCGCCGAAAACGTGCGCCTGGCGCGGCCTTACCAGAGCCGAACAAACCCGAAGTCCCGCTCGGCTCCCCAGTCCCTTGGCCGATGTACAGAGAACCAGTCGACGCGATTGCACGGGCGCTGGTCATCCTGGGTCGCCTCCTGCGTACCGTCATCGATGCCGGCGACGAAGATGCTGCGGCTTGGGCTGCTGACGACCTGCTGCGTAAGTACAGTTCTGCGTCTGTTTCGTTCGGTTGGATCGATGGCAGGCTTCAACGCCAAGTTAGATACGCATCGCTGCTGGGCAGGCTCGCCCACCTTGGGTTCGAGAAAATCACCAACAACGAACTGCGTGTCTGCGCTCGACCGAAATGCGGGAAATTGTTCGCGATTGATCTTGGGAGCCGACAGTGGCGAATGCGCTTCTGTTGCCCCCGCTGCAAGAACCAGCACAACGTCGACATCTACCGTGCAGCAGCCCGCGCGGGGTTGAGGCCCCCTCCAACTCCGCGAAAGAACCCCGCACCAAGGTCGCAGCCGTCGTCATCCGCAGCACCAGGAGCCCAGCGTGGGCGGTAAACGTCGTGCCGCTGGTGAAGGGAGCGTCTGGGGACCCGACGACCGCGGGTATTGGTATGCGCAGCTTGGCGTCGGGTACGACGAGCACGGCAAGCGGAAGCTGAAGCGGCTCCAAGCCCGGTCGCAGAAGGACGTTCTCCAAAAGCTGCGCGACCTCCGAACCAAGAGCACGACGGGCAGCGTCCTCGTCGGCGAACGGCTGACCCTCAAGGAGTGGCTCGATCGGTGGCTCGCTGAAAAAGAGGACACGCTTCGAGCGACGACGGTGCGTACCTACCGCGCCCTCGCCAGGCGCCACATCACGCCGCACCTCGGCGGCACTGAGCTTCGGCGCCTCCAGCAGTCCCACGTTGTGAACACAATGGAAGTGCTGCGCGCCGAAGGGAGCGGGTCCAACCTTAGACGCCAGGTCTTGACGATCCTGCGCGCCGCGCTCTCCCGCGCGGTCAGCGCCGGCCATATTGCGACGAATCCCAGGACCAACGTTGCAATGCCTGCTGCCGCCAAGCACCGCATCGACGCATTGAGTCTCGACGAAGCAAGGGAGTTCTTGAAGGCAGCAAAGGCGGATCGGCTGTTCGCCCTCTACGTCGTCGCCGTCGGCACCGGCATGCGCGAGGGCGAGCTTCTGGGCTTGCAGTGGGCCGACGTCGACCTTGGGAATGGGCGCCTTCAGGTGCGCCGCGCCCTCCATGAGGTCGACGGCGAGCTTGCTCTTGGCCTGACCAAGAGCGGAAAGGGCCGTCCCATCGTGTTGGATGAGCAGTCTCGACGCGCGCTGGAGGCGCATCAACGCCAGACTGGTGTAGCCCCCCGATCGACCGAACAGGTCCGTTACGCATAGGACGGACATATGACCAGCACAGTCGTAGAACCTGAAGAGGTTCAACCTCACGAGCCCGCTCGCCCGGGGCGACGTC
>JAHFED010000016.1:0-69528 GCA_023248635.1 Myxococcales bacterium
CCCGCGTAGCTACTCGCGTAGCTACTTTGAGGCTGCGGAATGAAAAACGGGACCTCGCAAGGTCCCGTTTTCGCTGGCTCCGACACTTGGGCTCGAACCAAGGACCCTGTGATTAACAGTCACATGCTCTACCAACTGAGCTATGTCGGAATGTCGGCGGCCATCAAGCCATCCGTCGGCGACGAAGTCAAGCCAGACGTTGACGTCGTCGCACCCGCCGGTAGGTTCCGCGACCCATGACACCAGAAGCTGAACTGTGCCGCCTCCTGCTCACTGCCTGTGAGCGCGAGGTGCCCGCGCGTCGGGTCGCCGCCGCGCTCTTGTTGATGCAGCTCGCCCATGAGGGGTTGGAGTTGCCTCTCGACGACGCTCCTGTTGCTGTACGCACTCTTTTCGAGGCCGAAGGCTGAGTTTCCTTGGGACCAGACGCAGGGTCGATTGTTCGCGGCGTCGACGCCGGAACGGTAGATTCAAATCCGCATGATGGGCGTCCTCGACGTTTTGGGTTCTCTCGGCGCGGAAAAACTGCGCGACGGCTCGTGGAAGCTCGAGCTTGATCAGCTGCGGCTCCACTCGGTCTTTGGCGGATCCATCGCTGGGGCCGCCGTTGTTGTGGTGGCTGGTGACGCTGTGTCCTTCCAGACTCCCCCCGAGCTGCTGGCCTGCGGCAAGATGTCGATGGCCGGCGTCGTCGACGTCGATGGGTTGCGCAACGCCATCGCCGAAGCCCACGGACAGGTGCGCGAGCGGGTCAGTGAAGGCGTCACCTCGCTGCGCCGCTTGGGGTTCAAGGCCAAGCTGACGCCACCAGAGCCCCGGGCTCGCGGGTACTTGGAGGTCGACAAGCGCGCCGTCGTCGTCGGACTCGATCCAAATGGCGATCTCGTCGTCGAAGAGGTGGCCGGGCGCGCCCTTCCTCCCGACCAACGGCGAGCGCTCATCGCCCCAGACGAGGCCACAGCGCCAGAAGCCCAGCGACGCGTGACCTCGCTGGTGCAGGCCTTCTGGAAGCGCCAGGGAACCGGCGCCGGCGCAACGTCGGCGGCTGCACCTCCCCTGTCCCAAGGCGAGCTCGACGAGCTCAGTGCTGCCTTGGGCGAGGATTCGCTGGACCCGGTGGCGGACGAATTCGAACAGCCGACCAAAGCTGGCGCCCATCCGCCTTTGCGCGAGCGCAGCCCCTCCGCGCGCTTCGCTGTCTCGCATCCCAATCCGAGTCACCTGTCCGACGAGCAAGAAGCCGCGACCGTCGGAGCCCGCGCCGCTGCGCCTGCGATCACCGCGCGCGAAGAAGACGACGACGTCGGCACCCTGGAGCTCCGGGCGCCCCCGCGCATCGTAGGCGTGCCCTCGCCCAAGCAGAGAGACAGCGGCTCTCTGCTGGATGCTTTCGACGACGAGCCCGACCCAGACCACATCGAGCACACCGCCACCACCACCAAGCCGGCGGCGTCGCCGGCGTCGGCGAATCAGTTCGCGGTCCTTCTCTCGGTGATGGTTCCCTCGGCGACCGGCGAGGCCGAAAACGATCTGCTCGCCGCTTTCGACGACGCCGCCGCGCCGCCGATCGGGGACCAGCGGCCGGACTTCGACGACTTCCCCGCTTTTGACGGCGACGCCTCCTTGATGAACGGCAGTCCAACCTCGGTGAACGCCCCGCCGAGCCTGCTGCCCTCGTTGCCTTCTGCAGCCCCGACCCACCCTTCCCTGGTCCCGCAGCTCAAGCGCACCAGCGTCGAAGACGAGGCCGACGGCTTCGATGACGGCGAAGGCAAGATCAAGGTGACGGCGGCCGCAGGTCCCCGCCCGCTCTTGGCACAGGCGGCTTCCGACGACGACCTCGACGACGAATTCGAGGTGAAGACCCGCGCCCTCAGCGTCGACCAGGCGTTGCTCGACAGGCTCAAGGTGGGGGCCCCCGGCGACGCCGCCACCGTCGAGACCCCGCGGCCGTCGCCGACGAACCCCAAGCAGCTCGCCACGGCGCCGGCCCTCGTGTTGTCGCCGCCGCCGTCTCTTGCCGCGGGGGTGTCCGTCGACGGCTTGGGTGCCAGCGATCCGCCCCGCATCTCGGTCGAGGACCCCCGTGTCGAGGCCGAGATCGCCAGCTTGTCGTTGCGCGCTGAAGAGCTCGCCGCCGAGCTGGCGTCGGTGCACGCGCGCCTGGCCGTCTTGCAGGCCGCTCGGGAATCGACGGCGACCCACCCCGGCGGCAGCACCGACCGCCGACCCACAAACGTGACCACGCAGAACAACAACCAGCCCACCGCGACGTCGCCGCCGGCGAAGGGACGCGACGCCGCTGCTCCGCCGCCCGCCAATGCCACTCCGCCCCGCGCACCCAAGCCGCGCACCGGAGAATTCCGCACCGTGGGTCAGAGCCTCGAAGGCAGCGGCGAGGGGGAGACCGGCGGGCGCGCTCACCACGGAGGCACCAGCCTGCCCAGCTTGGCCAGCGTCGACGTTCAGCAGCTCGCCGACCGCGACTCTTCTGCGGGCGAAGACGGCGTCTCCCTGGCCGATCTCCAAGGTGCGCTGCAAGGCCTGGACGCCAACGTCGTCGAAGCCGGCGCCACCCAGGTCGCTGCCTCCGAACTGCCCATCGAGCTGAACAACGACGACGGCGACGTCTTCGGCTCCTCGGCGGGGGCGGCGGAGGCTCCGGAGCTCTCGTTTGCCAAAACCCGCCTCCGCTCGAGTGTACGCCCCTCGTCCATCGCCCTCGTCGTCGAGGACCCCAAAGCCCGCGACCGCCTGCGCAAGCACCTCGAGCCCCGCTTTGGCGAGCTCTTGGAAGCCGAAAACGCGCGCGCCATCGCCCAGATGAAAGAGCTCTCCCGCCTCGACGCCATCGTCTTCGTGCGGCCGTCGTCGTCGGAGCTGAACCGCCAGGGTTTCACCAAGCTCCACGCGCTGCCCCGGCGACCGCGCGTGTTGGTGATCAGCGCCGACCTCGTCTTCGACAATCTCCCTGGCGTCGACTTGCGCTTGCCCCTGGGGCAGAAGGCCTCCGAGGTTGCCCGTCAGGTGGTCGAGGGCCTCGAGCGCCTGGGCGTCTCCTTGCAGCAGGTCTGAACCGTGGCCAACGTCGTCGTCAGTGTGCCCGGCGACAAGTCGACGTCGACCCGCGCGCTGCTCCTCGCCCTGCTGGCGGAGGGTCGCTGCACCATTGACAACGTCCCGCTGGGCCGGACCACCGAGCACGTGCTGGCCGTGTTGCGACAGCTCGGTGCCGACGTCGACGTCGTGGGAACGACCGTGGTGGTCGCGCCGCCGGCCGCCCTGCCCTCAGGCCAAACGCTCCACTGCGGCGGCAGCGCGACGCTGGCGCGCATCCTGCTGGGGCTGTTGGCTGGGGCCAACGTCGACGCTGTCGTCGATGGGAGCGAGATGCTGCGACGACGCCCGATGGAGCGCGTCAGCAAGCCCCTCGCCGCCTACTTCGGGCGCGAGGTCGTCACCCTCGACCAAGGCCATCTGCCGGCCCGCATCCACCGCGGGGCGCCGCCGACGTCGACGGAGCCCATCGCCTGCATGGACAGCGCGCAGGTTCGTTCCGCCTTGTGCTTCGCTGCGCTGACGGCGGGACGGCCCTTCCCCGTCGCCAACACCGCCACGATCAAGGCGCGGCGGGCGTTCGAGACGTTGTGCTCGGAGATCGGCATTGCCTGGCCTGAACCTCGGGTGCCGACCTTTCGCGCGATGACCCCCAACGACCCGTCCGCGGCGGCCTTCCCGCTCGCGTTGGCCTTGGGTCTGGGGTGCGGCCTCGCGATCGACGGCCCCGTCAACGACGACCCGGGTCGCGCCGGCTTCATCGTCGCTTTGCAGATGCTGGGGGCGCGCTTTCCCCCCCGGCGCCTCGGCGACGAATTTACCGACAGCGCTTCGCGTGTCGGTGAATTGTCTACAGGTTCATCGCCTGGCGGCGATGAATTTGCCACCGACGTGGCCCGCGACCGGACACGGATCCTGAAGCGCACCCAGCCACTGAGGGGCATCATCGTCGCCGCCGACCCGGTCCCTCCAGCGGGGCTGACGCAGGGTCCGCACGTGTATGCCCTGGGGCTCTGGCAACTCATCGACGAGGTTCCACTGCTGGCCGCCCTGTGCGCTTTGGCGACGACGTCCTCGCGCCTATGCGGCCTCGCCGAGCTGCGCGTCAAGGAGAGCGATCGGGTCTCGCGCACCGCGGAGATGCTGCAGGCCTTCGGCGCCGCCGTCGTCGAGGAGGGCGATGATCTGGTGATCGAACCGGCGCAGCTGCGACGTCCGACATCGACGATCCGCACCGACCACGATCATCGCATCGCGATGACGGCGCTGACCCTGGGGCGCATCCTCGATGTCGAAGTGGAGCTCGACGACGAAAGTTGCGTCGAGGAAAGTTGGCCGGGCTTCGTCGCGTTCATGAAGGACACCGCATGCCGGCTGCGATGCCCTTGATCGCAGCGTCGTCGTCGACGATGACCCGTTGATGCTCGTGCATTTCCAGCTCCTGACGGCGGGCGAGAGCCACGGACCCGCGCTCACCGGCATCCTCGAGGGCGTGCCGGCCGGCGTGCCGCTGACCAAGGACGACTTCGCGCTGCAGCTCAAACGACGGCGACGGGGGCACGGACGCTCGGCACGCCAACAGCTCGAGGTCGATGAGGTCGTCGTCGTCGGCGGCCTGCGCTACGGCCGCACCACCGGGGCTCCGCTGTGTCTGCGCATCGACAACCACGAGGCCGCGCGCTGGCAGCACACCCTGTCGCCCTGGCCGGTCGATGGGCCCGCGGCCAAAAACACCGTGCCCCGCCCCGGCCACGCCGACCGCGCCGGCATGATCAAATTCGACCACGACGACGTACGCGATGTGCTCGAGCGCGCCTCGGCCCGAGAGACCGCCATGCGCGTGGCCCTGTCGGTGCCGTGCCGATCCATCCTGCGGGAGTGCGGCGTCGTCGTGTCCTCCCACGTCGTGCAGATCGGATCGGTGCGCAGCCCCACGCTGGCCACTGAGCTCGCAGCTGCCGATGCGTCGCCGGTGCGTTGCCTCGACGTCGACGCTGGCGCCCGCATGGTGTCCCTCATCGACGACGCCGCCCAAGCCGGCGAGACCCTGGGAGGGGCCTTCGTCGTCGTCGCCCGCGGGCTGCCCATCGGCCTCGGTTCCCACACGCAGTGGAATCGCCGCCTGAATGCGCGCCTGGGGGCGGCTCTGTTGTCGATCCCCTCGGTCAAGAGCGTGGCTTTCGGCGATGGCGCAGCGCTCGCAGCCACACCAGGAACCCAAGCCCACGATGCCTTCGTCGTCGATCATCTCGGTGCCCGCCGCAACTCGAACCATGCCGGCGGCCTCGAAGGAGGCATGAGCAACGGCGAAGACGTCGTCGTCGAAGTGGCCTGCAAAGCTCTTTCGACAGTGCCCGGCGGCTTGCCGTCGACCGACATGGCGACGGGCACGGCGGCGCGCGGGCTCGTTGAGCGCAGCGACGTGTGCGCGGTTCCCTCGGCGTCGATCGTCGGTGAGGCCATGGTGTGCCTGGTGCTGTGCGATGCCTTGCTCGAGAAATTCGGCGGCGACTCTTTGCATCAATTGCAGGCCCACCTCGCGGCCAGCGGCGTGCGCGCGTGACGTGCTGGCTGCCCCTGGTGCCTCCCATCGTGCTTCTGGGCCCGCCGGGTGCGGGCAAGAGCACGGTTGGTGCTCGGGTGGCGGCCGCCCTGGGTTTTTCCTTCATCGACCTCGACGACGTCGTTGGCGTTCACCACTTGGTCCAGGAAGGCCTGCCGTCTTTTCGCGTGCGCGAGCATCTGGCGCTGACCGAGGCTCTCGAGGGAGGCGCGGTCGTCGTCGCCGCGGGCGCCGGCATCGTCGACACGGCACCTTCGCGGGCAATCTTGGTGCGCGCTCTCTGCGTCAACATCGACGTCGACGTCGACACGGCTCTCCACCGACTGCGATCGGTGGCCACCGCGCCGCGCCCCTGGTTGGGGGACGAGCCCGCGCCGCAGCGCACCAACTGGTTGCAGCGCGAGGACCAACGTCCTGGCTTCAGACACCAGCTCGCCCGCGGCGTCGTCGACGGCCGCGGGGCCCTCGACGTCGTCGTCAAGGCTGTGCTCGCCCTCGTTTTTTCCAGCGGCATCGGCTGCACCGAGGAAGACGACGTCGACGATGCCCTGGAGCTGGGCCACGGCTTCGTCATCGCCGACGCCGCCGTGGCTGCCCGGCTGCAGCGCTGTGACCTCGTCGTCGATGTCGGCGCCGGCAAGGGCTTGGCGCAGGTCGAGCGCATCCTTGGGGCCCTGTCGAGCGCTGGCCGGGACAAAGACGACGAGGTCGTGGGCGTCGGCGGTGGCACGCTCCTCGATCTGGTGGGCCTGGCCGCGGGGCTCTTTCGACGGGGGACGCGTTGGCGCGCGGTGCCCACCACCTTGTTGGCCATGGTCGATGCTGCGCTGGGCGGAAAGACCGCGGTCGATGTCGTCGTGGATGGGGCCCTGGTGCGCAATGCGGCGGGGCTCTTTCACCCGCCGTCGTCGTCGTGTGTGTGGCCGGGCTTTCTCGCCACGCTCTCGCCAGCAGGGCGTCGCCACGGACAGGCCGAGATGCTGAAGCACCAGCTCCTGTTCGACGGCGCCGCGGGCCCTGCGCCCGACGTCGACGCCTTCTCCCTGCGCCGCAACCGGGGGATCAAGCGCTTCGTCGTCGACCGAGATCCCCGCGAGCGCCATTTTCGTCAGGCCTTGAACCTTGGGCACACCTTTGCCCACGCCTTCGAGTCGCGCTTCGGCGTGGCGCATGGCGATGCGGTGTTGCACGGGCTCTCCTGCATGTTGCGCTTGTCCGTCGACGTCGCCGGCCTGGATGCGCCGCTGGCCGCCGTCTGGCAGCGGGCCATCGACGCCCTGCAAGCTCCGCCTTTGCCTGCGCTCACCGCCGACGATCGGGCTGGGCTGCTGGCGGCGATGCACCGCGACAAGAAAGGCGCGGGCCGCTTCGTGTTGCTGCGGGGGGCGGGCAGACCCGTGGTCGCCGTCGTCGACGACGTCGTCGTTGCCGCAGCCCTGCCGCGCGAGTGAATCAATTTCGTGCACGCGCGTCTCGATCAACGGCGCCGTGCGGCAACGGCGGCTCTGGGCTATGGTGCCGCCGTCGTCGAGGAGGAAAACCACATGCGAATGCGCCTCTTGCCCCTGTCGGTCGTCTTGTGTGCTGGCACAACCTTGGCGGGGTGCGAGGAGATCCTCGGAGCGCTGTGCGACTTCGAGACCGACGACACCTGCGAAGACCCAAGCCGCGCGCAAATCACGGGCGTCATCTCCATTCCCGAAGCCGGCGGCGAGTCGACGACGAAGAAGACGATGTCGCCTGACTTCCGCGCCCTGCGCTCGGCAGTGGCCAAGGCCGCGCGAGAGCAGAAGGGCGAGCGGGCCGTCGCCGTCGGGAAACGCAGCCGCGTGCCCGGTAGAGGCCGCGGCAACGACTTCGAGATCGAAAAATACCCCGTCGAGAAATTCCGCCCCGGCGAGGTCATCGTGCGGGCGAAAGAGCCCATCCGCGGACGCAAGGCCGAGATCTCCCGCGCGCTGTCGATCTGGCTCCACGACGACGTCATCGTCAACGTGCGCTTGTGCGGCAGCGAATTCCGTTGCCTGGCGGATCTCACCGACCGCCAGGGCAAGCGCCTCGACCTCGCCGACACCGCCGACATCGTCACCAAGCTCGACCAGATGCCCTTCCTGCAATTCGCCGAGCGCAACCTCATCCTCGAGAAGGCCTCCGTCTTCCCCGACGACGAATTCTTCACCTTCCAGTGGCACTACAGCGCCATCTCGGTTCCCGAGGCCTGGGAAATCACCCTGGGCGATCCCAACATCGTCGGCGCCGTCATCGACACCGGCATCCTCTTCAACCATCCCGATCTCGCCGACCGCGTCATCGGTGGCGCCGATCTCATCGACGATCCGAACGTGGCCAACGACGGTGACGGCCGCGACGACGACGGCGACGACGCTGGAGACAACTCCTGTGGCGCGGGCTGTCACAGCCACCACGGCAGTCACGTGGCCGGCACCATGGGCGCCTCCACCGACAACGGCCTCATGGTGTCGGGCATCACCTGGGCCGGCGGATTGCTCGCCGTGCGCACCCTGGGCGAAGGGGGCGGATCGTTGTCCGACATCGCCGACGGCATCGAGTGGGCCATCGGCAACGACGTCGAGGGCGTCGCCACCAACCCCACCCCGGCCGACGTGTTGAACATGTCGCTGGGCGGGCAGGGCGTGAGCCAGGCGCTCAACGAAGCCGTCACCGACGCCGTCAACGCGGGCGCCATCGTGCTGGTCGCCGCCGGCAACGACGACCAGGACGCCGAGTCCTTCACGCCTGCCAACGCGCCTGACGCCATCACCATTGCCGCGGTTGGCAACGGCGCCGGCGGGACCCCGAGCAAGGCCAGCTACTCGAACTTCGGCGACCTCGTCGACATCGCCGGACCCGGCGGCGAGCAGGCGGTCGACAACGACAACGACGGCAACGGCGACGGCGTGCTCTCGACCATCAACGACTTCGTCGCCTTTTACCAAGGCACCTCCATGGCCACCCCCCACGTCGCTGGCGTCGCCATGCTGATGAAAAGCGTGAACCCTGGCCTCACCCAAGACGAAGTCCGCACCATTCTGCAGGACACCGCCGACGCCGACATCGACTGCGACGAGGGCTGCGGCGCCGGCCAGATCAACGCCTTGGGTGCAGTTTCGGCAGCGGCCAACGGCGGCGTGGCCGAGGGCCTGGCGGCCGCTGGCGTGCGGGTCGGCAAGGGCGTGACGACGACGACGGTGGTGTTCCGCAACTTTGGTGACGACGCCGTCGACGCCGACTTCGAGGTGGGCGGCGCCGATCGCGATGCCGTCAGCATCAGCCCGAGCTCAGCGAGCATTCCCTCCAAGGGCAAGGTCTCGGTGGCAGTGACCATCGCCCGCAGCGCCGACGCCGACGACGTCGGATCGGCCACAGTCTCGGCCATCGCTGGTGACCAAAATGCCAAGGCGCGCGTCGACTGGACCGCCGATCAGGGCAGCGTTGTCGAGGTCGTCGACGTTGGCGCGGTGAAGATCGAAGACGACGGCAGCTTCGAGGTCGTCCGCCTCGTGACGACCGATGCGCTGCAGGGTTTCAGCTACAAGCTCTTCAACGTCGACCCCGGCGAATACCTGATCGTGGGTGTCTTCGACTCCAACAACAACGGCAACTTCGACGACGAAGACGACGCGACCGGCTTTTTCGTGGCCCCCGCCGAAGACGGCAGCGTTTGCACCTCTCTTGGTTGCGGGCACGTCATCGTCGAAGCCGGCGATACCTTCGCCGACGCGAATTTCCTGGTGGTCCCGAACTTCACCGGCGGTGACGATGTCGGCGGTGGCGGCGGGGTGGGCCTGGGTGGTGCCTGCGCTGCGGCATCGGATTGCGGCGACGGCCTCTACTGCGAAGACAAGTTGAGTGGCGGCTACTGCACCACCGACTGCAATGAGGACGCCTCGGCCTGCACCGAGGGCAGCACCTGCTTCGACATCGGCGTCGATGGCGAGCCCTACCAAATCTGCTTCCTCGACTGCGCCGTCGACGGCGACTGTGGGCGCGCGGGCTACGTCTGCGACGTCCTCGGCGGAGTCGGCTCTTGTATCCCCGGCTGATCCCCGAACTCGCTGAACTGCGTTCGCCGAGGTCGGGGTCTGCATCATCAGCCTCTCCAGGAAGAGCATCCCTCCCCCGCGCCGGCGGAGCCGGACGTTGAGGCCCCCACCCAACTCCGCTTCGCGCGCGCTCCTCGCGCCGGAGCGAACTTCAAGACGCGCCAGCGTCTTGAACATCCAAACTTCAACTGGACTTGGGATGATGTTCCTCCTGCCCCTGCTGTCGTTGACGGCAGCAGGGGCGCCGACCCCGATGGATTCTGCGATCCTACCGGGCCTCGTCGACGTCGGCGCCTCGCTCCCGGTGCGCGTCGAGCTCAAGTACAGCAGCACCGACAACTTCATGGGCAAGGACGTCTACGGCCCCCTCGAGCAGTGCTTTTTGCAGAAGGACGCCGCCGACATGCTGGCCGTCGCCCACGGTCTGCTGCGGAAACAACACCCAGGCTGGAACTTCATACTGTATGACTGCGCACGACCACGCAGCGTTCAGCTGTATATGTGGGAGATCGTGAAGGACACGCCTCAACAAGGTTACGTCGCCAACCCGCACAAGCCACCAGGCTCCATCCACAACACCGGTTGCGCCGTGGATCTCTCGCTGTGGGACGACGCCGCCGCCGTCGCTGTCGACATGGGCACGCCCTACGATTTCTTCGGGAGCAAAGCCGAGCCCCGCCACGAAGTCGAGCTCTGGAAGAGCGGGGCTTTGACGTCGACGCAGTACGCCAACCGCCTGGCCTTGCGCGAAGTGATGCTGCGCGCGGGCTTTCGCATCCTGCCCCATGAATGGTGGCACTTCGACTGTACAGATGGAACGACGGCGCGAAAGAAATACCCGGTTATTCCGTAGTCAGTGTTCGACCTGACCCAGATTGGCGTGGATGACGGCGCCGTCGATGACCGGCTGCTGGGCGCACACCAACAAGAGCGCGGCGACCTCTTCGGGCTTCACCAAGCGCTGGTGACCGCTCAACGACGACAGCGCCGCCATCACCTCTGCTTTGCCCCCGGTGTGAGCCCGCAACATTTCCGTGTCGGTGAAGCCAGGGCACACGCACGCTGTGTGGATGCCCCGTGGTGCTGCGTCTTGGCAGGTGGCCCGCATCAGGCCGACCAGAGCGTGCTTCGAGGTCACGTAGCTGGCGGTGCGGGCGACGGCCTTTTCCGACAAGGTGCTGCCGACGTAGAGAACGCTCGAGCCCTCCTGCAGCCGAGGCGCGAGCAAACGGTTGAGCACCGCCGGCACGACGACGTTGAGCTCGAGCACCTGCCGCAAGCGCTCGGCGGTCAAAGAGAGGGCGTCGTCTTTGAGCAAGAGCGCAGCGTTGTGCACCAGACACACCACGCCAGCGTCGACGTGCGGCAGCGCCTCAGTCTGCACCACTTGCTCCCAGGACACCTGCGCGAAGTCGACGGCGACGGAGACGGCATCGTTCACGGGGCAGGGGCGGCGGGCCAGGCTCACCACCTTCCAACCAGCGCCGCGAAAGGCGGCAGCGGTGGCCGCCCCGATGCCGGCGGAGCCGCCGGTGATGACGAGGGTGCTCATGGGCCGGCCTGCCAGCGCCACGACGCTTCCTGACCCGGCCCCGACGCGCACTTCACGACGACGGCGACGATGCGATCCTGCTCCAGTCGGGCTGTGTCTGCGCACAAGCCTTCGCCGAACAAACGCGCGAGCTCTTCGAGGGTGACGTTGGTGGCCGGCAACACAGTCACATCACGCGGCAAGAAGGGGATGCGCTCGCCGTTGAAGAGCGCGGTCACATAGTCACCGCGCTCGACGGTGAGGTGAGGCGATTCACCAGGCAGTAGAAAGGTCTCGTTCCACAGCTTGCAACGATCGCAGATCCATCTCTTGTAGCCGCCATAGTCGGCCAGCATGCCGTTGTCGCCGACGACGCCTTCGAGAGCGACGTAGACGCTGAAGTTGTGGCCATGCAAATTCTCGCGCTCGGTGGCTGAAAAAACAGTGAAGTGTCCCGCCGAGAATTTCATCTCTTCTTTGTAGAGCTCGATGATGGTGGTGCGCGGGCTCATGGTGTTTTGGCCAGGTCGCGCGCGTCGAGAGCGTAGCGATCGAGGATCTTGTGCAGGCTCATACGATCGATGCCGGCCACCCGCGACGCCGCCGACACATTGCCCTGGTGCACCTTCATCAGCAGGCGCACGTAGCGTTCTTCGAAGTCGGCGATCACCGCGGCCTTCTGATCTTTGTAGGGCAGGGTGGCGTCGATGGCGAAGGCTCCCTCCGCACCGGGTGCAGGAGTCTCAGACGTCGACGACGACGACGACGACGACGACGACGGCGGACCTTCGGCCGAGCCCAGGAAGCGGGTCTCGCCCAACACCACGGCCCTCTCGACGGCGTTCTTCAGCTCGCGGCAATTGCCGGGCCAGGGGTGCTCGACGAAGCGCTCCAGAGCTCCAGCGGGCAGGGCGCTGCTGTCGGACTTCAAGGTGCGCAGGAAGTGCTCGACGAGGACGGGGATGTCCTCTTTGCGTTCGCGCAGGGGCGGCAGCTCGAGCGAGACGACGGCGAGGCGGTAGTAGAGGTCTTCCCGAAACTCGCCCCGCGCGACCATGGCCCGCACGTCGCGGTTGGTGGCGGCGATGATGCGGACGTCGACGGGGATGGTCTTGTCGCCGCCCAGGCGCTGGATCTCTCGGCGCTCCAGCGCGCGCAGGAGCTTGGGTTGGAGATCGAGCTCGAGCTCACCCAGCTCGTCGAGAAAGAGGGTGCCGCCGTGGGCCCGCTCGAAGGCACCGATGCGTCGTCGATCGGCGCCGGTGAAGGATCCCTTCTCGTGTCCAAAGAGCTCGCTCTCGATCAGGGTGCGGGCGATGGCGCTGCAATCCAAGACGACGAAGGGTTGGTCTTTGCGTTTGCTGGCCTCGTAGATCGACCAGGCGATGACTTCTTTACCGGTGCCCGTCTCGCCGTGGATCAGCACGGTGGCGTCGGTCTTTGCCACCCGTTCCACCCGCGAGAACACCGCTCGCATCGACGCCGAGGCGCCCACAGCCCCATGCAGCTCCGTCGTCGTCGACAACGGCTGGCTGATGGTGTCTTTCGAGACCTTGAGCACCAAGGCCACGTCGCCGACGGCCAGCTGAACACCATCTTCGACAAAGGCCTCGATCACCCTGACCCTGTTGACCGTGGTGCCATTGGTGCTGCCGAGGTCTTTGATCTTGAAGCCACGTGTCGTCGCCGTGATCTCGGCGTGCACCGACGACACGGTGGGGCGATCGAGGACCAGATCGTTGCCCGGTCCGGCGCCGATGCGCACGCTGGTGGCGTCGAAGCGGTGCCGCTTGCCCGATGCCGTATCGGTGAGCTCGAGCACCGGCCGCTCGAGGGCCAAGCCGCCCTGGGCTTTGACGACGACGGTCGCACCGCGCGGGGACAAGACGTTTTGGGAGCTCATGGGCCGACCTTCGGTTTCCGCGCCGCCGGACACAAGAGGTGTGGTCCATGGGTCGCTTCTGGCCGCTTCTCACTCACGCGGAAGCGAGCCGTCTCAGAGGAGCGACCCGCCGCGACTGCTCGCTTGACCGGAGCCCGCTCAGGCGAGCAGGGCCAAGGCGCCCCGGCCCAGGCTGGCCAGGAGCAAGAGGAACAAGGGCCCGCCCACGCCTTCGCCCCGCAGCGGTCCCAGCCAACGGGACAAGGCCACGCCAACAGCAGCCACGGCCAACGCCGTCGTCGGCGCGCTGACCCACAGCCCGCAGCGATCAAGAACCGCAGCCCCGGCCAAAGCAGCGACGACGACGACGACGGCGCGCTCCGCGCTTCGAACGCACACCAGGGCCGGGCCCGCCAGACGCTCATCGAAGCGCGGCAGCGGGGTCGGCGCCCCGCGGTGGCGACTGCGAATGAGCACCACCACGGCAAAGACGCAGACCCCAAGGAACAGCGTGAGACGAGCTGCCTGCTGCTGCGGGGCTCCAGCTCCCGCACCAACGACGACGACGACGACAGCGGTGAGGGCCAGGGCGCGACGGACGAGCTGTGCCAGCGCATCGTGCAAGGCGAGCCGACCGCGTTCGTCGTTGGCCGTGCCGAGGGTCAACAGCATGGGGCCCGGCAGCGCCACCAAAAGCGAAGCCGCGGCCAAAGCGGCCATCGATGTCGACGTCGACAGCAGGGCTGCACCCAACGCGGGAGCCAGCAGCGTGACCCCCAGGCCAGCGATGCCGGCGACGCCATCGGCGTCGAGGTGGGAGCGGGCTGCGAGCTGGCTGCGGGCCCTGGAGAAGGTCGAGAGCACCCCGCGCTCCGGACGCAGCCACAGGGACTCGAGCGCGGCCAGGCCCAAGACCCCGGGCGCCACGCACACCAAGCAGCCCAGCAGTCCGCGCCAGAGGGCTTCGTCGACGTTCATTGCTGAAACAACGCCGACGGCGGCACCACGGTGACGTCGTCTTTGGCGAGGCCGAGATCGAAAGACACGATTTGCTCGTCTTCTTTGAGCAAGCTCGCATCGACCTTGGCGGCATAGGCGATGGGCGAGGGTTTGTTGTCGAGCACGTCTCGCACCAACGGCGTCGCATCCTGGGTGACGACGACGTAGATGACCTTGTTGGCGGCCAGCTGACGGTGGATGGCGGCGTTGACCTCGGCCCGGGTGAGCTGCTGCACGCGCTGGCGCAACCCCTCACGATCGAAGCTCGAGCCCGTGAGGACGTCGTCGACGGCGTAACCGAGGCGCCGCATGGGGTCTTGCTCCTTCGATCGCCAATAGCCCCGCACGAAGGACTTCACGGCGTCGAAGCTCTGGTCGTCGGGGATGCCCTGATCGACGAAGCGGGCCAATTCCCAGGCGCCCATGCGCAGGGCGAAGAGGCGGTTTTTATGCTCGACCGGGCGGATCCACATCGAGAAATACTGGCTGCGCCGAGGGACGTTGGTGCGCTCCAACGTCGACGAGCCCTCCTGCACGAAGTGCTCGACGTAGGCGTAGTCGCCGTAATTGAGCCCCCGCACCTCGCGCATGCTGTGAAAGAGGTGCCCGATCAAATTGCGGTGCTCGCCAAACCACGTCTCGGCGAGCTTCATCGCTGGGTAGTCGGGGTGCGCCCGCGCCAAAGAGACCGGAAAGCCCAAGGAGATGGCGGTGCCGGCGGAAGGTTTGTCGACGACGAGCAGCTTGGATGCCTTGAGCTCGGGTGTCGAGGGCAGCACCCGCGTCGCGCCCGTGGCCGGCAACATCCGCAGCGCGCTCGAGAGGGCTTCGACGACGGCTGCTTCGGCGCCGCCGGCCACGCCGAGCACCAGACGGTCCTGGGTCAGCACCCGTGCCATCTGTGCTCTGACGTCGTCGAGGGTGATGGCGGCGAGGCCCACCACCGTGCCAGTCGGGGTGTGGTGGTAGGGATGGCGCGCACCCTCGCTCTCCCTGTCGTCGTAGAGCACGGCCTCGAGGGCCTCACGCTGCAGGGCTTCGTCGTTGTTGGCCCGCAGCGTCGACGTCAGATAGGCGCTGGCGTCGTCCCTCAAGCGCGCGAAGTCGGTGGGGTCGAGGCGCGGGTGCGTGAGCACGTCGGCCACGAGCCGCACAAACGCATCCTGGTGATCCTTGTGGCAGCGGCCGGCGAAGACGACGACGTCTTTGTCCACCTGCACCGAGATCTCGGCGGCCAAGGGAAAGAGGGCATCGGCGAGGGCAGCGGCGTCTTTGTCAAGGGTGGCTTCGCGCATCAGGCGCACCGTGAGCGCGGTGAGCCCCTCTTTGCCGGCGGGGTCGTCGGCGGAGCCACTCTCAAAGACCACGCGCACATCAATGATGGGATCCGTCGACGACAACTGCAGCACCGAGCGCAACGGTGCTGCCTCGTGGGGGGCCGGGGCGTCGACCAGTGGTGGCAAGGCGGCCCGCGGATCGGGTCCCCCGCTGATGCTGCGGGTCGATACGCAAGAGAGGCAGCCCGCAACGATGACGACGACGGCGGCTCTCACTTGGCACCTGCTTTCGGGGGCGCGTGGTGCAGGACCACGATGGCCCGCTGCTGGGGCCCGAAGCGGGCTTTGACGAAGTCCTGCAGATCTTTGGGTCCGAGCTCGGCCAGAGCGCCGTAGACGCCGTCGACGAAGCTCGTGTCCATCGCTGGACCGCTGAGCCAGGCGAGGGTGCCAGCGATGTTGTCGGCAGAGGTCAGGTTCATCAAGAGCGCGTAACGGAGATTGCTCTTTACATCGGTCAATCTCCGGTCGTTGATCTTGCCGAGAGAGACGTTGTCCAACTGTTGCTGAATGCGCGCCAAGACGTCGTCGACGGCTTTGCCTTCCTTCATTTTGGCAGCCACAGCAAAGAGCGAGGCGTCTTTGTGCCATTCCCACCCGCACTCGACGTTCTCCGCCAGCTGCTCGCCCAGCACGACGGCCTTCACCAGATCGCTCGACTCCGAGAAAAGATAGCTCTTGAGCAACATGCCCAGGGCCGCCTGGCGGGGATCATCCACCGACGAGGGCACGCGCCATCCCACGTGCAAGCGATCTTCGGTGGGATTGTCCCAGGCGATCACCTTCCGGCGTTCAGCGTTCAGCGGCGCCTCATCTTGTACCGCGGTCTTGGCCCGCGTGCCCTTCCATCCCCCGAAGGCGTCGGCGGCCTCTTGGTGCACCGCAGCCACGTCGACGTCGCCAACGACGAGGAGCATCACGTTGTCTGGTGTATAGAATTTCTTGAAGAAGTCGCGAGAATACCTATATCCATTTGGCATTGCTTCGATGTCTTTCAAGAAGCCCATTGTCGTGTGCTTGTAGGTGTGCTTGTCGAAAGCCAGGTCCGAGAGGGCTTCGAAGGCCTTCTCATCGGGGTTGGCAAAGTTCTTGTTGTATTCGCCGAGCACGGCGCGGGACTCGGTCTTGAAGTCGTCCTCGGAGTACTCGAGCGCTCGGTAGCGATCGGCCTCGAGCTCGAAGATCTTCTGCAGGCCCTCTTTGGGGCCGACGAGCGAAAAGCCGGTGAAGTCGTCGGTGGTGTAGCCACTCTCGTCGACGCCGAGAGAAGCGAGCAGCGCCACCCTCTTGTCGGCGGGGAACTTCTTGGTGCCCCGAAACATGATGTGCTCGAAGAAGTGAGCGAAGCCCGAGTGGCCCGGCTCCACCTCATCGCGCGAGCCTGTGCCGACCACCTCATACAGGGCGAAGAAGCCGCTGTGATCGGTGGGAACGACGACGACGCGCAGCCCATTGTCGAGGCGCTTCTCATAGCGCTCGTACGGAAAGGTCGGGGCCGCAGCGGCGACCGAGAGCGAGATCAGCAGAGAACCCAACATGCAGTGGCCTTAGCAGAATTTCCCCCTCGGCTTGGGCGGCCGGGCTTCCCAACCAGAAGCGGATGGGCCGACTGCCAGAAGCGCAAGCGCGTCACCGCAGATTTGCGCCGTGCCAACGGCGCAAAGCAGGAAGCCCTTTGAGCCGTGCCAACGGCTCAAAGCAGGAGGCCCTTTGAGCGTGCCAACCCGCCAGGCCCCAGGCCCCGACCGCGAGGCCCGGACCACCAGAGGGGCCGGGCGTGGTGAGCGTCACGGAGGACGCGTCCTCAGGCGGCGTCGTCGTCGATCATGCGCAGCAATTCCCGCACGGTGTCGTCGTCGGGCTGCTCGGCCAGGGCCGCACGAGCATGGTGCAGCGCTCGCTTGCGCTCACCCGTGCGGTGGCAGAGCACGGCCATCGACGCGTGGGCCTCCGCCGACGTCGGCTCCACACGCAGGGCGTGCTCGAGGGCGCTCTTGGCCTCGCCGTACAGGCGCTCGTCGCAACAAGTACGGCCGAGGTTCACCAAGAAGCCGACCTCGTCGGGGGCGAGCTTCACCGCGCGCAAGAAAGCCACCCGAGCGTCGCCCGCGGCCCCGGTTCGGTACAGGGCGAGCCCCAGGGCGTTTTGGACGTCGGCGTGCTCGGGCAGGGCCCCGGCCGCGCGCTCGAGAATGCTCACCGCGCGGCTGTGCTCACCCAAGGCCGACAAAGCGCGGCCCAGGGCAAGGTTCAGCTCGCCATCGTCGGCGCGGGCGCGCACGGCACGCTCGAAGGCCCGGGCGGCTTTCTCGGTGAGACCGAGTGCTTCGAGGGCGAGGCCGCGGAGGTAGTCGGCGTGGGCGCGCCCGAGGTCACCGCTTTCGATGGCTTGGTCGGAGAGCAAGAAAAACTCATCGGGCACGATGGTGAGCTCGAAGCAGCCACCGCCGACGGAGGGCAGGTCGATGCGGCGGGTCACCGACAACGCGTCGGCGCCGTCGTCGAAGAGATCGACTTCGAGACGCGAGGCGCGGCGCCGGGCTTCTTCGATCACGACCCCCGTGGTCCCCGGCGCCGAGATGATCAAGGCATTTTCGCTCAAAGCAACGACGTCGACGGCGTGGGGAAGGGGGCCGAGCTGTTCGCAAAATCCGCGCACCAGCGTCGGATCGAGCAGCAGGCTGGCAGCCTTGTCGCCGACGAAGCCGTAGGCGCGCGGTGCCAGTGCTCCCTGTCGCGCGCTCTGTTCGACGACGAAGGCGTGGCCATCGAGGCGCAAGAAGGGCAGCTGGCGCCGGGCCTCGGCATGCAGGAAAGCGAAGCGCTCCGGAGGGTCGTCGTCGTGGACACGAAGGGGTGTGGCGCGTCCGCCGTCCTCGCGCACGGCCACCAGCAAGCAGCCGTCGTCGTCCTGACAGACGACGTCGGGGTAGGCCTTCTTGTAGGCCGGAGAGCGGACCAGGACAGCGACGTCGCCGACCTGTTCGGCCAGATCGTCCAGGCGCGCGCCCTTGAGGAAGACGTCGATGGCTGTGCCACTGGCGCGCGCGCCGGCCGCGAGATGGCGGTAGTCGATGCGTGACGGTCCACCACGCGTTGCGGTTCGAGCGAGCAAGCGATCCCCGGCGACCTCGAAGCGCACGCCCAGGAAGCGCCGTTCGAGCCCGCGCAACACCGCGACGAAGCTGCGCATCTCGTTGGGCAATTGCTGGGCGCGTCTCAAGACGACGGCGAGGGGACCTGCCCCCGTCCACAGTGCCTCGGCGATGAGCGCGCTGGTGCCGACGTGGGCGTGGAAGCGGCCATCCGAGACCCGCACCAGTGCCCCTTCTTCTTCGATGTGCCCCGCGAGCCCCTGGGCCTCGGCTGCCTGAACCACCGCCAGCGCAATGGCTTCGACGTCGACGAAGAAGATCAAGCCCGCGTCGCCGTCGAGGTGGTGGGCCAGGTTGCCACCCCAATCCGGTGGCGCTGGTCGAAAGGGTGGGCGAGCATCGCGCAACGCCGACCAGGTCACCGATGAGAGGGCCTGAGCCCCGGCCTCGACCTGGCGCAAGGCCGCATCGATCTCGTCGTCGCTGCCGCTGTTGGCTTGCTGCGAGAGCACCATCACCCGCATCGAAGGATCGAGGGTCGCGATCTGCACCTTGGCCTCGTCGTGGGCAGCGCGGATCGAATCAAGCAGCCGCTGGCGAAAGAGATCGGCCGGTGCCCTCGGCAGGCGGGCCAGCGTCTCGTGATCCAGGGCCTGCGGCAGAGGGGCATGAACGCCACGATCGCCCAGCTCTCGCGCCGAATCAGCGTCCAGCGTCGTCTCCGCCGTACCGCGGGCGCGCAACCAACTGCCGATGCGAGAGAAAATCCGCACGTGCCACGCTAGCGCGACTCGCCAACGCGCGGGGCCGTGGGCGATATCGGGTCAAGCCCCAACCTGGCTCAAGCCAGCAGCAGCCGCCGGCGGCACCGACAACGACGACGTCAAACACCCTGCTTGCTGCTTGTGGGCTTGGCGCGCAGCCGGTGTGTTCTCTTGGTTGAGCTCCAGCCAGATCGAAGGTGCGCGAAGTCAAGGGCTCGTGCCGATCTGCCTCATCATGGACGCCGTCGTCGGGGTGACCCTAACTTCGGACTGTGGGCAGGTTTTCCTTCGAACGAGAAATGATCCTCGACTACCGCGTGCGGTGGCTGGGACTGATCCCTCTCACGATGTGGATCTTCCACGTGGTCTACAACTGCTTCGTTCGGATGCAGCCGGCCTACCTGCTGTGGATGTGTCACGTCTCGGCGCTGCTGCTGGCGGTCGGATTGATCGCCTCCTATGCGTCGCTGATCCGGCTCGTCGCTGCCTGGACCGTGCTCGGCCTCCCCATCTGGATGCTCGACGCGATCGCCACAGGAGCCACGCGCATCTCGGTGCTCTCCCACTTGCTGGTGCCCCTCACCGCCGTCGTCGCCATGAGCCAGGTGCGTGGACCCCGGAGCCCCCTGCGCGCCACCGCCGCCGCCTTCGCCTACTACGTCGTGCTCCAGCTGATCGCGCGTTTCACGACGCCGCCGACGCTCAACGTCAACCTCGCATTTCAGGTCTACGAGTACTTCGCGAGCGAGCTCTTCACGGGCTACGCCG
Organism: Myxococcales bacterium; assembly: GCA_023248635.1. GTDB lineage: Bacteria > Myxococcota > UBA727 > UBA727 > VGSZ01 > VGSZ01. The sequence goes on from JAHFED010000016.1 coordinate 20,061, forward strand.
CGTACTGGACCATCGTCAGCTCCATTGGCGCCCTACTGCTCTTTGGCATCAACACGGCCTTCGCGCGCAAGTTCCCCATCGAGCTCGAGGAAGTTGCGGAGGTGCCCCCGCGCCGTGAACGCACCAACCCTTCGCAGACACCCAGCAGCCCCGAGGCCCCCGTGAAGAAGCAGGCCACATCGCCAGGCATGCTGCCCCCGAAGGCCCCCGGCAGGGTGACGACGGCAATCCCCAAGCCAAAGACGTCGACGTCGGAGCCGACGCAGACGCCGATGTCGCCGGGCGCCGGGCCCCGGGTCCGCGGTTTCACGCTGCTGGAGATGATGATCGTGGTGTCGATCCTCGGCGTATTGGCGGCCCTCGCCGTTCCCGATCTGTCGCCCGCGGTTCACAACGCCAAGCTGCGTTCTTCGCTCGACGAAGTCGTGAATTTTCTCGAGCGCGCCCGCCGCAACGCCCGCGCCGAGGGTCGGTGTCACCGCGTCGAGGTGCAGGGAAACACGACGATGGTGATGTCGCGCCGTGACACCGCCGACTGCTTCACGGCCGCCGACCTCGGCACCGGCTGGACGGAGGTGGCGCGCGCGTCCGTCCCCGCCCAGGGCATGACCTACGACATGGAGACGACGGCGGCGGTGGCGGCCCCGGCGTCGGAGAAGTTCATCATCTTTCGCCCCAACGGACGCCTGCGCGGCGACGGCGACCTCGACGTCAAAGACGACGGCGGCCGCATCTATGTCACCTACGACAAGACTGCCAACATCGGCGTCGACGTCATCGTGACCTCGTTCGGGCGCATCTGCGGCAACCGCGTGGGCAGTCGCCCTGCAGCCCTCAGCCCCGCCGTTCCGGTGACCTGCGCCGTCGGCTTCTTCGACAGCGGGAGCGTCTTGGCGGCGGGGAGCTTCGGCGGCGGCGGCGGCGGGCCTCCTCTGGTTTTCAGCGGCGGTCTGACCTTTGGCGGCGGCCTGCTCGGCGACGGCGGCTTCGGCGGCGGCGGGGGGTCAGGCGGATGAAGCGCGGTTACATCCTCCTCGAGACCTTGATTGCTGGCGGCATCGTATCCATCGCCTTGGCCACCAGCGTCACCATGATTGCCTCCTCGCGCTTTGAGGCGTCGATGGCGGCGAAGCGTGCCGAGGCGTCGTCGTTGGCCCTCGGGATCGCCGACGGATTGATGACCGGCAAGACCGCTGCGAGCCAGGCGCTGGGGCCCGTCAGCAACCATCCCGGCTTTCAGGCCGGGTTCGACGTCATCGATTCATCGAACACCGTTCGCGTCTCTGATGGGGCGACCATCCCCCTGAAGAGCGCGAGCGTCCCGGCCCTCGCCGCCGATGACTCCATGCACCTCATCACCGTCACCGTCGAGTACCCCACGAGCCAGGGCCCAGCGACCTTCGTCTACCAACGCCTGCGCCGGTTGGTGCCGTGAAGGGTCGTTCTGTGCCCCCCGTCTGCTTCCGCTTGGGGAAGCCGACCGGCCCGCCCGAGCGCAGCGCAAACACCGCCCGTGGGTTCACGCTGATCGAGCTGATCATTGGCACGACCATGTCGCTGGCCATCGCCGGCGTCGCCATGGCCACGCTGCTCACCGTGCAGACGACGCAACTGGAGACCCAGCTCAAAAACGCCACCACCCGCGACGCCATGTACATGCTCGACATGGTCGGCGGCGACCTTGGCTACGCCGGCGTCGGCGTCCCTTGGGGCAACGAGGTCAGCGGCCAGCCGGGCAGCATGCGACCGGTGCTGCGCGTGGCGACGGCGCAGCAGCTGACCTTCATCGGCGACCTCCCCCTGCCCAATTCCGATCTCAACGGCTTGGCGGTGTTGAGCCGCCTCGGCGGCGCCGGCGACTCCGCTGACGTCGAGGTGACGTCGGAGCTCTCCCTCTGTGCGCCCGAAGCCGGTGCACTCACCTACCAATGCGACACCGGGCACAACAGCCTCTTTGAATTCCCCTCGGACAATTGTTCGACGGATCTCAGCGCCCGCACCTGTCCCTGGGCCCTGGGGAAATGGGCACCGATCAACACCGTTGCTGGCTCCACCGGCGGACAGCTCTTGCTCTTCACAGCGCCGGATGGGGGCTGGGCGTGGCGCAGGGTAGAGGTCAGCGGCGGCACCTTTCCCACCACGGTGGACCTCGGCGAGACCCGCGGCGTCACGCTCCAAGCCGACTTCCCGGTCAACAACGGCGAGAAGCTGAGCCGCAGCCGCTTTTTGCGTCCGGTGATCGGGGCAAGCACCATCTCCACGCTCGACCGCGTTTTCTATTCGGCCGAGACCCTGGCGGGTGCCGACTGCACAGCTGCCGTCAGCGCCGCCGCCACCGCCGCGGGGGGCAGCGCCGGGTGCGTGTTGATGCGGCGGCATTGTTGGGGCGAAGTGCTCGACGTCGACAGTGCCGGTTTTCCCGGCGCTGGGTCGGCGGCGCTGACGTCGAGGGGGGCGGCTCCTGCTGGTTGCGCGGCGCCCGACGAGGGCACCGACTGGGAGCCCGTCGCCAACAACCTCGACTCCTTCACCTTTCGCTACTTCGACGTGCTCGACGCCCCTGTCGCTCCGACCACCGCCGCTCTGTTGTCGACGGTGGCGAGCGTCGAGGTCGAGCTCGTGATCGCGCGGACGACGACGGTGACGCACACCGTGTTGCGCCACAAGGTGGAGCGGCGTTTCTTCGTCGAGGCCGGCGACGGCTACGGCCCCACCGGGAGGCGCTGATGCTGGCAACACCACAGCGGGGTTTCGCCCTCGTCATCGTCGTCATCTGCAGCGTCGCCATGGTGGCCATCGCCATCGCGCTGGTCTTCACCGCCGGCTCCAGCCGCTTGATCTCGGTCAAGGGCAGCGCCATCGATCAGAGCGAGACCATCGCCATCGCCGGCATGGAACGCGCCGTCGCCTACGCCGAGCGCGTCGCCGACGTCGAACGGGACTACGATCTGCTCCTCGACCCCACTGCCAGCATCGACTGCAACTCCCTCATCATCAGCCAGACCGCCCCTCAGAGCATCGGCGCCAACAGCAGCGGCATCCCGCGCTTCACCGATGGGAACATCGCGTCTTACGAAAACCGCAGATATCGCGTCGTGCCCTTCAACAGCGGCGCCTACCTGGTGCGCTACGACGACGACGCCGACGACGCCGACTCCAATCCGCTCTGGTCCCCCTTCACCGGCAACCGTCCCAACGGGGTCGCTTGCGGCGAGGGGCCGGCCTTCGGGAAGAACAACCCCTTCCGCGATCGCAACCGCGCCGTGTGGATCAGCGTCATCGGCGTCTATCCCGGCACCGATCCCGATCGCGCCCACCACCGCACGGCGCTGCGCCGTTTTCACGTGTCGACGGCGTCGCTGCCGGGTCCAGCGATCCACGTCGCGGGGGACATCGACTTCGACGGCGATCTCAAGTTCTGCTCCAACGTCGGCGACATCGCCTCGGGGGGGAGCATCACTTTCAACGCCGGCGACGCCGCCTGCGGACGATCCGCCGCCGCCGTGGCCATCATTGGCACGGTGCCGCCGGCCCCCGTTTGCCCGGCCAGCCACTGCACTCCGGCCGGAGGTGGAACGGCGCCAGCACCCTTCACGCCCCCGACGGTCTCGGACCCCGACACGCTCTTCTGGTTCAACACCACGCAGCCGGCCTGCAATTTTTACGTCATCCAGGGCAACCCCGGCGGCTTGTTCTTCTGGGACGTCACCAGAGACCCGCCGAACTGCGCCGACGCACTCACGGGTCCGTCGACCGACGCCCTTCCCTCACCGCCCGACGTCGCCACCATCGCTGCTGGGGCGGGTCTCGACACCTGTTGGGTGCCCATCCTCGTGCACGATGCCACCGACGTCTTCGACACCCTCGGCAATGATGTCGTGGCGGGGGCTGGTGGCAGCTGGCGCCCTGGCACCACCTCGGGCCCCTTCGACATTCAGGACCCCTTGGGTCTCACGTTCTCGGGGAGCGGCACCAAACCCGATTGGTCCCAGTGCAAAGTTCCTTGGAAAAAGACGGGTGATTTGACGTGCACCGGCAGTTGCAACGGGGCGACGACGGCGGCGTCGCTGCAGGCCGGTTTTCTGAAATTCGCCAACACGCAGGCCCTGCCGCCGGGCATGTACCGTTTTGCCCCGAGCAGCACGGGCACCCAGAACGCCAGCACCATGTTCGAGTCGACGGCTGTGGCAAGCATGCCGACCAGCGACGCGCCCCCGCCCGGCAACGTCAATCCCTTTCCCCTCGCCACTTTTCTGGTCAGCGGCAATTTCGTCGGCGACGACGACGTCGTCTTGGGCATCGGGCAGGAGCGCTCGCCCTTTGCCTCTTTGGTGGCCAAGAACAACATCACGTTTCCCGCGGGGCAGCACATGCTCTTCGCCGGCTCCGTCGTCTCCCTTTCGGGGAACATCCTGCTGCAAAACGGCGCCTTTCCCGTGGCCGGCCCGGCCTTCAATTTCCACGGCATGATCGTCGCCGCCAGCGGTAGCCTCACCGTCGAAGGGGGCGCCAACCTGCGGGTCGACTACAACGAGGATCTCTTCGGCGGCGTCAACGGCATTCCGGCTTCGGCGACGACGTCTCGCACCATCCGCTAACCCGGCCTAGAGTCGCGCCATGGAGTATCCCCAGCGCTTCGGTCCCTATGTGCTGGAGCGGTTCTTGGCCGCCGGCGGCATGGCCGAGGTGTTCGTGGCGTCGCGTCCCGACGGGCGGGTGCCGGGGCCCATCGCGCTGAAGCGCATGTTGCCGCAGATGATGGAGAACCCCGAGTACGCGACCATGTTTCGCGACGAAGCAAACCTCGCCGGGCAACTGGTGCACAAAAACGTTGTGCGGGTGTGGGACTCCGGCGAATACGACGGCCGCCTCTACATGGCGATGGAGCTCGTCGACGGCCTCGACACGTCGAGCATGCAGAAGAAGCTGCGCGCCAAAAACGAGATGCTGGGGGTGCCCCACGCGCTGCGCATCGGCGTCGAGCTCTGCAACGGGTTGTCGGTGGCTCACTCGCTCAAAGACGAGCGCGGCGTCGCCATGATGATCATCCACCGCGACGTCAGCCCGCAGAACATCCTCATCGCCCGCGACGGCACCGTGAAGGTCACCGACTTCGGCGTGGCCAAAGCCACCGGCAGAGAGACCCACACGGCGACGGGACACATCAAGGGGAAGATCCCCTACATGGCGCCGGAGCAGGCTCTCGCGCAGTCCATCGATCAGCGCGTCGACCAGTTCGCCGCCGGCATCGTGGTGTGGGAGCTGCTGACGGCCACGCGTTTGTTTCAGGACAAAAACGACCTGCTGATGTTCGAGAAGATCATCCGCCGGCCGACGCCGAAGCCCTCGTCGGTGCGCCAGGGGGTTCCGCCGGCCGTGGACACTGCGGTGTTGCGCGCCTTGGCCAAAAACCCCGACGAACGCTTTCCCGACGTCGCTGGCTTCGGTCGCGCTTTGCAGGCGGCGCTGCACGGCATGGGGGGGTGGGAGGTCTCGGAGCTCGCGCCCATCGTCGACTACCTGATGCCGCCCGCGGCACCCGCGCCGACGGCCCCAGGCCTGCGCCCTGCTCTCTCTCAGGCGGCGACGCCGGCCGCGGGCTCACAGACGGGCCGAGGTGCCCAATCGCTGCCCTCGCGTCCCACGGGCCAGCCCCTCACACCGGCCCCCGCAGACACCGACCACATCGCGACGCAATTCGTGCCCCAACCGCCGGCCTTGCAGACGACGCCGCCCTCGGCCACGCCGCCCTCGGTCACGCCGCTCACCGCCACGCCGGGTACGCCTCGGTCGGCGGTGCGTCCGCGGGGCCTGGGCAGCGCCGACGGGCCATCGTTTTCGAATCCTGGCGCTGTGGCGCCCGGCTCGGGGCGCAGCGAGCCCGCACTCACACTGGATCGCACCCGCAACCGCGCTCCCTCGGGTGTGGAATCGGCGGGCGGTCCCACCATCGCCCCCCTGATGCTGGCGCCGTCGTCGCCGTCGTCGTTTCCGGTGGCCTTGGTGGCCATCGCGCTCGTCGTGGGCGCTGCTGTCGGCTTCGGCATCGGTCGGGCAACCGCACCCAAGCCCGAGGTCGTGAGCAACAGTGGCTGCGCGCGTCCGTCGACGGCCACTGCCGACGTCGAAGCGGCCTACGACCTGCTCTTGCAGTCCCAGATCCAGCTCGATGCGGGCGACATCCAGGGGGCAACGGAGAAAGCCACCGAGGCGCAGGCGCGCAGCGGGACCGCCAAAGGCCACTTCATGCTCGGTCGGATCCGCATGAAGGGAGGCGATGTGTCGTCGGGGCTCAACCACTACCGTTGCGTCTTCGAGTTGGCGCCGACCTCAGACGAGGCCAAGAAGCTCAGCATCGCCATGCCCCGGTGATTCCGGAGTCGGATGCTGCCGTCGGCGCAGCCGGCTGCAGCATCCGACTCCGGAATATTCTCTGCCCTTGCGGGCCCACTTCTTCCGCTGCGCTCCGCTCGCCAGAAGGCGCACGCGCAGCAGGCGATGCGGGCGCACTTCTTCCGCTGCGCTCCCTCGCGGTGAAACTCGCGTGCTGATCACACTGCCCGTCTTGGGCCGATCAGTGCAGCAAGGGCTTGAGGGCGACGAAATAGCCGAGCACCCAGGGGGTCACGAAGAAGACGGCGTCGATGCGATCGAGCATGCCGCCGTGGCCGGGGATCAGGTTGCCTGAGTCCTTCACGTCGTAGGCGCGCTTCCACAGGCTCTCGGCGAGGTCGCCGACGGGACCGAGCAGCGCCACCGGCATGCTCAGCACGATGATGTCCACCGTCGTCAGGGGCGCAAAGACCGCGGGAGCGATGGCTCGACCCGCGAGCAGAAAGAGGGGAGCACCAATGGCGCCGCCGACGAAGCCCTCCCAGGTTTTTTTCGGGCTGATGAGACCGGCCATCTTGTGCTTGCCGAGGAAACGGCCGGCGAAATAGGCGCAGGTGTCGTTGGCCCACGTCGTCGTCATCGCGGCCATGATGAAGCAGGAGCCCGCGGCGGGCAGTTGGGCGGCCGTCACCAGGGCGTGCACGTTGTCGGCGTCGCCCAGGTCGCGCAGCCGGCAGATGCAGATCAAGCCAGGTGCGATCCAGATGATGCCAAAGACGAGGCTCGCGAGGGTGCGGAAGGCCAGCGCGAGATCGGTGCCGGGGCGGAGCACGAAGAGCCCCGACAACACGACGAAGGCGACCTGCACGGACAAGATCGCGAGCACGGGGTCGTCGACGATGATGCCCAGCGCCGTCACGGTCATGCCGCTGAGAAACAAGAGCACGCGGGCGAGGGGGTCGCCGCGGGCGGTGACGGCGCCGTACTCGAAGAAGCAGGCGGCGGCGGCCAGCAAGGCCAAACCCCTGAGCCACCAATCGCCAAAGTGGAAGGTCGCGATGACCAGCGGCAGCAGCACCGCAGCGGACAAGAGGCGCAGGACGAGGTTGCTCACGTCTTCTCCGAGAGCTGGGCGCCGGTCTTGCCAAAGCGCCGTTGGCGCTGGTGAAAGGCCGCGATGGCCTCGTCGAGGCGCTCGCGCGTGAAGTCGGGCCAGGCGACGTCGGCGAAGAAGAGCTCCGCATAGGCCACCTGCCACAACAGGAAATTCGAGATGCGCATCTCGCCGCTGGTGCGGATGACGAGGTCGGGATCGGGCATCCCCGCGGTTTGCAAGCGGGAGGCGAAGGCCGCCTGATCGATGCCGTCGACGTCGACGCGGCCGCCTTTGACGTCTCGGGCGAGCTTTTGGGCTGCCTGCACGATCTCGTCGCGGCCGCCGTAAGACAGAGCCAAGGTGAGCTGCATGCCCGTCGCCGACGCCGTCGCTGCCTTCACGGCCTCGAGCCCGGTGCGGACGAGCAAGGGCAGGCGGCCGACGTCGCCGATGCTGGCCAGGCGCACGCCATTTTTCAGCAGGGTCGGCAGCTCGTCGCGCAGGTAGGAGCGCAGCAGGTCCATCAGGCCCTCGACTTCGTCGGCCGGGCGGGACCAGTTCTCCGTCGAGAAGGAAAAGAGCGTCAGGTACTTCACGCCCCGCTCGCGGCAGGCCGTGGTGATGTCTCTGACGGTGACCGCGCCCCGCTTGTGGCCCTCGATGCGGGGCAGCCCGCGCTCCTGGGCCCAACGCCCGTTGCCGTCCATGATGATGGCGATGTGCCGGGGAACGGGGGCTTCGCTGGGGGTCTGGGGAGGCACGGACCGAGCGGTTCGCCCAACGCCCCCAGACCGTCAAGCCGTGCGGCAGTCGCACGCGCGGAGGAAATGGGACGGCAGTACGGCGGCCTCTGCTCCAGTGGTGGCCACCCCAGTTGATCCAGCCCGGCGTCGGGCTTTCGTGCGAGGTCGAGGAGCGGCGCAGGGCCGGCCTCTCCGGCCGGACCGAGGAGGCGACGAAGAGATCGCGCGAAAGACCAAGCCTGGCGCTGGTTCAACCAAGGTGATCGCCGCTGTATGTCGAGGCATGCAGGTCTTCCTCATCCACGGCATGGGTCGGACTTCGGCGTCGATGGCCCTGCTGGCGCGGCGTCTGCGGCAGGCCGGGCACGGCACCAGCTCCTTTGGCTATCTGGTGTCCCGCCAGTCTATCGACGACATCGTGAGCCGTTGGGTCGAGCACATCGAGCGCCACCGCAGCGCCGAGCCGGAGCGGGGCTTCGCCGTCGTCGGCCACTCCTTGGGCAATGTCATCACGCGCCGGGCCTCGCCCCGACTCCCCGCGCTCTCGCACTTCGTCATGCTGGCCCCGCCCAACCACCCGCCCGCGCTGGCCCGCGCCCTCGAGCGCAACCCCATCTTTCGCGCGCTGACCAGAGACGCCGGGCAGAAGCTCCTCGACGACGACGGCTTTTACTCTTCGCTGCCGGTGCCGGTGGCCAAGACCCTGATCATCGCCGGCGACGGCGGACCCCGCTTTGCCCGCTCCCCCTGGAAAGGTGCCCCCAACGACGGCGTCGTCTCCGTCGACGAAACCCGCTTGCCCGGCCTCGAGCCCGTCGTCGTCGACGCCATCCACACGCTGATCATGAACCAGCGGGCGGTCGCAGGCCTGACCTTGCGCTTCCTTTCTGAAGGAGTTGTGTAAGTGGGATCCGAGATGGGAGGGCTTCCGGAAGCGTCCGTGCTGGGGGTGCCGCACCAAAGCGAGGGCTTGAACGGATGTACAGGTCGAGGGACTCTGCCTGCATGCTCTCCCACCTGACCGTCAGAAACGTTGCCCTCATCGACCACGTCGAGCTCTCGCTGCGGCCGGGGCTCACGGTGCTCACCGGCGAAACCGGCGCCGGCAAATCCATCGTCGTCGAAGCGCTGCTCTTGCTCTTGGGCCAGCGGGCCTCCGCCGAGGCGGTGCGGGCTGGGTCCGCCGAGGGCACCGTCGAGGCGCAGTTTCACCTGGGGGGCGAAACCCGCCGCCGCGTCGACGACCGACTGCGCGAGCACGAGCTGCCCCCGCTCGAGGACGGGACCTTGGTGCTGCGTCGGGTGCTCTCTCGCGAGGGCCGCCACAAGCAGCAGGTGAACGGCGCGTTGTGCACCCTCGCCCAGCTCAAAGCCATCGCCGAGCCCCTGGTCGATTTCACCGGTCAACACGCCCACCAACAGCTGCTGCGCCCCGCGGCGGCCTTGCCCCTGCTCGATGGCTTCGCTGGTCTCGACGACGACGTCGCTGCCATGGCGGCGGCTTTTCACGCGGCGTCGACGACGGCGGCGGAGCTCTCCGAGCTGCACACCAAAGAGGCCGACAAAGAGCGACGTCTCGACGTGCTGCGCTTCTATCTCGACGAAATCGAGGCCCTCGATCCCCAGGCTGGCGAAGACCTGAGCCTCGAGCGCGATCGACGACGGCTGCTGAACGCCGGCAAGTTGCGCGAGACCGTGGGTGACGCGCGCACCCTGCTTGTCGACGGCGAGCACGATGTCTTGACCCGCCTGCAGCAGGCCCGAGCGGCGCTGACCCGGGGTGTGCGCGACGATCCAGCTCTCGAGGCGCTGGTCTCGTCCCTCGACGAAGCCGTGGTGCTGATCGACGACGTCGCCCGCTCCCTGGTCCGCCACGCCGACGTCGACGACGACCCGCGGCTCTTGCTGACCATCGAAGATCGCCTCGATGCCCTCAAGCGGGTGATGAAGAAGCACGGCGGGGACCTCGATGCGGTGCTGCGGGCCAAAACAGCGCTGCAGTCCGAGCACGCCCTGCTCAAAGACGCCGCCGCCCGCGTCGCTGCCCTCGAGCTCCAGCTGGCCAAAGACACAGCCGCCGCCGTCGTCGTCGCCGACCGCTTGAGTCTGGCCCGCCGCCACAGCGCGCTCGAGCTGGCGCGGGCGGTGGATGCCGAGCTTCCTTCCCTCGGCATGGCCGGCGCGCACATTCAGGTGGCCGTCGAGCCCCTGTCGTCATCGTCGTCGATGTTGCAGCGACCCGATGGCGTCGCTCTGTCTCGATCGGGCGCCGATCGGGTTGAGTTCTTGTTCTCGGCCAACGCCGGCGAAGGGCTGGCACCCCTGGCCAAGGTCGCCTCGGGTGGCGAGCTCTCGCGCGTGCTGCTGGCCGTGAAGCGCGTGCTGCTTGCCGGCGATCCCGTGCCCGTCAGCGTCTTTGACGAGGTCGACGCCGGCGTCGGCGGCGCCGTCGGCGAAGCCATCGGCATCAAGCTGCAGGCCATCGCTGGCGAGCAGCGTCAGGTTTTGTGCATCACCCATCTTCCCCAGATTGCTTGCCGCGGGGACGGCCATCTCGTCGTCGAAAAGGTCGTGTCCGGGGGACGCGCCATCTCGCAGGTGCGCGCCGTCGCCGACGAAGCACGCGTCGACGAGCTGGGCCGCATGTTGGGGGGTCAAGAGATCACCGCCGCGACTCTCGAGCACGCCCGCGAGATGTTGGCCCGCGCCCACGGGAGTTCGGCATCGCGACCGGGTCGGCCCACACCATCTGCACTTCTCGCGTCCCAGCCCCTTGCGGCTGCGCCCAAGAAGGCGAAGAGGAGGGGTGCGGCCTGACGTTCGCCGTCGAAGCGCCCCGGGGAGAGACGATGGCTTCGCTGTGGCTCGTGCTGGACACCGCTGGGCCCGAGGCCGTGGTCGGCGTCGTCGACGTCGACGCTGGGTCGGTGCTGCGAGAGCTCTGGCTGCGGGAGCCGCGGCTTCATGCCGAGCGCCTGCCGGGGGCCGTTGCTGAGGTCGCGGCGGGAGCAGCGCTCAGCGGCATTGGTGCGGGCACGGGTCCGGGCTCCTTCATTGGTGTGCGCACGGGCCTCGCTTTTGCGAAGGGCTTGGGGCGCGCCTGGAACGTGCCTGTGGTCGGCGTGCCGTCGTTGTGGGCTTTGGCGTCGTCCCTCGACGTGCCGCGCGGGCGCTGTGTCGCCGTCGTCGACGCCAAGCGTGGGGAGCGCTACGCCCAGGTCTTTGACAGCTCGGGCAGGAGCGTGAGAGCGCGCGGCCAGCCCCAGGCCGTGGTGCCGTCGGCGGTGCCCGGGTTGAGCGGCGATGAATTCACCGACGGCGCTTCGCGTGTCGGTGAATCCACCGACGGCGCTTCGCGTGTCGGTGAATTATCTACAGGTTCATCGCCTGGCGGCGATGAATTATCTACAGGTTCATCGCCTGGCGGCGATGAATTGTCTACAGGTTCATCGCCTGGCGGCGATGAATTGTCTACAGGTTCATCGCCTGGCGGCGATGAATTGTCTACAGGTTCATCGCCCGGCGGCGGCGAATTCGGGGCTGGCAACGAAACCGTGGTCGGCGTCGACGGCACCCCGGGCTTCGCGCTGGCCGGCCCACGGGCCCTGGGGATGGTGCGGGTGCTGTGCGCGCTGGATCGCAGCGACGAGCGCGCGACCCTGGCCCCGCTCTACGTTCGCGCACCCGATGCCAAGCTGCCGGCCGTGGATCCCGCGCGGCACCGCCCCCTCCTCGGCCCAGGTGAGGCGCCATGAGCCAGAACGACCCGACCCAGATCTTGCGCAGCCAGCTCGACCGGCTCTTGCGCGAGCACGGCGACGTCAAAGAGCGGGTTGCGGAGTACCAACGACGACGCTGGCTCTCGCCCGGTGAAGAGCTGGAGCTGCGCACCCTGCAACGCCTGAAGTTGAGGAAAAAAGACGCCATCGCCGTTGCCGAACGAGAGCTCAGCGCGCTGGAGACCAGCCTCAAGCTCGATTGAGCGCTGCCACCGCGACGACGTCGGCGTGCGCTTGGTGGTGGGTGCGGAAGTTGAGGGGCCGGATCGCGCGTGGTACTCGAGGGCATGCGCGCGCTCGCTGTCCTCGTCGTCGGAGCCGCCGCTGTCGTCGTCGTCTTGGGCCTCGTGCTCTTCTCGCCCTCTGGGGTCTCAAAGCTCTCGCACCTGCAGGAAGAAGAGCGGGCGCTGGGCGGTCAAGCGGCCCAGAAGCGCGCCGAGAACACCCAGATGATGCAGGAGACCCGCCTCTTGCGCGGCGACTCCGAGGCCTCCCGGCTCGTGCTCGAAAAGAAAGCGCGAGAAGAGCTTGGCTACATTGCTCCGGGCGAAATCGTCGTGAATCTCCCCGCGACGGGTGGTCGTTGAGCGCCACGCCGTCGACGTCGTCGCACCCGCCGCGAGCTCCCCATCGCCGCTCGGTCCGTCGAGCTGCTGCGCCGCTCGACTCTTTCTCGGACCAGAAAGTCGTGCGCTCGCGTGCTCGACGTCGACCGCTCTTGCTGTCGCCCGTCGTCGTGCTGGCGGGCCTGGGGGTGCTGGCCTGCGCCGGCGTCGTCGTCGCTGCGCCCTTGCTCGCCTGCGTGTTTGCCGTGGCCACAGCCGCCGGCAGCTGGTTGTCGCCGCGTGCGCTGCAACGCTTCTTGCCGCCGCTCGCCGCCGCCGCCGTCGTTAGCGTTGTGGTCGGGGACGGTGACGCCGTCGTCGCGTCCACCCCGCTGTTGGCCTTCGCGGCTGTGGGTGTGTTGGGCTTCGGTGTGCTGCCGCGCGGCTTGTTGGCGCGGGCGGTGCGGGCGGCTCGAGTGCGCGAACAAGCCCGGGCCGATGCCGAGATCTTGGCGCTCGTCGATGACGCTCGCTTGTTTCGCCGCCTCGGTCGCTCGGGTGGCGATGAGCGTTTGCCCCAAGAGGCCAGGCCCGGCCGCGCGAGCTCGAAAACGGCGGTGAAGGACGTTGCTTGCGCCCTTGCCCAGCGGGACCGCCTCTATCGCCTGCTGCGCCTGGCCGAACGCGCCATCGCCGACACAGCCGTGGTCGCCCTCTACGTCGTCGACGACGCCGGCAGCGGACTGCGGTTGGTCGAGCAGCTCGCGGCCGTCGACGCCCAGAACCAACCCCGCCTCAGCCTGGCGGGCCGCGGCGTCGGAGAGGCCGGACTGGTCGGCCTGTGCGTCAACCGCCGTGCCCCCGTGCGGGTCGTGGACGTCGACGGCCCCGCGCTGCGGGCCCACCGGCTCAGTGGTCCCCCTCCGCAAAGCGCGCTCTGCGTGCCGGTGCTGGCTCGCGATGGTGGCGTGCGGGCGGTGCTGGTGGTCGATCGCTGCGAGCCTCGGGCCTTCGTCGACGACGACGAAGCCTTTGCTCTGGCCCTCGGAGCCGAGTTGCTCGAGGGCCTGCACACCGAGCAGCTGATCGTGGATCTCGAGGCCGAGCGTCGGCGCGGAGCGCGGGTGTATGGCGCGGCGCGGGCCTTGGCCGGGGTCACCCGCACCGCCGAGGTCGTCGACGTCGCCCTGGAGGCTGTGCAGGGTCTCAGTGCGTCAGTGGCCATCATCGACGTCGTCGGCCACATGATTTCGTCCTCGCCGGGCTGCGGCGAAGCCACGGTGTTGCGTTCATCCGGAGCCCTCGCGTCGCTGCGCAGCGGACCCCTCGATCCCGACAGCTTCGCGGCCCGGTCTTTGGCTGAGCTTTGTACCTTGCCCCACACCCAGCTCGCAGCCGCAGCAGCCCGGCCCTTGTGCCACCCAAGCGATGGCGTCGACGTCGGCGCGCTGCGCGATCTGCGGGTGGTGCCGCTGCTCCTTCGGGGTCAGGCGCGGGGCCTGTTGGTCCTGGGGTCCACCGAAGGCCGCTTCTCGCCCGAGGTCGTCGACGCTCTCGAAGCCCTCGCCGACGTTGTGGCCCTTGCCCTGGCATCGTCGCGGGCTTTCGACGCCATCGAGCGCCAGGCGACCACCGACGGCCTCACGGGGCTCTTGAACCGCCGCAGTTTCGATGCCCGCCTCGACGAGGCGGTGGCCCGCGCGCGCCGATCTGGACGGCCGCTGTGCGTGTTGATGAGCGACGTCGACCACTTCAAGAGCGTCAATGATGCCTGGGGCCACGCCACTGGCGACGAGGTGCTCAAGGGGGTGGCCCGCGGGTTGTCGGCGGCCGCGCGCACCACCGACGTCGTTGCGCGTCTGGGCGGCGAAGAATTCGTGGTCCTCTGCGAGGGCACCGACGTCAACGGTGCCGTCGTCGTCGCCGAACGCATGCGGCAGGGCCTCAAGAGCCTGACCTTTCAAACGGCCAAGGGCCCGCTCTCGGTGACGGCGTCGTTTGGCGTGGCCTTGCTCCAGTCGGCAGACACTGGATGCCAGATGCTCGAGCGTGCCGATCAGCAGCTCGGCCTCGCCAAGCTTCGAGGCCGCGACCGCGTCGTCAGCTGATCGATCTCGCGGTGCCCGATCAACTCAGAGCAATTGACGCAGGAAAGCGCGCAGGTTCGCGGGTGCTGCGAACCAGAGCGTCCGCCGGGGCAGCGCGGTGCCGACGGTTGCCAGCCAAGCCTTGGGCGGGGCCGCGTCCAGCAACGAAAGGTCCGTGGTGTCGTCACCGACCGCGAAGACGGCGACGTCGTCGTTGGGGCGGTTGGTGGGGTTCTGCAGCGCCGCCATCGCCAGTCGTTTGCCCACGCCCCGGGGCATCACATCGATGACGCATTTGCCATCGAGCACCGTCGCATCTGGTCCGGCGGCGACCCTGAGGCTCACCCTGAGCCGGCGCAGAGCGTCGTCGTCGAGGTCGGCGTTTCGATAGTGAAAGGCGAGCGAGCGCTCCTTGCGCTCGACGCGGGCGCCGGGATGACGGCGGGCGGCGTGCTCCAGGATGGCCACGACGGCACGCAGATCGAGGGCGGGATCGGCCAGGGCGCGCCACGAGGCTCCCCCGACGGGCGGGCGCAACCACAGCCCATGCTCGGCGCTGAGCCCGATGGGCAAGGCGCCCAAGAGCCCGCCCAACGAGGCGCGCGCGCGACCGCTGACGACGACGACCTCGGTCCCTGGGGAGCGGGCCAGCGCGCGCAGCAGATCGATCAGGTCGGCGTCGGCGAGGGCCAGCTCAGGCTGGGCGGCGAGGTCGACCAGGGTGCCGTCGTAATCGAGGAACAAGCGTCGTCGGGGGGCAGCGCGCAGGGCCAAGAGCGCATCGCGCAGAACGGCGTCACCGCTCATCACCCACCCCAAGGAGCACGGGGGGCATGAAGGGGAGCAGTTTCAAGAAGCCCTCGGCCCAGGCCCGGGGACTCTCGCCGACCACCTTGAGACGCAGGCGGCGCATGCGGTCCCGGCGTTCCTCCGCCGACATGTCCAGGGCGGCACCCAAAGCGCGCGCAGTGCCGTCGATGTCGTAGGGGTTCACGATCAGCGCATCTCTCAGCTCGACGGCAGCCCCGGCAAACTCGGAGAGCACCAGCACGCCGTCGTCGTCGGTGCGGGCGGCGATGAACTCCTTGGCAACCAGGTTCATGCCGTCGAGCAGCGGCGTCACGACCATGACGTCGGCGGCGCGGTACAGCGAGAGCAACTGCTTCTGGCTGTAGCCGTGGCTCACCAGCCGGATGGGAACGGCGCCGGCAAGGGAGGAGTGCTTGCCGTTCACTCGTCCCACCAGCTGTTGCACCTGTACCTTGAGCTCGGCGTAGGCCTCGACCTTTTCCCGTGAGGGCACCGCGATTTGCAGCAGCGTCACGCGTCCGTTCAACTCGGGTCGCAATTCGAGCAATCGATCGATGGCCAGCAGCCGTCGCGGGATCCCCTTGGTGTAGTCGAGGCGATCCACACCGAGCAGCACCTGAATGTCGGGGTTGGTGTGCAGCTTGTGCATCTCGAGCTCGATCTGATCGTCGCCCTCACCTCTGAAGTCGTCGGCATCGATCCCCAGCGGTGCTGCGCAGGTCTCGATGCGTCTCCCTTCGTAGACGACGCCTTCGTCCTTCACCCGGGCTCCCGGCACCAGGGCCCGCACGCAATCGATGAAACGATCGCGATAACGGGTGGTGTGGAAGCCGACGATGTCGCTGCCGAGCATTCCTTCGAGCAGCTCGCGGCGGTCGGGCAGGATGGAAAAGACCTCCAAAGGGGGAAAGGGAATGTGCAGGAAAAACGCGACCCATTGACCGGGGCGACGCTGACGCAACAGGCCGGGCACGAGACAGAGGTGGAAATCGTGGACCCAAACGATGTCGTTGCGCCCGTCGTCGTCATCGAGGACGTCGACGACGGCGTCGGCGAAGCGCTCGTTCACGGCGCGGTAGGCATCGAATTGGTGATTCTCCAGCGGCAGACGGTCGATGCGGTTGTGAAAAACCGGCCACAAAACCGAGTTGGCGCAACCCTCGTAGTAGCGCTCGACCTCACCGCTGCTGAGCTGCACCGGTACCAACGCGCGCCTTCCACACTCGCGGTTCACCATCGAGACATCGACCGGGGCGAAGCGGGACAAGTCGCCGGGCCAGCCGATCCAGCAGCGACGATCGACGGGCCAACACACCTTGAGAGCCGTGGCGACGCCGCCGACGGAGTCCTTGATGCTTGGTCCATCGTCGCCTTCGACGACGCTGATGGGCAGGCGGTTGGAGACCAGGATCAGCCGCGCCGACTCCAGATTGGGGGGCACCACCGACCAATGACCGCCCGGCAAGAGATTCATCGCCATGTGCGCAGCCCTCCGCTTCGCGCGTGCAAGTGCTCGCCGATGGTGGATGCGGCGTGGATCAGCCCGACGTGCGTATAGGCCTGCGGAAAATTCCCGAGCAAGCGGCCCGTGCGGGGGTCGACGTCTTCGGAGAAGAGCCCGTTGGCATTCTGGTGCCGCAGCACCGCCTCAAAGACGGCGACAGCCTCGTCGAGCTTGCCGGCCAAGGCCAGCGTCTCGGCCCACCAAAACGAGCAAATGGTGAAGGCGCTGGTGGTCTCGCCGAAGTCGTCTTCGTTGCGGTAGCGGAGCATCAGGCCATCCTTCACGAGGAGAGAGCGATAGGCCTCGAGGGTGCTGAGAAAGCGCGGGTCGTGGGCATCGACGAGCCCGATCATCGGCAGCAGCAGGTTGCTGGCGTCGGGGAAGCGCCCATCGAGAGTTTGGGCGAAGAAGCCCAGGTCGGCGCAGTAACCGCGCGTCAGCACCTCGGCGCGCTCGCGTTCGGCGACGGCCGCCCAGCGCGCGGTGATCTCCGCTTTGCCGAGGAGCCTGGCGATGGAGGCACCCCGGTGAATGGCCGCCCAGCACATCGCGCGGGAAAAAGTGTAGGGCCTGAGCAGGGATCGAAATTCCCAGATGCCGGTGTCGAGCGTCGGTGCCGCCACGATGGATTCCTCGACGAGGCGAAACACCAGGGGCCAATAGGATTCGACGTCGAGCAGGAGGCGCGGATCGCGCAGGAGCGTATCGAGGCAGAGCATGACCTCGCCCATCAGATCGTTCTGGCGCTGGCGGCAGGCGGCGTTGCCCACGCGCACCGGCCCATTGCCGTTCCACCCGCTGAGGTGATCGAGGCTCAGCTCCTCGAGCTCACGCGCCCCGTCGATGCCGTAGACGGGTTGGATGGGTCCAGACTCAACGACATTTCGCAGGTAGTTGAGGAAGAGCTCGCCTTCGCTGAGATGTCCCAGCCGACGCAGGGCCTCGATGACGAAGGCCGAGTCCCGTAGCCAGCAATAGCGATAGTCCCAGGTGCGCGGGGTTCCGATGGCTTCCGGAATGCTCGTCGTCGCCGCGGCGATGATCGCCCCGGTGTCTGTGTACTGGTGGAGCTTCAAGCACAGGGCCGAGCGCAGCACGTCGTCGTCGTGAAAGCCGGGCAGGGCGCAGGTCTTGGCCCAGGCGCGCCACCCTTGGACGGTGAGGCTCAGCGATTCTTCGACGGCAGCGAGGGTGTCGAGGGGCGAGGGCTGTCCATAGGCGAAGCAGAACCAGAGGGTGCGCGTCAGCGTCAGCTCTCGACCGCCCAGTACGTAGGCGGTCGGGCAATTGGTCGTCAGGTGGAAGCTCGGGCCCGCCCAGCGAACTTCGACGCCGACGGCGGTCTCGACGAGAGTCGGTGCGTTCAGCGCGAAGCCCGGGCGGGGATCGAACACGATCCGCATCCGCGGATGACCCCGCAGCGGCCGCACCACGCGCACCATCTCGAGGGAGGCTTGCCCGCCGAGCCCCTTGGGGATGCGCGGGAGAAAATCGATCACCTCCCAGGATGTGTCACCGTCGTCGACGACGATGCGGGAGACGTTGGTGTTGCGCACGTAGGCTTGCCGGCTTGTGCGGGGATCCCCATCCGGTTCACGACCCTCGGCGCTGCGCGGGCTGAGGAAGGCGAACGTCCCACCCTTCTGCTCGTCGAGCAGACGCCCAAACACCGTGGGGGAATCAAAGCGTGGCAGGCAGAGCCAGTCGATGTGGCTGGTGGGTGCGACCAGCGCGATCCCGCGGCCGTTGCCGACCGCAACGTGGTCGAGCTCCTGAGTGGCCACCAGCACCTCCGACGACGGACCCAAGGGCGCCGGCAGCAAGTACCGATGGCCTGAGCCCTTGGCACGGCTCAAACGAGCCGCCCGCACCACGGATGACCTAACGTCGGGCGCTGCGAACGCGTGCCGAATTGTCCAGCGAGCGCAGGAAGGGCAGGACTGCGCCCGGGCGCAGCGCCCTCGTCCCCCCGCCGTCCCTGGTTCGCCCCGCTTGAGAACTGGAAGGCATCCGGGTCAGTTTGCCCCATGACGTCGACGAGCGCTTCGCCAACACCAGCCACCCAGACCGCGAGCCCCGGGCGTGTTGTGCCCTCAGGCCGGACGGCAAAGGGCCCGAAGGACCCGTCTGTCGATGGCAGCGCCTACGAGATCATCAAAGCCCGGCTCGATGAACAGTCGAAGTCGCTGGGCGAACGACTCGCGAAGCTCAACGCGCGACGCTTGGAAGTCTTCGGCACCACCGAGCTTTCAGTGCTCGGCAACGAAAGAGTGCGCACCGAGAACAATTGTGTCCCGCGTGATATCTTGAATGTCGCCGGAAATCTATGGTTTGGATACAATGTGTTTATCGGGCTGAAGAAGGAGGTCAAGGTCGACGACGTCTTCGCCCTGCACCACTTCTCGAGGGCCAACGACGGAACGTTCAACCTCGACCCCATGCCGCTCACCGGCGAGACGCCGGCGGCCGCCACGGAATTCTTGCGTGATCCACAGTTTGTGAAGGATTTTGGCGAGATCTATAAATACTACAAGGATGCCACCCTCTCACAGCTGCGGCGCACCGAGAACGGTCGTTTGCTCGCGGTATTCCAAGTCGGGGCGACCGAGCGCGACGTCAAGGTCTTGCGCTGGGCGATCAGTCCCCAAGGCTTGATCCGATACATCGACAACCGCGGCGAAGAAGACCACCGCTTTCCCTCGCGCCACTCCTTCGAATGGACCCGGGCCACCCGCGAAGACTACGTCAGCGGCAAACACCCCCACGTGAACGTCCTCGACGAGGTCTTCGTCGAGACCGTCGGCGGCGATCTCACCATCAAGGTCGAAAACAACACCACCAGCGGCCGCGGCATCTACGCCGAACCCGTCGACGACAAGAATCAATCTCTCGACGATGCGCAGTTTCATTACGCAAAAGTCGGCGCGCTGATCCTGTTGAAAATCTTGCCCTTCAGAGAGACGGCCTGGCGCCACCTGGTCTTCAACACCCGCACCAAAGAGGCCGTGCGCATCGACGCCATCGAGGCATCTTGCGTCGAGCTTCCCGAAGACCACGGCATCATCTTTCCCGGCGGCTACGCGTTGGCTACCGGCGAAGTCAAGACCTTCGACGTCGAAGGCGCCACCGGGTCTCTCTTCAAGAGAGTGATCAAATCCGACAATGGCGAAGACGCATTGTATGTCTTTTATGAGCCCGCCACGGGACGCCGCATCTTGTTGCCCTACAACATGATCGACAAGGAGGTGCGCTCGCCCATCGTGTGCCACGGCTGGAGCTTGTTCGACGACGGCAAGGTCATCGCCTTCCGCGCCGAAGACAAAGAGCCCGTGCGCCTGCACCCCATGCGCATCTGGCAGACCCCCTACCTCTCGGCGGAGCGGTCGGCGGCGGCGCGGTCGACGTCGGCGCACCAGGGATCGCTGCTGCTCAAGACGGGCAACCCCGAGGCGGTGCGGGCCATCTCCGACGTGCAGACCGTGCGGCGGATGATTGGCTCGGGCAAGCCGACCCTGCGCAACTACGAGGACTTGATCGCGCAAGTCACGCGCATCCTCGATGCCTACCCCTGGCTCGGCGAGGCCGAGGCCCAAGATCTCGAGACCGTGCTCCACGAGGTCAACAAGACCGCCGACCTCGTCATCGACGAATTCGAGAAGGTGCTGGCGATCCAGAAAGCGTCGGCGGAGGCCGTGGCCAAGGCTGAAGAAAAACAGAAGCAGATCTTCGGCGACATCCGCCTCGACAGCTTCACGTCCATCGATCCCTTCGTCGAGCTGATGACGCGCCTGCGCGGACAACGCGGTCACCTGATCACGCTCAAAGAAGAGCGTTACATCGACGTCGTCCGCCTCGATGTGCTCGAGAAAGAATGCGGTGCGCGCTTCGACGAAGTGACCGGCCGGGCCGGCCGTTTCTTGCAAGGACCCGAGGCCCTGCTGCCCTACCAGCAGAAGCACGACGACGTCATGAAGCGCGGCGACGAAGTGACCCGCGCCGCCGACTGCAAAGGGCTCGTCGACGAATTGCTCGCCGCCACCGAGGGATTGCAGCTGCTCACCGAGGTGACGGGCCAGCTCAAGATCGACGACGCCAACGCGCGCACAGCGATCCTCGAAGCCATCGCGGCCATGCTGGGCACCCTCAACCGCGCCCGCGCCGTGCTCGAGAGCAAGAAGAAGACGCTGCTGCTCAAAGAGGGCGCCTCGGAATTCGCAGCCCAGATGCGGCTCTTTTCCTCCGCCGTCGAGAGCGCGTTGTCGTTGTGCGACAGCCCCGAGCGCACCGATCAAGAGCTCTCGCGTCTCTTGGTCAGCGTCGAAGAGCTCGAGGGACGCTTCGCCGGCTTCGACGATTTCTTGTTGGAAATTGGCAAGAAGCGCGAAGAGGTTTTCGAGGCGCTGTCGACGAAGAAGCAGCAGCTGCTCGACGAGCGCAACCGCCGCGCCCAAAACCTGCTGACCTCGGCGGAGCGCATCCTCGACGGCGTCAAACGTCGGGCCTTGGCCATGAAGACCGCCGACGAGCTCAACGCGGCCTTCGCCGCCGATCCCATGATCGAAAAAGCCCGGGCCATCGCCGCCGAGCTGCTGACCTTGGGCGACGCGATGAAGTCCGAAGAGGTGCTCGCGCGCCTCAAGGCCACCCGCGAAGACGCCACCCGCATCCTGCGGGACAAAGCCGACATCTACGTCGACGGCGGCGACCTCATTCAGCTCGGGCAGCACCGCTTCGCCGTCAACAAGCAGACCTTCGATCTCACGATGCTGCCCCGCACCGGCGGCGACGGCACGCCCCGCCTCGCCCTGCACCTCACGGGCACCGAGTACTTCGAAGACGTCGACGATGACGCTCTCAACGCCTTGCGCGACCTCTGGGAAGACACCCTGCCCTCGGAGGATGCCCGCGTGGCCCGGGTGGAGTTTCTCGCCTGCACGATCCTCTTTGACGCCCTGGCCGGCAAAACAGGGGCGCGCGGGCTCGATCAGCTCGAGGCCGCGCGCCTGCAGGAGGGCAAGCTGCTGGCGCTGGTCGCCGACGTCGCCCGATCCCGTTACGACGAAGGCTACGAGCGTGGTGTGCACGACGCCGACGCCGCTCAGATTCTCGACGCCCTGCTTGGCCTGCGGCGCCAAGCGGGCAAGCTCGCCCACTCTCCCAAGGCCCGCGCCCTCGGAGCCCTGTACTGGGCCTCCGTCGACGACGCTGCCCGCGCCACCACCATGGCTCGGGTGCGCGGCACCGCGCGTTTGCTGCTGCGCTTTCAAGACAGTGGTGCTGGTCGTGATCGCGTGCTCGATCTCGCCACCGAGATGCTGCCGCGTTTGCAGGCCCTGGTACCCGGCGGCGTCGACGTCGACGAAAGCGATGCCAAGGCTGCAGCCCGGGCCCTGGTCGACGAGGTCGGCACCGACGCTGGTGAGCCCGCGCTGGTGTTGTCGGGCGATGCCCAGCTGCTCTGTGACGAGTTGTGGTCGGCCCTCGACAAAGCCAACGAGCGGGCGGCCTTCGAGAGCGACCTGAAAGATCTCGGCACCCAGCCCCGCGAACAGCTGGCCCTGGTGCTGGCATGGCTGCGCTCCGTCGTCGACGCTGCTGTGGTCGGTGGTCCCTGCGCCCGCGCCGCCCCCGCGCTGCTCGAGGCCGCGGTGCACCTCGTCACGCGCCTCAAGCTGAAGAGGACGTCTTCGTCTTCGTCGTCGGCGCTGGTGGTCAGCGGCTTGTTTTCGGCCCATCCGCGCATCGTCGACCGCAAGCTCGAGGTGCGTCTCGATGAGATCCTGCCGCGCCTGCACTCCTTCGTCGACGCGCGGGTGCCGCGCTTTTTGGCCATGAAGGACCGCCGCAAGGCCGTCATCGACGAACGCCGCACGGCGCTGCGCGTCGCTGAATTCGCTCCCAAGGTGCTCGCGAGCTTCGTGCGCAACAAGCTGATCAACGAGGTCTACCTGCCCCTGGTCGGCAACAACCTCGCCAAACAAATGGGTGCCGCCGGCGAAAAGAAGCGCGCCGATCTCATGGGCATGCTGCTGCTGATCTCGCCGCCCGGCTATGGCAAGACTACATTGATGGAGTATGTTGCCCAGCGACTTGGACTTTTCTATGTGAAGGTGAATGGGCCATCCATCGGCCATGGCGTCACCTCGCTCGATCCCGCCGAAGCCCCCGATGCCACCTCGCGCCAAGAAGTGGAGAAGCTCAATTTCGCCTTCGAGCTCGGCAACAACGTGCTGCTGCTTGTCGACGACATCCAGCACACCTCGCCTGAGTTGCTGCAGAAATTCATCTCTTTGTGCGACGGCACCCGTCGGGTCGAGGGCGTGTGGCGCGGCAAAACGCGCACCTACGACCTGAGAGGAAAGCGATTTGTCGTCTGCATGGCCGGAAATCCATACACTGAAACCGGTGATAAATTCCAGATTCCAGACATGCTGGCCAACCGCGCCGACACCTACAATCTCGGCGACATCAGCAGCGGACGCGAAGACGTCTTCGCCTTGTCCTATGTCGAGAACGCGCTGACGGCGAACCCGACGACGCAGCCGCTGGCGGCCCGGGATCCTGCGGATGTGCACCTCTTGGTGCGGCTGGCCAAGGGCGAACCGGTGGCGACGACGGACCTCAAGTACGGCTACTCCGGCGCCGAGATCGACGAGCTCGTGCGGGTGTTCACCAAGCTCTTGAAGGTGCAGTCGGTGCTCTTGAAGGTGAACGCGAACTACATTTCGTCGGCGGCCACCGATGAGCGCTTTCGCACCGAGCCGCCCTTCAAGCTGCAGGGCAGCTACCGCAACATGGCCAAGATGGCGCAGGGCATCGTGCCGGTGATGAACGACGACGAGCTCGAGCGCTTGATCGACGATCACTACCGCGGGGAGTCCCAGACGTTGACGACGGGCTCCGAGGCCAACTTGTTGAAGCTGGCCGAGCTGCGCCAGCGCTCCTCACCGGTGCAGAGCGCGCGCTGGGCCGACATCCGCAAGAACTTCGAGCGCTTGCAGTTGCAGGGTGACGCCAACGATCCCGGCAGCCGCGTCGCCTCCACCCTCGCCAACCTCACCCAGCGCATCGACGCGGTTGCATCGTCCATCGTCGAGGCGAGCAAGGTCCATGCGGCCACCGAGGCAACGGGCCGGACCAGCAGCCTGCAAACCTTCGAGGCGGCGCTGTCGCAGACGGCGACGTCGTTGCAGACGCTGTCATCGTCGCTGTCGTCGTCGTTGTCGTCGTCGTTGAACGCTGTGCAGCAGGAGCTCGGGCAGCTGCGCAAAGATGCGGCTGCGCAAGAGAAGCTCCGACACGCGCAGCAAGCAGCCCAGCAGGCGCAGGCGCCGACGTCAGATCCCAAATTGCTCGCCGCCCTCGACGGCGTCGTCGCCTCCCTCGCTCAGGCGCAGATGGCGGTGACCGTGAACGCCCCGCCGGCAGCGGGCATCGCCGACCTGGTGCGGCTGCAGACCATCTTGATCGAGGCCAGCTTGTTGCCGCTGGTGCGCGGCCTCGCGGCATCCATCGAGCACGAAAAGGGCAACGCCGAGCGCCTCGAAGAAGCCCTCGCGTCCTTGAAGCAGCTCGAGGAGCGCGGCCTGGTGGCCCCCGGTGCTTCGGCGTCGACGACGGAGGTGCACCGTCCGTTCAAGCCCAAGCCACAGGGCACGCGCGCGAAGGACAAGTAGAGCAAGGCTCAGCGGGCCCGCAGCACCACTTCAGCGGCGTACACGCGGCGGCGATCGATGCGCACGATCCGCACCGCGACGTCGTCGCCGGCTTTGAGGTCTTCGAGGATGCCGAGGTCTTTGGCGCTGCGCACGCCGAAGCTGCCCAGGCGCACCACGAGGTCACCAGCGACGATGCCGCTGCTGGCGGCTGGTCCCGCGGCGTCGACACTTTTCACGACGACCCCACTGCGCACGCCGAGCCGCAGAGCCGCGGCGGTGTCGAGATCGGCCAGGGCGAGCCCGAGGTGGCGCAGAGCCAGGGCCGGTCCATCGGGAGGCGGGCGCAGCGCGATCTTCAATTCGATGGCGTCGACGGAGCCCTCGGGCAGGCGCAGCTTCACGGTGAAAGAGCGATCGGGCGACATCTCGTACAAGCCCACCAGCGCAGCGACGACGCCGGCGGCGCCGTTGACGTCGACCAATTTGCTGCCCACCTCGATGCCGGCCTTGGCCGCCGGGGAACCGGTCACGACGTCGCTGACCACCAGGGCCTCGTCGTCGCCGAAGGTGCGGATCTCGAGGCCCAAGCCCAACGCGAGGCGCGCGCCCGAGGGCGTGGTGCGGTTCTCGACGGCGAGGAGTCGTGGCAGCAGCGCGCGCACGCGGTCGACGCCGATGGCGAAGCCGACGTTTTGGGCGTCGCCGCGAATGGCCGTGTTGATGCCGATCTGTTCGCCCAGCGCATTGAGCAGGGGCCCGCCGGAGTTGCCCGGGTTGATGGCGGCGTCGGTCTGCAAGATGCCGGTCATCTTGAGGTCCTGGCGCGGGTTGAGCTCGCGGTCGATGGCCGAGATGATCCCCGTCGTCACCGTGTGGCCGAGACCGACGGGATTGCCGATGGCCACCACGCTCTCGCCGACCATGACGTCGTCGGAGCGGCCCAGGCGCAGAGCGGGCACCGTCTCTTTGTCGGCCAGATCGATCTTCACCAGCGCGATGTCGTCTTCGGGCAGGGCGGCCACCACATGAGCGGGCAGGGTCTTGCCCGACGACGTCGTCACCAGCAGCTCGCTGGCCTGGGCGATGACGTGGGCGTTGGTCAGCACGTAGCCGCGCTCGTGGATGACACTCCCCGACCCGACTGAGCTTTGCTTGCGCTCCCGCGGCGCATCGTAGAAGTCGAAGGGGGAGGAGCTTTCGGTGACCACGTGGGTGGCAGCGATGTTGACGACGGCGGGCCGGCACATTTCGACGACCACGACGACGGGGGACATGCGCGCCTGTTGGCGGGCGGTGGGCGCCGCGCTCGACGACGACGCCAGCAGGGCGAATGCGACCCAGGCAGCGCGGGACATCAGTTGCAGCCCTGCGTGAAGGTCGGAGGAACGCAGGAGTCCGAGAACTGAAAGCAGAGCTGGCTCTGGGGATCGGTGGCGGCGGTGACGACGGCATCGCAGTCGCCGCGCACACACCAACCCCGGCAACGGCCCTCGTCGACGACGCAAAAACGATTGTCGAAGCGGCAGAAGCCGTCGCCGCAGTCGCCGTCGTTGTCGCAAAACGCCTCGTTGGGATCGCTGTCCTCGCAGCGGCCGAAGCAGGCGGCCGGGCAGAGCGTGTCGTCGTCGCCGTCGGTGCAGGCGGGCGGGGGTTCGCACACCTCGATGTCCAAGTTGCAGCGCTGGGGGGGAGAACGACTCGCGCAATCTGAGGCCTGCAGGCACGACTGCACCTCGCACTCGCACACGGGACAGCCTTGGCTGTCGCGCGCCGGGTCGACGCAGATGAGATCGGGGCAGAGCTCGGTGAGATCAGCGCAGGTGGCGTCGTCGGCGGGTGCGCAGCGCGCACCGGCGAGCACGACGGCGGTGGCGAACCACCCCAAGGCTGTGCCTGGCCCACGGCTCATCGGAAACGGCATGGGGCCTGTGTATGCGGTCTGGGCAGCGAGGGTCAGGGGTCTCTGCTCCGGCAGCGGGGTGCTAAGGTGCGGCATGGCCTCCCCCGTCGATCCTGACGACGACTCCGAAGGTGCGCGGACCCTCGTCACCTCGGCGGGCGCGATCCGCAAGTCCATGCCGTCGGCGGAGCCTCAAGAGGCGACCCGCACAGCGTCGCGTCGCTCCACCTCCCAGCCTTCGCAGCCGCCCACGTCGGACTCCCGCGTTCGCGATTCCTCCGCCGACATCTCCCTGCTCGATCTTCCTGCGCTGACCCTGGAGGGCCCGGTGGCGCAGACGACCTCACAGGAGCGCGATGCCCGCCGCCGGGTGCCCTCCGCCGACGAAAACCTCAGCGGGCAGCGTCGTCGTCGTCAGCACAGCGGCGAGATGCGCACTCCCGTCGGCGAAGCACCCCTGCCCGCGAGGGTCGCGGTGGGGGGAGGCGGGGGCTTGCAGATCGTCAAGCCGATGCTGCCGCCACCGACGACGGCGATGCCGGCGGCCTGGCTGCCCCCGCCCGCACCCCTCGATCCCCATGTGCCTGCGATCCGAGACCGGCCCAAGACCCTGAGCGGGCCCCACCCCGTCGCAGAAGAGGCGCCCCCGCCGGCGCCGAAGCTCCCCTCGCCCCCCTTGTCCCTGGTGGTGAAGCAGAGCCTGGCTGCGGCGGGCGGGATGGCCTTGTTGGGTCTGGTGTTCTTGGTGGCCAGCAGCGGCGACGGCTACACATCCAAGCGCTTCACGGTCGAAGAGCAGCAACGGCTCGGCGCGCTGTGGAAGGCCAAGGGCATCCAGCAGTGGGGGGGCATGGCCAATGCCGACGTCAACGCCGCCGTCGCCGCCGTCGGCGCCCCGATCGCCAAGGCCATGGCCGACGCCCTCGACGAGCGGCCCGTCGCGTTCTTGGTTGTGAAGGAGCCCAACGTACCCCAGGCTTTCGGGCTCCCCGAGGGCACCGTCGTCATCACCGCCGGCATGCTGAACCGCTTGACCACGCAAGCGCAGCTGGCAGCCCTGTTGGCCCACACCATAGCGCACCAGGCCTTGGGTCACATCGACGCCGCCATCGACGGCTCGGTAGAAGCCGACGTCGCCGTCCGGGCCGCCCTTGCACCTCCCGCCGCTGGGTCGGGCGAGCTGCCTGCCATCAACGCCACCAACGTCGCCATCGCCGTGGCCGTCGCCGAGGCCGGGGTGTCGGCGGTGAACGGTCCACACAGCGAAGCCGTCGCCGACGAGCTGGCCATCGATGCCTTGCGGGCGCTGGGCTACGAGACGCGGGCGCTGCGCAGCCTGATCGTCGACGGCTTGGCGCCGATGCGACGACAGCACGCAAATTGGCTGGCGCAGCATCCTGATCTCCCCACGCGCATGCGCGATCTGCAGGATCTCGAGGATGCTGAGCCGGGCCGAAAAACGGGGCAGGCCGAGTACCAGGCGCTGCTCGCCAAGCTGAACCCCCCGGCGGCAGTGAGAGCGCCTGCCGCTGTGCAGGGAACCGCCGCTGCCGCCAAGGCGCCAAAGACGCCGAAGAAACCCAACAAGAAGCCGGCATCGACGAAGCGGTAGCGACCCCTGTCGTCGGCTACGCGGAACGAGGTCGCGAGGGCGGAGGAGGGCCGAGGCGAAACGCCAAGCCGGCGCGGTCGCCCTTTCGCCATCGCACGGTGGCCTGGAGCCAGCGTTCCTCTCCGGGAGATGCCAAATCAAAGGCGAGCTCGACGCTCTCGCCCTTGTCGAGCGAGTGGGGCACGAGGAGGCAAATGCCGGCGCCGCGGTCGGTGACGTCGACGACGAAGGCTCCAATGATCGTCGCGTCGGCGGTGCGCAGCCATCCCTCCCGTCCCAACGACGATCGCGACCTCAAGCGGCGCTCGGCCGTCTCCACCGACGTAGATCGTCTCTGCATGATCGCCTCCAGTAGTGACGATCGTCATCGATCGGCCTTTCTGAAGGCCTGATCGCCCCCACTCACGGCCCAGCACAGGTCGACCCGCATCGGATGGTGCTCGGGCCGCGCGCCTGCAGTATTGGTGGGTCAAGATGCCGGCATGCTGGGTGTGCCCAACACTCTGGAGAAACCGATGAAGAGCCCCGTCCTGATCGTCGCCGGCGCCGCCCTCCTGGCCGCCGCTCTGCCCCTCACGGCCTGCGCCTCCAGCGGCGCCGAAACCAAGGCCGAGGCCAAGCCGGCCGAAGCGTCCTGTGGCGGCGGCAAGAAGGGCGAAGAAGGTTCCTGCGGCGGCGACAAGAAGGTCGAGCCCAAGGCGGCGGGCGAGAAGGCCAAAGAAGGCTCCTGCGGCGAAGGGTCGTGCGGCGGCCGACGCTGAGAGCGTCCACCGGAACATCAGGGAGTTGGCGCCCCAGATCTGAGAGGTGCGACGATGTCGCACCTTTTTTCTGGGGCCGTCCGAAAAGCTCGCATGGTGCGCGCCTTCCTTCTGGGTTTCGTGGCGGTGGGCTTGCTGGCGTGCGCCAACGATCTGAACCCCAGCAGCTCCGACGCCCCCACCTCTCAGAACCAGCCGCGCAACCTGCAGCCCGCCGGCCCAGCATCGGGAAACGACGACGACGACGGCACTCCCACCGGCAACGACACCAACGACGGTGAGCCTGACAGCGCTCCCGGTGCCGACGACGACACTGGGGCGGCCGACGATGACGACGCTGTGCTGCCGCCTGGTCCACCTCCCTCCGAGGCCGCGCAGTCCTGCCAGCAATGGAGCGACTGCGGCCCGAACTACGCAAACCCCAACTCCGGCTTCGACTGCGCCAGCGGAACCTGCGCCTGCAACGTCGACGGCAATTGGGACGATGCCTGCGCCGGCATCGGTGGCGTGTGGAGCGACGCCGAGTGCTTCTGCTTCGTCGGCGCCTCGCCTCAGCCCACCATCAGCGCCAGTGCCTGGGTGGCCGACGACGAAGACCCGGCCGACTACGACGACGACGAACGCACCTGCTGGTGGACCTGGCGCGAGACCTGTGAGCCAGACACCTGGGTCGACGGCGGCTACGAGTGGGTCTGCAATGGTCCCAGCAGCGACGACTGCGGCTACGAGCACGACGACAACGGCGGCTACTGGGAGTCGGGCGCTTGCTCGGGCTACTGGCTGCGACGTTGCGACGACGGCTCACAGAAACGCTACGGCTGACGCAGCTCGAGAGCGACGCGCCACGACGAGGCTGGCTCGCGGGGATCGATTCACATTGGTAGGCTGGTGTCGTGTCTGTCGTCGCTGTGCGTGTTGCCCATTTCACCCTCGATCCGCGCGATGGACGCGCCGTGGTGCTTTTGGTCCACGAGCCTTCGCAGCGGGTGTTGCCGCTGTGGATCGATGACGACGCCGCCGCCGCCCTCGCCTCGGCCCTGCGCGGCGACCGGTTGACGTCGTCGTCGACGGCGGCGCTGCTGTGGGCTGCGGTACAGGCCTGCGGCGGCGGCATCGAACGCTGCGAGCTCACAGCCGAGATGGGGGGCGTGTTGCAGGCCGTCGTCGTCGTCGAAGGCGCCTTTGGTCCGGCGGAGCTGCCCGCGCGCGCTTCGGTGGCCGCAACGCTGGCGGTCTTGAGCGGCGCGCCTTTGGTGGTCGACGACCTGCTGCTGTCTGCCGTGCACTCCCTCCTGGTCGAAGCTGCCGCCCGCCAGCGGGGGCAAAAGGACGTCGCCGTCGACGCTCCCTTGCTGCAGACCACCTCGGAACGTTGGAACCAATTGCTCGAGCACTTGCGCGAAAAGATCGTCGACGAGCGCCCGAGCTAGCCTGCGTCGGTGAAGCGCGCGCACATCGACCATCGCCTCGACAGCCGCGCCACGCCTGCTGCTGCTGCGCGTGGATTTGCGCTGCTGCGGGATCGTCCCGCGCTTGCCCGTCTCATCGACACCCTCGCGACCACGCGCGTCGACCTCGCTGGCGCCGATCGTGTCGCCTTTGCCCTCGGCGCAGGTGATCGCGCTGCCCACGCCATCGTCGACCGCGAGGGCAGCGGCGTCACCTGCCTGGCACCAGACATGAGCGTCGCGGCGCCGGTGGTGGCTTGGCCCGTGGTCGAGCTCTTCTTGCGCCAACAAGACGAGCGGCTGCAGGCCCGACGAGCGCTGCAGAGCGTGAAGGACGCCGACGACGACGTCTCGCCTTTGGTCCGCCTCGTTCAGCATCCCCACCGCCTCGTGCGGCGCGAGTGGGAGGTGCTGCGGGCGCTCTTGCCCCTGCTCGGGGTGCAACTTTTCAGCAGGAGCGTGCTGGTCGCCGTCGACAAGGTCATCCAGCCCGCGCACCAGCCGGGACGCGCGCCCAACGACGCCGTCGCACGCGAGCTGTGGCGCCTGTACGTCGGTGGCGCCGTGGGTCTCACTTTGGTCGGCGACCAGCGCGGTCTCACGCTCATGCACCTGAGCGCGGTGTTGGGGGGCGATCTCATCCTCGCCGCGCGGGCCCTCTGGTATCTCGCCAACCAGCCCGAAGACACCCTCGCCTTCGCCGCCTCCGTCGCCCGTGACGGCGACGATGTGCTGAAAGAGGTGCCGTCGGCGACCAAGCTCTTGGTGCGCCTGGGACTTGCTTTGGCCTTGCCCGCCGTGGGCTTTCGCTGTCCGGGCTTTTTCAAGGAGGCCGAGCGCTTGAGCGCGCGGCTCAACGGTGGCGACGTCATTGCCCAGGAGGGGCGCAGCCGGCGCGAGGTCGAGCTGCACAGCGTCAGCTTCGCGCCGGTGCTGCTGAGGCCCTTCGCGATGAATCCCGATGCGCTCCTCGACGACCCCGAGACCCAGCAGCGCATCGCCGCCGCCGGCGACGACGTCGAGGCCATGGCGGCAGCTGCTGGTCCCTGGTACGCCGACATTTTTCGCATCTGGCGCCCCTTTGCCGACGCGCGGCTGCCCCCCCGCCTGGTCCCCCGCCCGTCGCAGAGCGTCACCGACGACGACGACGCCAGCGCCACCCTCTGGCGCTCCTTGCTGCGGCACACCTTGGTGTCGCCCATCCTGCAGCCGTGGTTGGCCAAGCTGGTGACCCTTGCGCCCATCGAGGCGCTGGTGCCGGGGCCCGAGCCCGATGCCGAGTGGCGCCTCTCGGAGGGCATCGACTATGTGCAGCACCAACTCGAGTGGGTGCTGCGTCCAGCGGCGCTGCGGACGACGACAAAGCTGGAGCCAGCCACCGCCCCCAAGAGACCGCCTCCCAACGGCCCGTGCCCCTGCGGCAGCGGCAAGAAGTTCAAGAAGTGCCACGGGAAGCCCTGATCAGGTCAGCAGCGACGTCGACGGCGCCTTCGAGGCCCCGCTTTGCGGCGCAGAAGAGCTTGAGGGCTGCTCCTGCGGCTGCTAGCCGGCACCATGGCCTTTTGGAAGAGCACCGCCGCCATCGTGAAGGGGATGTTGACCACCCTCAAGCACACCACGCGCAAAGCGGAGACGGTGCAGTACCCCGAGGTCAAAAAGCCCGTCGCGCCGACCTACCGCGGCCGCCACCGCCTGCACAAAACCAAGATGGAAGTCGACGGCGCAGTCATTGAGGTCGAGCGCTGCATCGGCTGCCATCTCTGCGCCGCCGCCTGCCCCAGCCAAGCCATCTACGTCGAAGCCGCCGACAACGATCCGAAGAATCCGTCGTCGCCCGGGGAACGCTTCGCGGTGCACTACGAAATCAACATGCTGCGCTGCATCTTCTGCGGCTTCTGCGAAGAGGCATGCCCGGTCGATGCCATCAAGTTGGGCTCCGAATACGAATTGGCCGACGTCGATCGCCATGCTTTGGTGTACACAAAATCCATGTTACTCGAGCCCGAAAAATACGCCCCGAAGGGTCAGTACCACGCCGATGTCGACGGCCAACACCGCTCCAAGAAGCCGATTATTTTTGATGTGAAACTTGATCCAAACAAGGATCTAGATACAGTCTATAAGACGCACCACCCACTGGGGGCCACGCTTGCTCAGATGGCCGATGGCTCGACGGCGCGCTCGCAGCGCTCAGCCTCCCAGCAACACAACGGCCGCGGTCCGACGGCAGACGTTCCCGCGCTCTCGCGGCGCAGCTGATCCCGGGTCAGGATGATTTTGTCGGCTGGCCGACTGCATCACCCGGCTCCGGAATATTCTGCGCCCTCGCCGGCGGCACTTCTTCCGCTGCAACGAAATCAAGATCATCTTGGGATGACCCCGCACAACGACGCGCCTGAGCGCTCAGCGCTTGAGGTGCAGTGCGAGGGTCTCGGCCAGGCCATCGAAATCGTCGAGGCGGGGAACCACGCCATCGGCGCCCACGTCGAGCACCGCCGAGCGCGCCTCGAGGGCGTCGTCGGAAAAGAACAACACCGGCGTCGACGCGGTCAGCGGGTCCCCCTTCAGGCACCTCACCAGGCGCTCGCCAGCCGATGAGCTCGCCGAGGCGTCGACGAGGACGACGTCGGGTCGCTCGGCGCGCACGAGGCGGTTGGCAACGGTGTCGGCGCCATCGCCCTCGACGACGTCGAATCCCCGTGGCTTGAGCTCTTTTTTGACTCGAAAGCGCACCAGGCCTGAAGGGGAGAGAACCAGAACCTTGGGCATCGAATCCTCAATTGGCCGCCCAGCCTGAGGGCAAAGAAATGTCTGCAGGTTCATCGCCTGTCGGTGAATTCACCGACAGCACTTCGCGTGTCGGTGAATTGTCTTCAGGTTCATCGCCTGGCGGCGATGAATTCACCGACAGCACTTCGCGTGTCGGTGAGTTGTCTTCAGGTTCATCGCCTGGCGGCGATGAATTCACCGACAGCACTTCGCGTGTCGGTGAATTGTCTTCAGGTTCATCGCCTGGCGGCGATGAATTCACCGACAGCACTTCGCGTGTCGGTGAATTGTCTTCAGGTTCATCGCCTGGCGGCGATGAATTCACCGACAGCACTTCGCGTGTCGGTGAATTGTCTTCAGGTTCATCGCCTGGCGGCGATGAATTGCGCCTGGCCTCCCGGAGAGGTCGCCTCGGTGGGCTCGGCGTGGGGTCGCCCTGGGGGTCGCAAACCGAGGCGTGTGCGCAGAAGACGTCTCGTGGGAAGGACCGGTCATCGCGTGCTGGGTGATGGGGTCACCTCCTCGTCGAAGCTCGAAGGAGCGGCGCTCCGGCGGGAGCGTTCGTCGACGGCACGTCGGGCCGCGGCGATGAGGAGCTTGGGGTCGATGGGCTTCAGCAGGAAGTCGAAGGCGCCGGCACGCAATGCCGCCACAGCCGCGTCGAAGTTGCCCAGCCCCGTCAAGATGATCACCAGCGCGTGAGGAGCCACGACCTGAACGCGCCGGCAGAGCTCCAGCCCGTTCATCTCGGACATCTGCACGTCGGTCACCACCAGGGCGACGTCGTCGAGCAGAGTGAGAGCCTCCAGCGGCGACGTCGTCGACCGCACCTTGTGACCCGCCCGACGGAGCACCGCCTCGTGCACCTCGCATTGGTCGGGCTCGTCATCGACGAGCAGGATGGTGTGGCGGCGGGGCATGCTTCCGCCGGGTCTCCACGTGCCGTGCCATGGAGTCGAGGCGAAATCACCGACAGCGCTGCGCGTGTCGGTGAATTCACCGACAGCGCTTCGCGTGTCGGTGAATTGTCTACAGGTTCATCGCCTGGCGGCGATGAATTGTCTACAGGTTCATCGCCTGGCGGCGATGAAATCCGTGGCCGACATGGTTGATCGAGCATGGCGCCGCGGATTCTCGGTGGCAGCTCGGCGCGCCGCAGGGGCAGCCTCTCCGGCTTCACCGACGACGCAACGACGCCCCCACCGAAAAGACCAAGCCAGGCGACCCAATCATTTTGATCATGGGGTTTAGGGGGCTGGGAGGTCAGGTGTCCGCCTGGTGTCCGCGAACGTCTGTCCGGACACATCCGCAGGGTCGCAACCTCAAGGGGGGCAGACCGTCGTCGCCGACAGCCGGTAGCGGTTTTGGGCGTCGGCGAAGCCAAACACACGCAAGACGATGACGTTGCTGTTGGGGGCCAGGAACTCGATGAGCTCGTCGTCGTCGCTGGAGGTGGAGCTGCCGATCTCCAGGCCGTTGTTGTCTTGGAGCTTGAGGTCGAGGTCGCCGTCGGCGTGCCGAAAGGAGAGCAAGAAGGAGGTGGTGCAGCCCTGCTGGGGGCTGACGCGGAAGAAGTCCTCGTCGAGGCCGCAGGTGATGCCAAAGGTTTGCCCAGTGCGGCTCAGGCTGGTGCCGGTTTGGCGGGTGTCGTTTTCTTCATTGGGATCGTCGCCAGGGCAGGAGAGGTCGCCGATGCAGGTCTGGTCGACGACGATGCGGTAGCCGTTGCCGACGTTGACGTCGTTGCCCTGGAACAGGATCACGCGCGCCGCCAGGGCTGCGGGATCGGCGACGACGAGTCCCACGTGCTCATTGTTTTGGGTCCCGGCCGAAGACACGACGGTGGTGCCCGTCGCGCGCTGCACCACGAAAAGATCGATGTCACCGCGAGAGTGGGTGAAGGAGGCCTCGACGTCGGCGAAGCAGCCTGCTTGCACGGGAAGCGTGAAGAAGTCCGCATCCGCGCCGCACACTGCCCCGTTGAAGGCGATGCCCTCGTCGAGCGTGGCCGGCGTCGTCGCGGTGTCGTTGCCTGCTCCCCCTTCGTTGGCGTCATCAGCGGGGCACACCTGATCGGTGCCGCAAGCGGTGTCGAGGACGATGTCGTAGGCGACGTCATCGGTGCTGCCACCTCGCACTCGCACGGCGTAGACGCCGGCCTTGGGGATCAACACATTCAGAGCCTCGCGTGTGCCCAAGCCGGCGGCAGAGCCGGCCAAAGAGCCGTCGTCGACGTTGACGAGCACGAGATCGAGATCGGCGAGGTTGAGCTCGACGTCGCCGCCGTCTTCTCCTTCCCCTTCCCCTTCACCTTCGCCTTCACCTTCGCCCTCGCCCTCGCCTTCACCTTCGCCCTCGCCTTCACCTTCGCCTTCGCCTTCTCCTTCGCCTTCGCCTTCGCCTTCGCCCCCGGGTGCAACATCGGCTGTGACCACCAGCGTGGCAGACAGAGCGCAGCCAGCGCCGACGTCGATGCTGTACCAGTCGTCGTCGCCGCCGCAGAAGCGGGCGGAAACGCCAACCCCCGGTGTCATGGATGTGGCGCTGCCGGGCTCATTGTTGGGCTCCGAGCTGTCCTCGGCACAGGCCGGCGGTGGACCAGCGTCGGGCACCGACCCCGCGTCGATGATCTCAAAGGGAGGCCGACCGAGCGGATCGCCGCCTTCGCCTTCGCCTTCGTCGCCGGGGGGCGTCTGCGGGGGACAACCCACGACGAGAGCCGCGAGCAAAGCCGGGAACAGCAAGGCCAGGAGCAAACGACGCATGCGACCAGCGTACGCGAGGGCTGGCGCCTCGGCGAAGTCCGAAGAACAAGCAGACGGCGAAAGAAAAGAAAGCGCCCGGTGGGGCGCTTTCTTCTCCGCGCGAAGCGCGTTCTCGGCACAAAAGCGCGCAACGCAAACGAACTCAGGTCTTGGCAGGCGCCTTGGCAGCAGCCGCCGCAGCAGCAGTGGCCGCCGGCTTCGTCGACGGCTGAAACTCGACCTGGGCCTTGATGCGCGCCTTCTTGCCCTTGAGACCACGAAGATAAAAGAGCTTGGCGCGACGCACGCGACCACGCTGCACGATGTCGATCTTCTCGATGCGCGGTGAGCAGAGCGGAAAGATGCGCTCGACGCCCTGGCCGAAGCTCATCTTGCGCACCGTGATGGTGCCGCGGTTGCCGCCCCGACGACGAGCGATGCACACGCCTTCGAAGGTCTGCACGCGCTCTTTGTCGCCTTCCAGAATGCGGAAGTTGACGCGGATGGTGTCGCCGGGACGAAAGTCCGGGGTCTTGATGAGGTAGGATGCTTCGATGTCTTGAATGATCTTCGACTTCACGGGCCAACTCACATGCAGCATCGGCTGCGTTGCGACGGGATGGCTGATGCTCCAAAGAGATCAGCAGATCGATCGTCGGGGAGGTGCCGTTTGGATGGCGTCGTCGTCGTCGCAGGCGCGAACGGTCACGCAGACACCCGGTAGAGCTCCCGGTTTTGTTCGCGCCGAGGGCCAAGCCATCGACACGTTGACCCGGGGATTCCCGCGCCGAGGCGGACCTAAGCAGCGGCTGGGGGCAGCGTCAATGTCGTCGAAGGAAAAAGCGCCCAGCTCAACGCGATCAACGGAATGAGCCGTTCTTGGTGGGCATGATCAGAAAAAACGCCGCGCATGGCACCTGCGTGCTGGTGATCAGCCTTTTCGGGTGTGCCACGGAGAGCGCGAAGCTCGCGGCGACGCCAGGAACCCTCAAACCCTTCAGCCTCGTCGTCTGCCGCGAATTGAGCAGCCTGCACTGCAACCCCGACGATCCCCGCGACTGCGAGGGTCCCCCGCCGATGCAGGGAAACGTGACCCTCACTTTCGCAGACCGGGCTTCTTGCGAACAGGCGCGCACAGCCGAGCTGGCCGGCCAGTGTGCGGAGCGCGACGTCGTTGCGCCTTGCCTCGGCCCTGATGCTCAGGACTGAACGAGTCTCTTCAAAGTCTGAAGGAAGGCTTCGGGGGCCTCGACGGGCGGCTCGTGCCCCGATCCGGCGATGACGTCGAGGGTGGCGCCGGGAATGAGCTTTTGCATCACCCGTCCGCACTCGACGAGGGGAAAGAGGGGGTCGTGCTCGCCCCAGATCATGCGCACCGGCACTTTGAGCTCGGAAAAACGGGGGGTGAAGGCACTCACGGCCTGCGGCGACGTCATCCTCATCATGGTGGCGTAGGCCGCTGCTTTGCCGCCGGGTCCGTTGATGGTGCGCAGCATGTTGTCGAGCACGCTCTCGTCGAACACCGATTTCACGTAGTAGACGTCGTTCTTCAGGAAATCGCCGAGGCTCTTCCGCGTGCCGCCGAGGAGGTGAAAGAGCCCCTCGCCGACGACGGGCAACTGCAAGATGCGGCCGAGCACGGGCGGGGGCCGCGCGATGCCGACGGAGTCGATGAGGATCAATTTCTCGACGCGCTCGGGGTGAGCAATGGCGAATTCGACGGCGCCGGGTCCGCCCATGCTTTGGGCGATGAGCACGAACTTGTCCCAGCCCATGCCGTCGGCGAGAGCCTTGAGCTGAGCACCGTACCAGCGCGGATCGTAGGCCGCCGTCTTTGGATCGGGCTTTTCGGAGTCGCCGAAGCCGATGAGATCGGCGGCGCGATAGTGCATGAACTCGCCGAGACCAGCCCAGCATTTACGATAAAGTTGATGACTCGCGATCCAGCCGTGCAAGAGGATGGCGCGCGGCTTGGCTGCTGCGGCGGACTTGTCCGCAGGGGCGCCGCCTTCGACGTAGCAGGCGCGGTATTGCCCGGCGGTGACGAAGTGGGTCTCAGGTGGGCGACTCGCTGTTGGTGCTGCAGTGTTCACGTCGGTCACGTCACAGGCTCCGCTTTCGATAGATGATGAATTCTTGGGTCATATCGGTTGCCAAGCGTTCGAAAGCGGCCGGTCCAAAGAGGTAGTGGTATTCCTCGCCGTGGGAGCGTGCCCACGACTGCAGGTAGGCCCGCAGCGCTTCGAGCTCGGCGCGGTCGGCGCTCACCGGCACGCTGCCGCTGGCTTCGCTGGCAACGGCAGTCACCGCACCGACTTCGAGCACAGGCGGCGTCGTGGGCTCCGGCGACGGCGTCATCGGCGGATCGAGGTTCCAGGCTGGCACCTCTTGCAGCTCGAGCTTGTGCTGCTTCAACCAGTCCAGGATGAAGCGGTGCAACAAGGCGTCGCGGAAGGCGAACCAGCGCTTGCGCTCCTCGGGATAGCGGCCGACGGCGTCCTTGAAGCGGCGAAAGGCACCTTTGCCGACGATGGAGTCCTGCAGGGCATCTTTGAGCGCGGTGTTGGTCACCGTGGCGATGAAGCGCTCCATCATGCGGTACTGCTCGCGCGAGGGGATGGGCTCGACGCGGATCCATGCACCGGGCCCGAGCTTGGTTTCGTCGACGACGCCGTCGGCAAACACCTGGATGGTGCCCGTGGTGCCGTCGAGCAAGGTGCGCTGCTCGGGGGCGTGGCTCTCGAAAGCCGACTCGAGCAGCATCCAATCGATCGACAAGCCCGCCATGCGTCCGTCCCTCTCAGCCCGATGGCGCGTCGCGTCGACAATGGCGCGCTGCACTTGGCAACGAACAGGTCGCGATGGCGCCTTCCCATCTCGTTCCCGCGTCGAGTATCACTGACCGCTCGCCCGGGGAAAGCATGGCCATCGACCCAAAGACTCTGCCTTCGCAACCGTGGAAGGCCCGCCTCGTGGAGGCTCAGACCAAGACGTCGACGCCGGCGCTTCAGCATGTCGTCGAACAGGTGATTGCTTCGGGGGTTTCGGCCACCGAGGTCAAAGCCTTCATGAGCGAGCGCCCAGACGTCTTCGGCGCCGACGCGGGCCGGCGTGCTGGGGAAGCCTTCCTCGATCAAGGCAACCCCAAGTTGAATGAGCAGCCCCAGGCCGGCGGCGTCAAAGCCCATGCCGTGCGCTTTGCTGCTCTGCCCTGGTTTCAGCGCGTGTCGCTGCCCGAGCTCCCGATCCTGCTGCAAGGCAAAGGAGACGTCGTCGTCGTCGACGGCGAACGCTTCAGCCAAAGCGATATCGCTGCTTTGCTGCGCTCTGCCTGACGCTGTCAGCGCGGTCGGGCAGTGACGGTGATGCTGCTCCCGCGACCCAAGGCGGCCTGCAGCGCACTGCCAATGAGGGCCGGGCCGGTGCCGACGGCGGCGGCGGCGAGGACGGCGGCTGCGGTCAGACGCGGTAATTTCTGACCGTGCTTCAAGAGCCCATAAAGCGCATTGCGGGGGACGCCGGGCAGCGCGTTCTGTGCGGTCTGCAGCAGGCCAAAGGGGCCGTACTCGATGGAGAGGGTGGCGACGTCGACGACATCGAAGCCGGCGCCCACCACCAATCGCTCCAGGGAGCCCGGTGAGAAATGGTGCAGGTGACGGGGCACATCGAGGTGAAACCAGGCGTCCTTGCCCCAACGCGCCTCGAGGCAGTCGAAGTTGGGCACCGCGAGCACGACGATGCCGTCGGCGGCCAGCAAAGAGCGCAGCTGGCCCAGCAGCAGCCGCGGTTGGGCGACATGCTCGAGCACGTGCCAGGCAGTGACGACGTCGAATTCGCCCCTGACCTCGGCTAGGTCGTTGACGACGTCGGCTGCTTTGTTGCCTGGGCGCTTCAGGCGGTCACGGGCCCGGGCGGCTCCTGCTGCCGAGGGCTCGAAGCCGGCGACGTCGACGCCTTCTTTGGCCAGGTGAGCCAGGAAGCCGCCGTCGCCGCAGCCGACGTCCAACACGCGGCGCACCTTGTTGTGGTGGCGTCGCACGGTGGCTGCCCGCCGGCCGTAGAAGAAGCGCAGGGCCGCGCCAGACGTCGACGAGGGCTGGCCGTAGAAGGCGTCGGCGTAATAGGGGGCAAGCTCAGCGTCGGTGGGGACGGGGTCGACGGTGACCAGGCCACAAGACTGGCAACGGACCAGGCGATAGCTGCGATGAAAGGCGAAGTCCTCGGCGTCGCGGACGATGACGACGGCGCCGTCGCAGGCTGGGCAGCTCGTGCAGGGGGTCATGATCAGGGCTTGCTCCCGCGGTGGGGGAGGAGGTTGCCCGAGCGCTCGCGCTTCACGTTCGTCGCCGAGCGGTGCCAATCGACGACGCTCTGGGGGCGGCCGATGATGTTGCGATAGATGCGGGCCAGATAGAGCGCCGCGACCGCCACAAAGACGCAGACGTAGGAGAGATCGAGCAGGATCACCCGCCGAAACCAGGCCGGTGACGAGGGAGCGATGACCAGCCACGCCAGGTTGCTCAGCAGCACCGGCGGCAGCCCGTAGAGGGCCAGGCGCAGGGGAAGAGTGGTGCCCGCCATGATGCCGGCGACGGCGAAGCGGGTCAGACCCCAGAGGTTGTAGTGGGAGATCCCAGCGACCCGGGGGTGGCGGTCGTAGGGGATGCCGAGGCGGCGAAGGCCCAACGCGGCGATGTCGGCGCGAATGAAGGGAAAGGTGTTGCGTCCCTGCAAGATCGCGTCGCGCACGCTGTGATCGATCAAACAGAATTCGGCCATGTCAACAATGATTTCGCTGTCAGCAACTAGACGATTCAAGCGATAAAAAATCTTGCGGCACAACGTAATCCAACCCGGTTCACGCCTCTTCATGCGCTCGCCATAGACCAAGTCGTAGCCCTCCAGCCAGTGATCGACGAAGGCGGCGATCATCTCGGGCGGGTCCTCGCAGTCGACGTCGACCATGACGATGGCGTCACCGGAGGCCTGGCGCAGGCCTCCTTGAAGTGAGGCCTGATAGCCGATGTTTCTCGTGTAGGTAAGCAACTGGACCCGCGCATCGGTGGCGCGAAGCCCGAGAATCTGGTCGACCGTGCCATCGGTCGAAGAATTGTTGCAAAATATCAGTTCGACGTCGACGCGGTTTGCTAGACTCTGGCTGAGGATCTTCCAGCGCTCATAAAAGAGGGGGACGCATCGCTGCTCGTTGAAGACCGGGCACAGGACGGTCAGCAGCGGCCGACGGTCGAACGTTCGCATGGTCACGGGAGAATCTGGGGCTGGGGGAGGGGAACGACGAAGCGCCCGCCTCCGCTCCGCCAGCGTGCCAATTGCTGTTGAATCTCGGGGAGGAAATTCCAGGCCAGCACCAGGAGGACGTCGACGGGCTCCTTTTGCAAGGCCTCGAGAGAGACCACGCGCAGCCGACTGCCAGGGGTGAGCAGCCCCTGCTTGAGTGGATTCTTGTCGACGACGTAGCGCAGGTCGCGCCCATCGAGGCCACAAGTGCAGAGCAGGGTGTTGCCCTTGGCAGCGGCTCCGTAGGCGGCGACCCGGGCTCCGTCGGCGCGCAGCTGATCGAGCAATCGTGGCAAGCCCGTGCGGATGGCAGCCACGCGCGCCGCGAACTGCTTCCAACCCGATCCCGAGTCCAGACCCGCAGCCGTTTCGGCGGCAACGACGTCGTCGACGCTGGCGTTGCGCTGCTGTTTGCCGGCGCGTGCGGCATGCACGCGGATCGATCCTCCGTGCACGGACACCTGTTTGACGTCGAAGACCTCGAGGCCATGGCGCCGCAACCACGCGGTCACCGCGCGCAGGGAGAAGTAGCTCAGGTGCTCATGGTAAATGGTGTCGAATTCGACCTTCTCTTGCATGGTCAATGCGTGCGGCACCTCGAAGACGAAGACGCCGTCGTCGTCGAGCAGGTTGGTGACGGCCACCGCGAGGTCGTCGAGGTCGTCGATGTGCGCGATGACATTGTTGCCGATGAGCACCTTTGCCTTGCCGTACTCGCTCACGATGGAGGCGGCGCTGGCCGCGTTGAAGAAGGCCGTCGTCGTCGGCACCCCGGCCGTGCGCGCCAGCTCGGCGATGTTGGCCGCCGGCTCGATGCCGAGGCGCCGGGTGCCGGCCGGCAGCTGCTTCAGCAAGGTGCCATCGTTGCTGCCAATCTCGACGACGAGCGCTTCGCCACCACCAGCTGAGCCGGCAAAGCGTTCGCCGATGTCTTTGGCGTAGGCACCAAAGTGCTCGACCATGGTGGGCGAAGTCCCCGACACGTAGGGGTAGTCGCTGAACATCAACTTGGGGTCGACGACGACGGACAGGGTCAGGAGCCCGCAGTCGTGACAGCGCAGCACCGCCAGGGGGAAGCGGGCTTCGTCGTCGTCGCGCACCTTCTGCGTTGATGTTCCTGCCGCTGGCGCCGCCAGGAAGGCGTTGGCCAGGGGAACGACGCCGAGATCGACGACGGGCTCGAGGCGCGTTCCGGTGCAGCAGCGACAGCGCGTGGTGTTTTTCATGGTGTTTTTTGCAGGGGCTCGGCGCCCGCGCGCCGGACCGTAGCACTGTCCTCGAGCTGCTCCACCGATCTCGGACTCAGCGGGCGCCGAGAAAGGCCTCATACCAGGCAATGGTCTTCGTCAACGCAGACGCAAAAGTGTGTTGTGATTTCCATCCAAGGACGCGCTGGGCCTTCGACGACGACAGCCGCTGGGTCGGGATCTCGTGCTGGGCGATGTTTCTCACGTCGGGGATCAGCTCTCGACCCATGGCGCTGCCGATGCGAGCAATGACGTCGAGGACGCTGAGGGGTTCGTCGGCGGAAAAATTGAACGCTTGTCCGTCGACGTCGGCCCGCCCTGCTTGATCGGCGAGCGCCAGATAGGCGGCGGCAGCGTCGTCGACGAAGAAGTAGTCGCGCACCAGGCTGCCATCGGAGCGCACCACGGGGCGGCGCCCGGCCAGCGCGTCTTTGATGGTGCCGGGGATGAGCCGCGCCCAATTGAGGTCGCCGGGGCCAAAGATGTTGCCGCAGCGGGCGACGACGAGGGGCAGCGCGAAGGTCTCGCGGTAGGAGCGCACCACGATCTCGGCGGCGACCTTGGAGGCGTCGTAGGGGTATTTGCCCTGCAGGGGCATGTCCTCGGTGTAGGCGCTGCCTTGGTGGTCGCCGTAGGCCTTGTCGGTGCTGGCCACGACGATGGCGCGCAGCAGGTCTTTTTGTCGTCGACAGGCCTCGAGGAGGTTCCAGGTGCCGCGCACGTTGGCCTCGAAGTTGTCGAGGGGTTGGCGCACGGCGGCGCCCACCTGCGTCTGGGCCCCGAGGTGAAAGACGACGTCGGGAGCATGCTGGGCCAAGGCCCGCTCGAGCACGGTGACGTCTTCGAGGGCGCCGTTCACCACGGTGGTGCGTTCGATGTCGCGCGAGCGCAGCAGCTCACTTTGGGGATCGTGATCGCGCACCAAGACGACGACGTCATCGCCGCGTTGGAGCAACTGTCTGACGAGCTGTGAGCCCACCATGCCGGTGGCGCCGGTAACGAACGCGCGCATGGGCCTCCTCATGGTGCAGAACGAGCGTCGTTCCGGAGGCCGCGAGATCGCTCCGAGGGTGCTCGGACTCCTCGAAGGCTACCCTCACTCCTACGCCGAAACGGGTGAGAGGGAGGAGTCTCGACGTCAATTGGCTGCCCGGCCAGAGGGCAAAGCAGCAGACCTTCTGACCCCCTCCCGTCTGCGGGAGAGGGTGGCGTCAAGCTCGCTTTGTCGACGAGAAAGCGCGGGCGCCGGGTGGGACCCTTGGGTCGGACAAGGTGGGGCCTTTGGGTCAGCTGCGCCATGGCGGGTTCCCTTGTTCCCACAGTGCCTCGAGAGTGCGGACATCGCGCAGGGTGTCCATGCACTGCCAGAAGCCCTCATGGCGGAAGGCGCGCAGCTGTCCGTCGGCGGCCACCTGCGACAGCACGTCGCGCTCGAGCACGGTCTCGTCGCCCTCGATCAAATTCAGCACGGCCCGCTCGATCACCATGAAGCCGCCGTTGATCCAGCCCTCGGCCAGCTGGGACTTCTCCTGGAAAGAGCGGATGGTGTCGCCGTCGAGATCCAGGGCCCCGAAGCGGGCTGGGGGTCGCACCGCAGTCACCGTGGCCAGGCGCCCATGGCTGCGGTGGAAAGCGAGCAGCGCGTTGACGTCGACGTTGGCGACGCCGTCGCCGTAGGTGAGCAAGAAACGCTCACCCTTGAGCACAGAAGAGAGGCGCTTGAGCCGGCCTCCCGTCATGGTCTGAAACCCAGTATCGATGAGATTCACTCTCCACTGAAGTCCGCGAGCTTCGGGGATCGGTCGACGGCGCACTTCGCCGGTGCCCAACTCGATGCTGAGGTCGTCGCCGAGGGTGACGAGATCGTGGAAGTAGCGCTTGATCACCGCGCCCAGATAACCCAGGCAGACGGTGAACTCGGTGAAACCCTGCCGCCCGTAGATGTCCATCACATGGTGGAGAATCGGAATGCCGCCGATTTCCACCATGGGTTTTGGCTTCAGCGCCGTCTCTTCGGCGAGCCGGGTGCCGAGGCCGCCGGCGAGGATCACCACCTCCATCAGGGGCCTTCGAGCCCTTGGCAGCTGCAGGTGCCGACGTCGCAGAATTCACCGCCGACGCAGGCGCCGTTGCAGTTGGGTTGGCACTCGCAGTTGCAACTCTCGAGGTTGGCGGCATGGGTCACCGGGCAGGCGAGGGCCACGGCGTCGCACACGCAGTCGCAGGCGCCGACGTCGAAGACG
This sequence comes from Myxococcales bacterium, assembly GCA_023248635.1. Classification (GTDB taxonomy): domain Bacteria; phylum Myxococcota; class UBA727; order UBA727; family VGSZ01; genus VGSZ01. Next base: position 64,638 of record JAHFED010000016.1, read on the forward strand.
AAACCCGCTGAGCAGGTGGACTCCGCGCGGCACTCGCAGGCGCACTCGGTGGCATCACATTGGGTGAAACCGCCGCAGTTGGCGTTGCAGTCGGGCGAGCACTCGGGGGTGCAGGTCAGGGGGTTGCAGCGCTCGTTGGGGGCGAGGCCGCCGCCGCAGTCGCTCGGGCATTCGAAGACGCAGTTGGGGCCGCAGATGAAGTTCGGACCGGGGGGATCGCCGGCGCAGCCGTTGGGAGCGCACTCGGCTTGGCAGGTGTCAAGGTTACAGACGAAGCCCTCGGGCAGGTCGTCGCCGAAGTTGCAGTCCGTCGGACAAGCGCAGGTGCAGCTGGGGCTGTCGACGTCGCACTCCTGGCCTGGATCGCAGCCGCCGCAGTCGGGCAAACACTCGGCGATGCAATCGGGGAAGCCGTCGGCGTTGCCATCGGTCTCTGTGTCGCAGGTCTGCCCCGCTGCGAGACCGGCATCGAGGCCGCAATCGGCGGGGCAGACGCACTGGTCGTTCACGCAAATGAGGGGATCGGGGCAGTCGCCGCCGCAGGGCTGGTCTTCGCCGTCGGGGTCGTCGGTGAGGTCGATCCAGGTGCGATAGCTGGCGGCGATGTCGGTATCGACCTGGAGCTGGCGGCAGTCGCCGACGAAGGCGATGGCGTTGGTGGTGGCGTCGTAGAGGAAGCCATCGCCGTTGAGGTCGGTGACCCGGGGAACGTCGGCGAGGTTGCAGGCGCCGACCGCGGGTCCTTCGAGAGCCACCTTGATGGTGGAGCTGATGGGATCGTGGGTGAGCTCGTAGGGCGACGACGCCGTCACCACCGCCCGCAAGATGGCCTCGATGGTCAAAGAGATGTTGCCGAGGTTGGCGCCCGCGAAGCCCGCCCCCCGCGAGTCTGCGATGCTGCCGGTGATGCCGCCCAGCTCGCTCAGCACGCCGTAGTAGCGACCGATGGCGAAGCGCTCGCCGTCGAAGTTGTTGGCGCCGCTGAAGACGGGAGCCTCAGGACCGGTGGCGTCTTCTTCGCCGTTGCAGCCGGTGTCGCCGACCTCGAGGGCCAGAGGGCACAAGATGCCGCTGACAAAGAGCGGCGGCTCGTCGGTGCGGTTGGGATCCCAGCCGCCGCCCGCGCGGTTGCCCAAGAGGTTGGCCCAAAAGGTCACCGACGTCGTCAGCGCTGCGGCCTCGCCACCGGCGAAGGTGGCTCCAGAGAACGCCGCGGCCGGGACGTAGGGTTGCTCGGTGTTGTTTTGCGCGGCGGTCTGGTCGCCAGAGTCGGTGATGAAGATCGCCACGACCTTGGCATCAAGGCGGATCTTCCGTCGCGTCGGCGAGGCGGCTTGGCTGAGCACGTCGGCGAGCACCTCCTGCGCAGCCCCCAGGCCGCCCTCGTTGCCGGCGCCGCCCAAGATGTTGGTGTTGTCGTTGGCGTTGACCGCTCGGCAGTTGTTGCCGGGGACGGCGACGTCGCAGTCGACGTCGATGATGGCGTTGATGCAGGCCGAGAACTGGGCGGACTCGGCTGGCGACGTAAACGCACACATGCACACACGAGGTCCCACCGAGGCCAGGGAGCCGTTGAAGGTGCAGGTGCCGGTGATGTCGTTGTCGTTGGCGAAGGTGGGACCCGTGTCTCTGTATTCGAACTCGGTGGTGGCCACGGCGACGCGGGCATCGAGGTCGGTGTTTCCGACCGCAGCCGAGAAGTCGCTGACGGCCTGGGACACAGCGGCGAGCTCGTCGCCCATGGATCCCGAGTTGTCGAGGAGCCAGAGGAAGTCGACCGGCGTGTCTGCCTGCGAGTCGAAGACGTCGCACTGGGTGCCGACGGCGTCGCCGACCTGTCCCTGGGCTGTGCCGCCGTTGATGTCTTCGAGACGGAAGTCGCGGCCGCTGGCGGCGGTGTCGAATTGCGCGAGGTTGGTCGCCACGCCGACGACGATGCTGGTGTTGACGCTGCGCTGCAGCACCACCAGCCCGAGCTTGACGTTGGCGGCGGCCTCGACGGGGGCGCCAGCGAAGTCGAGGGACAGGCTGACGTCGCCTTGGGCGAGCCCCAGGGCCACGCGGGCTACCTGGTTCAGTCTCGTCGCGGGGGGCACGATGGACACGAGGTTGTAGGTGCCCCGGACGGCGTCGAACTGGTCCCAGGTCTGGAAGGACTGCACGATGGGCAGCGTCAGGTCGCTGCCGAGGCCGGTCTCGATGGCGGTGAGCTGCACCTGGGGCGTGGCGGCGGGGGCCCGGCGCAGGGCAAAGGCAAAGACCTGGTGGGCGGCGTCGAAGGCGGAGCTGCCGATGGTCACGCCATTGCGGACGATTGGGCGCACGTCAGCGCCGGCAAAATCCGGGGACAGGGCCAGCAGGATGTCGCTTTCGGCCTCGGGGAAGAGCCCCGGCGTGATGGGGAAGGCGCACGACGACGAAATGGTGGCGTTGACGTCGTTGCCGTTGAGGGGGTCCAGAGGTTCATCGGCGTCGTGGATGCCGTTTTGGTTGCTGTCTTCGGCGCCGTCGACGACGCCGTCGTCGTCGGAGTCGTCGTCGCGGGGATCCATCTCGCCGGCGTCGTGGGTGCCATCGTGGTTGCGGTCTTCGGTGCCGTCGAGGACGCCATCGCCGTCGCTGTCGGGGTTGAGCGGATTGGTGCCGTTGTTGAGCTCGATCCCGTCGGTCAGCAGGTCGTCGTCGGAGTCGGCGTCGGTGGGATCGGTCGTGGTGTCGTTGACCTCGTCGCCGTCGTCGATGCCGTCGGCGTCGGTGTCGGCCTCGTTGGGGTTGGTGCCCAGGAGCGCCTCTTGTTGGTCAGAGAGGCCATCGCCGTCGCTGTCGCGGTCGGCGACGCGGGGATCGGTCTCCCCAGCGTCGAGGCGGCCGTTGCGATTGCGGTCTTCGTCGCCGTCTCTGAGGGCGTCGTTGTCGGTGTCTGCCGACTTGGGATCGGTCTCTTGGCCGGCGGGGTTCGGGGCCCCGACGACGCCGTCGCCGTTTCGGTCTTCGAGCCCGTCGGCGATGCCGTCGCCGTCGGTGTCTCGGTCGTTGGGGTCGGTGGTGGTGATGTTGACCTCGACGTTGTCGTTGAGGAGGTCGCCGTCGGAGTCGGCCAGGCGGGCATTGGTGGAGGCGGCGGCTTCGGCGCCGTCGTTGAGCCCGTCGCCATCGGTGTCTGCGCGGTCGGGATCGGTCTCGTTGCTGTCGAGCAGCCCGTTGATGTTCAGGTCTTCGGCGCCGTCGAGCAGGCCGTCGCCGTCGCGATCGGGGTTGTTGGGGGCGCTGTCGAGGCTGTCGGGAATGCCGTCGACGTCGGTGTCAGGGTCGGCGACCAGTGGGTTTGGATCGATGCCGTCGTCGATGCCGTCGCCGTCGGTGTCGGGATCGAGCGGGTCGAGCCCGTCGGCGACTTCGACCCCATCGTTGACGCCGTCGCCGTCGCTGTCGGCATCGGTTCCGTCGGTCTCGCCGGGGTCCGTGGCACCGTTGCAGTTGGGATCTTCGGTGGTGTCGAGGATGCCGTCGCCGTCGCTGTCGACCTCGTTGGGATCGGCCTCGCCGGCGTCGACGCGGCCGTTGATGTTGGGGTCCTCGATGCCATCGCCACGACAATCCTGGTCGGTGTCGTCGTCCACCGGCGACGTCGTCGTCGTCGGATCGAGGTCCTGCCAGGTGAGCGGGCACTCGCTGTCGATGACGGCGCTGCGTCCCAGCTCGACGCCATCGGCCACGCCGTCGTCGTCGGAGTCATAGTCCGCCGGGTCGGTGCGCAGGCCACCGGCGAAGGTGTTGGTGAACTCCTCGAGGTCGGTGAGGCCGTCGCAATCGGAGTCGAGGGTGGCATTGCGCGGATCGCCGGCGTTGGGCTCGCGAATGGGGTCGGTCGGCGGCTGCTCTCCTTCGCCTTCGCCCTCTCCTTCGCCCGCGTTCTCACCTTCGCCCTCTCCTTCGCCCTCGCCCTCTTCGCCCTCACCTTCGCCTTCGTTGCCCCCGTCGGGGAGACCGATGCCGGGGCAGGCGGACGACAACAAGACCAAGGAAGAAAGGGCGAGCAGGTGACGCAGCATTGTGCGGCCTCCAAGGAGAGTCCTGTGACGATACCCGGGGTCCGCCCGTTCGTCGCGATCAGGGATTTCTTGGGTCGGTGACGCCGTCGGCACAAAGCCCCGGGCTGGACCAATGGGCTGCCCCGCCAGGTCTCGTCCGTCGTTGGAAAGGAGCGGGAACGAGACAAACCCTGGTTTCTCGACGTGGATCCGGTCTTTCCCCGCCCTCGCCCGTCCTCGGGGCGTCTCCGGCGATGAGCGGACGCAGGAACGACGATGTCGGCAAGCGCCCGCTTCGACCCGACGAGCTGCCCTTGCCTGAGACCGACGGCGCACCGTGCTTCCTGCTTTGCGCCGTTGGCACGGTGCAAGGGCTTCCTGCTTTGCGCCGTTGGCACGGTGCAAGGGCTTCCTGCTTTGCGCCGTTGGCACGGCTCAAAGGTGCTTTCTGCTTTTGCGCCGTTGGCACGGCGCACCGTGCTTCCTGCTTTGCGCCGTTGGCGCGGCGCAACGTGCTTCCTGCTTTGCGCCGTTGGCACGGCGCAACGTGCTTCCTGCTTTGCGCCGTTGGCACGGCGCACCATGCTTCCTGCTTTGCGCCGTTGGCACGGCGCACCGTGCTTCCTGCTTTGCGCCGTTGGCACGGCGCACCGTGCTTCCTGCTTTGCGCCGTTGGCACGGCGCACCGTGCTTCCTGCTTTGCGCCGTTGGCACGGCGCAACGTGCTTCCTGCTTTGCGCCGTTGGCACGGCGCACCGTGCTTCCTGCTTTGCGCCGTTGGCACGGCGCACCGTGCTTCCTGCTTTGCGCCGTTGGCACGGCGCACCGTGCTTCCTGCTTTGCGCCGTTGGCACGGCGCA
>JAHFED010000016.1:69538-105716 GCA_023248635.1 Myxococcales bacterium
CCGTTGGCACGGCGCACCGTGCTTCCTGCTTTGCGCCGTTGGCACGGCGCACCGTGCTTCCTGCTTTGCGCCGTTGGCACGGCGCACCGTGCTTCCTGCTTTGCGCCGTTGGCACGGCGCAAATAGACCCAGGCCACCCGCATGAGCCCGGAAACCCGAAGCTTCAACCTGCGCACATGGTTCTGGGGCGGCGCCGTCCTGGCCGTCGTCGTCGCCTTGACCTTCGCATCGAGCGCGACGGCACCTTTTCTGACCTTTGATGATCCTCTCTATGTGCTCGGAAATACGCCGATTCAGACCCCAGGTCTGGCGGGAATCATGGCCTTGTGGAATCCCCGCGATGCTGAGCTCGGGCACTTCATCGAATATTTTCCGGCGCGCGATTCTATCTACTGGGTGCTGTGGCAGCGTTTTGGTGCCTGGCCGACGGCGTTTCATGTGGCCAATCTCCTGTTTCATTTCACGTCATCGATCTTGGTGGTGGCGCTGGGCGTTCGCCTCCGCCTGTCGCCTGGGGCCTGCTGGAGCGCCGGGCTGATCTTTGCCGCGCATCCTGGGCACCTCGAGGCTGTGGCCTGGATCGCTGCCCTGAAGGACCCGATGTACACGGCCTTCCTCCTGGCCGCCGTGCTCTGCTACGCACGCTCTATCGACGATGGACGGCGCCTGGCCTCTCCGGCCACCCTTGCCTTCTTGGTGTTGTCCCTGTTGTCCAAGAGCATGGGTTTTATTGCGCCTGTGCTGTTTATTTTGATTGAGATATTTGCCGAGAATTCGATGTTGGATATCAAAAAAATCATCGGTCGGTTGGTGCTGCCTACGCTGATCTCAGCGCTGTTCTTGTTGCATTTTCTATGGATTGCAAAGGCCAATGGTGTCATCGTGCCACCCCATGGTGGAAGCTGGGGCAACCACGTCGTCTTCGCTCTGTGGGGGTTCACGCGCTACCTGCAGCAAGCCCTCGTGCCCTTCGATTTCGAGTTCAACCGCTGCTTCGCATTTCCCAACGGCGCCAGGGACCCGCGCTTCGCCGTGAGCATCGTCGTCGTCGTCGTCTACGCCGTGGCGCTGCTGCATCTTGGGCGCCGGGCTCGACGTCGGCCTCTGCCTTTCTTCTTGTTGGCTTGGTTCACGGCCGCGCTCTTTCCGGTCTTGAACCTCATCCCCTTCCCCGCTCTCGTTGCCGACCGCTACCTCTATGCTCCGAGCGTGGCCCTGGCCTTGGCCCTGGGTTGGGCGGGGGACCGCTTGCGGCCGCGGCTGCGTCTGCCCGTGTTGGTGGCGGTCGTGGGCACCTTGGCCTCCGTCACGGCGCTGCGGGGGGCCCTGTGGCACCAGGAATGGCTGCTCTGGCAAAACACCGTCGACGACGAAGCTTGCCCGGACAACGGGCTGGGCCACCTCAACGTCGGCGCGGCGCTGGGGGGGCACGACCAGCGCGCGGCCCTGCAGAGCTTTCACCGCGCCTTCAACCGTCCGGGCTTTGGCACCCTGGATCCTGCGACTCAATGCCAGGCCCACGCCGCCGCCGCCCAGCTGTCGTTGGCGCTGGGCGACCCCGCCCTGGCGCGGCGTCACGTCGAGCGTGCCATCTCGCTGTGCCCACAGAGCGCCGCCATTTGGGAGGCCGCCACCACGGTCTATGCCGGGACCGATGATGCGGTGCGCGAGCTTGAGGCCGCAGAGCACGCCGTCGCCTTCTCGGCTTTGCCCCGCCCGCAGAATTTCGGGCGCAGCGACGGGCGGCCCATTCTTGGTTTCGTCTGGAACCGCGGCCTCGCACGCTGGCAGGCCGGAAAGGTCGACGCCGCCGCCGCCGACTTCTTGTCCTGCTTGCAAGCCGACCCCGCGCAATTTTGCGTGCTCTACGAGGCCTGGCGTCACAGCGAGGAGGCCGGAATCGACGCCGGCGCCAAAGAGCGCGTCGTTGGGATCGTTGGACCTGCTTGCGCCAACGAAGGGCGTTGATCAGAGCACGTCGAAATTGACCTCGAGCCCCAAAGACGCGCCTTCGTCGACGACGTACTCGCCGGCATCGTCTCCGGCTGCCACGTGGGCCCGCCAGGCGCGACCGACCAGGTGCAGAACGTTGAGAATCAAGCCCACGCGTCCTTCGGCGGTGACGACGAAGCCTGGTCCGAGCAGCTGGTTTTGTCCGATGCCGGTCTGGGTGGCGGTGACAGCGCCGCCGGCCATCACGATCCAGGTGGAGGCGCCGACCGTCGTCGTCAGGTTGCCGCTGCCCCGCTGCTCGTCGAGGGGAAGCTGGTCTTTGATCTCGGCGAACACCGTCACCATCTCGAGCACGCCGAGCTGCGCGCGCGCCTGATAGCCCCAGGATCCTGGCCGATCGAGCGCGAGCTTCGGCTTGCCCGTGCCCAAGGTGGACACGCGCTCGAGGGTGTAGAGCCGGTCGAACATGCGTGGCTGGTAGCCATCGCTGCCCCAATTGAATTCGCCGTCGACGTCGGCGCGCACGCCGCCGATGTCGAACATCAGCTGCAGCCCGGGGTGGACGCCGAAGCCGTTGACGGTGCGGCCCGAGGCCTCGGTCGTCAGCGCGTTCACGTCGAGGGAGGCGATGACCTTGACCAATTGGTTGTCGAGCACCGCCGCCTCGTTGTCGACCCCGTAGGCAGCGACCGTGCCGGTGCCCTGCGCCGCCGGGGCGTCGAAGTCCGCCGCCCCACTGACCCCGATCAGCCAAACGCCGAGGACCTCGGTGCGTGGGTCGAGGTCGAGCTCGTTGGGTTGGAAGGTGGCATCGGGTGCCATGAACCAGAGCAAGGGCCGTCCATTCACCCGACCCGCCAGGAAGCTCTGGGGGGCCAAGACGTCGCCGACGGCGATGCTGCCGCCGAGTCCAGCGAGATTGCCCTCGGCCAGCATGCCCACCCGCCGGGCCAGGCCGTCGGGACTGTTGGTCATGCGATCGACGAGGGTGTGGTGACCGAGGCTGAAAGAGAGGGCGCCGAGCTGCAGGTGCCCGAGCTTTTTCTCCTCGCCCAGCTCGAGCTGGGGAACCAGCGCCGACAAATCCCTCGTCGGCTCGGCGGCGAGCTGCAAGCCTGAAAAGGCCAAGCCCGTCGAGGTGAAGCCGCTGGCGAAGGGGCCGGCGCCCAAGCCGCTCGACGACAGCAGCCAGGGCAGCCGCCAACGCAGCTTGAAGAAGCGACGGTCGTCGGAGATCGGAGCCCCAAACGAGGCCGCGCTGGGATTCTTGCGGGCGTCTTGGGTGAGGCCGGCGCGCTCCGTCGCCCCCGCGAGGCCCAAAGACACCGGCACGTCGGCGTGGACGACGCTTGCCGCCAGAGCAACGACGACAAAGGCGGCGCCGACGCCGGCGACTTTGCAAGGGGCCGCCCGGCCTGAGGGCACAGAAATTTGATGTTCCAGCCGCTGGCGCGGCTTGCCTGTGCGCATGAGCCTCCCCTCTTGGTTGGCGACCCAGTCCACAATCCGCGTCCAAGACAGATCTGTATTTGATTTCAAGCTGTTATGGCCTCGGTTTTCAGCGACATCCAAACCCCAGCGCCTGAGGGCGGTGACAACGGTCAGGGCGACGCGGACTGTTCCGCTTCCTGACTTCGATCGATAGATTGCCTCGTAGCGCCCGGGATCGCCCGGGACGGATCGGATCGCTTGGCAGCCGGGCTCGACCGGAATCCTCCGGCGGGCACCTCCTTCCCAGGTGCGACGTCTGCGCGAGCAGGCCCGCAGCTGACACGGGGCCAGCGCGTCTCACCGGAAAGCCCGTCATGTCGTCCCAGTTCCCCGTGACGCCGACTGCCTCCAATGCGTCCCCGAAACGGCCCCCGGTCACGCTGCGCACCCTCGCCCAAATGAAGAGAGACGGTCAGCGCATCACCATGCTGACGGGCTACGACGCCACCTTCGCCCGGCTGCTCGACGGCGCCGGCATCGACATGATCCTCGTTGGTGACTCCCTCGGCATGGTCGTCAAGGGCGAGCAGAACACCCTCAACGTCAGCATCGAGCAGATGGCCTACCACACCTCCGCCGTGGCCAAGGGCGTGTCCCGCGCCCACGTCGTCGGCGACATGCCCTTCATGAGCTACCAGTCCAACGACGACGACGCGCTCAAGAACGCTGCGCGGCTGCTGCAGGCGGGGGCGTCGTCGGTGAAGCTCGAGGGCGGCGCCAAGATCGCAAAGACTGTGGTGCGCCTCGTCGAAGCCGGCATCCCCGTGATGGGCCACGTCGGCTTGATGCCCCAGAGCGTGCACGCCATGGGCGGCTTCGTGGTGCAGGGCAAAGATCCCGAGAGCCGCCAGCGCGTGTTCGACGACGCCGTCGCCCTGCAAGAAGCCGGTGCCTACGCCATCGTGCTGGAGGGGATCCCCGAGGACCTCGCCCGAGACATCACCGACACCCTCACCATTCCGACCATCGGCATCGGTGCGGGCAACTGCTGCGACGGCCAGGTGTTGGTGCTTTACGACCTGCTCGGGCTCAACCCGGATTTCACGCCCAAGTTCGTGAAGAAGTACGTCGACGGCGCCGCGGTGGTGCAAGAGGCCGTGCGGACCTACGTCGACGAAGTGAAGCGCCAGGTCTTCCCCGACGACGACCACACCTTCCATGCGCCCAAGCCCAAGGTGGTGTCCAAAGAGTCGCTCACCTTGGTGCACGGCCAGAAGGTCGTTGGCCACCACTGATCCCGCGTCCGCTTGATGTTCGACCGCGTTCCGAGATGGGAAAGACGCGGGATGATGCGCGTGAAGCGCGCCCGCGGCCCGCGTCCGGCTCCGCCGGCGCGGGGGGAGGTCTGCACCAGAGCTCCCAGAAGAGCATCTCCGACGGCGATGAACGAGACCGCTCCGCGGTCGAAGTTCAGCGAGATCGGGGATGAGCAGCTGCTGGGGCTCGATGATCGATGGGTGCCGCGTGGGCCGGCGCGCCCACGCTGACCGCGCGGGCCCGCTACAGGAGAACGAAGCAGGCACAGACGTTTTCTTCCAGGCGTCGAAACAGCTCCGAAGGACCAGAGTGGGTGAACGAATCACCATCACTCTTGGGGCATCGGATGCCTCACCGGCCCACCGGGGGAGCAGCTTCAATTGCAGCTCCCTCCACGGCGGTCGGCGTCGTGGCCTCAGCGAGGGAGCTGCAATTGAAGCTGCTCCCCCGAAGTGGGCCAAGAACAGGCATCCTTGCGGAGGATGTCAGGCGGGTGTCCAGGTCGACGCAACATCGACCTTGTGCGCGAGGCACAACGGCTGAGCCGTTACCCACTCTGATCCTTCGAAAAACCTGTTCGACGTCGTCAAAGAAATCGCCTGTGCGTGCTCCTTCTCTCTCTTCAGTTCAGTAACCAAAAATAGCAGACACAGACGTTTCCTTCTACGGCGTCGAAGCAATCGGAAGGACCCGGAGTGGGTGAACGAATCACCATCACTCTTGGGGCATCGGATGCCTCACCGGCTCGCCGGGGGAGCACCCCACGGTGCTGCTCCCTCCACGGCGGTCGGCGTCGTGGCCTCAGCGAGGGAGCAGCACCGTGGGGTGCTCCCCCGAAGCGAGCCAAGAACAGGCATCCTTGCGGAGGATGTCAGGCGGGTCTCCAGGTCGACGCAACATCGACCTTGTGCGCGAGGCACAACGGCTGAGCCGTTACCCACTCCGAATCCTTCAAGAAAACTGTTCGACGCTGTAGAACAAATCGTCTGTGCGTGCTCCTTTCTCTTCAACAATCAATCACTCGAAAATCAGTTGGTGGCGGCGGCTTCGAGGGCGTCGATTTCGACGAGGAAAGCGCGGCCTTTCACGGGATCGCTCTGAAACACGAAAGCTGCCAACCCCCGCAGGTGGGCCAAGCTCTCGCCTTCTTTGATCTTGCCCTTGGCGCGGTTGTGCAGCGCCGCCCGCAGGGTGCGCACGACTTCGCGGGGAACACGGGTGGCCGACGTCGACGGCGACGACGCTGTCGCTTTGGGCCTCTTGTTGATGATGAGGCCAGTGACCACCTGACGCGCGCCACCGCCCATGACAGTCGTCTTCTTGGCGTTGAGCTCGAAGCCTTCGCCTTGCAACACCACCCGCACACCATGGAGCAAAGATCCGATGGGTGCCGTCGACGACGCGTCTTTCTTCTTGAAGGAGAAAGTGAGGTCGTCGGCGTAGCGGGTGTAGGTGCAGCCGAGCTTGCGGCCGAGGCCGGCCATGCGCTTGTCGAGCCGCACGCACAGCGCGTTGGTGATCATCGGCGACGCAGGCGATCCCTGGGGCAAGGCGCGCGCACCAGTGGCGACGTAGAGCGTCTGGCCGCGGAAATCGACGACGTCGCGGGGGCTCTCGGTGCAGAGGAGCGCGACCAGCGTGGCCACTTGCTCGGGCAAGCCGGACTTGCGCAGCAGTCCTTTGACGCGCGGCAGAGTGATGGTGGGAAAGAAGTCTTTGATGTCGACTTTGACGACGACGTCGGCGCCGGCGTGCACCAGGGCGTTGGTCTGGATGCTCTTTTTCGCGATGAAGCCATGGGCCGCCGAGTGCACCGTCAGGCGGTCGAGCAGGTTGTCGAGCAGATGACGCTGCACGCGCTTCAGGTCGGTCTTCGGTGCGGTGATTTGGCGGGCGCTGCCGTCGCGCTTGGGGATGGTGAAGCGGATGTAGTGGGAGCCCGTGTCGACGTCTTTGTGAAAGGCCAGCCAACGCAGACGCGAGATCGACAGACCCAAAGCCGACGCCAGCTTCGTCGGCGTCGTCCAGTCCGGGAGCCCGAGATCTTTGGCGCGGTCTTCGCGGCGTTCGATGTCGAACTTATCGATGTCGACAAGGTCGTTGTAAAAGACAGCGGACCCAAGATGATTGATGTGGGTTGCATGATAAGCCTGCCAGGCCAGCTTGCGCAGACGACGCTTCTCTGAGGCTTCAGCTTTCTTTCTTTCTTTGTACGACTTTTTCTGCGCGTCGGTGAGGGTCGCAGGATCCTCGGTCACCGCCAAGCCTGCCGCCACCAGTTGGGCGTGCAGCCACTTCTCGATGCCGCCAGCTTCATCGATGTCGGCCTGCCTCTTCACCCGGGCAGCCTGCTCGATCACCCGACGCTCACGCTCGGCTTCGGCGATCTTCGCCAGCAAAGGCGTCGGCGCCACCTCGAGGGCAGCGGTCTCTCGGACTTGGGGCGCATCGGCGCGCAGGAGGGAGTCGCTGGGCTGCATGCAAGACCTCATACCCAAAGAGTCAGAAGGGAGCAGGAACAGACGCTGTCTTCATCGACGTCGAAACAGAAACGAAGCGGAGCGGGGCGAAGAGATCACCATCACTCTTGGGGCATCGGATGCCTCACCGGCTCGCCGGCCGATGACCCCTCGGGGTCACCGGTTCCACGGCGGTCGGCGTCGTGGCCTCAGCGAACCGGTGACCCCGAGGGGTCATCGGCCGAAGCGAGCCAAGAACAGGCATCCTTGCGGAGGATGTCGGGCGGGTTTCCAGGTCGACGCAACATCGACCTTGTGCGCGAGGCACAACGGCTGAACCCTTCGCTCCCACTCCATTCAAGACGCGCAAGCGTCTTGAATATCAAATACTGCAAATCCTATCCGACCTCGAAGAAGAAATCGTCTGTGCGTGCTCCTTTCTCTGTCAAAATAATATCAAGAAACTACTGGCGGTCGGCGTCGACGAAGCCTTCTGTTATCAGGGCTTCCAGTCTCTGAAAATAGGCGTCGCGGGCCTCGGAATCACTGTCGAACCAAATGCGCTGGTGGCGCGGCGGCGCGAGGGCCAATCCCCAGGAGAGCAGGACCACTTTGTCGTCGAGGGACACGCGGGTGACCGTCTGTTTCCCGCTCAGGCCATCGCGCTTCAAGAAGGTGCGGGTCTCGGCGCGGATGAGCTTGCGGCCCTCGGGCGTGTCGCGCTTCTTTTCGTCGTCGGCGCGCTTGCGGCCCCAGGCCACGCGCAAGGCGATCATGTGCTCGCAGGGTCCTTCGCGCATCGCTGAGCGGCGGAAGCGGGGGCAGGTGCAATGGGCCTCAGAAACGCGGCCTTCGACGTCGGAGGTGAAGCGCGGTGCATAGGTGCGCTGCTGGGCTTCGTCTTTGACCTCGCCGTGCACCTCGACGCCGTCGCTGCCTTGATCGTGCAGCTTCACCAACTGCACCGCGTTCTTCTTGGCCAACAGGCGGTGCGCCTCGCGCTCGCGTTCGGAACCAAAGGCCGTGACCTCGTCAGCGACAGCAGCGCCGAAGATGCTGCGGGGGCGATACACGCCGTCGGCGATGTCGAACACGATCTGTCCGCGCAGACAGAGCCGCTGCACCCCGCCCCTCACCTGATCGACAGGCTTCTTGGTGGCGGCGACCAAGGCTTCGAGAGTCTGGGGTCCATCACCGACCAGCTTCTTCTCGAGCGCGTTGATCAGGGTTTCGTCGTCGACGGTGGGCATCAAGGCGTCGAAGGCGACCGCTGAGGCCCAGCTCGATTCCGTCCAGCCCGACAGACCCAGAGTCAAAGTCGCGTTGGGCAATTCGACGACGAAGAAGGAGGGGAGTCCGGCTCCCAAGAGGTGCACGCGCATGCCGTTGGCGTGGGGCAAGAGGCGCTGCAGCAGAGCAAGCCGGGTGCGGCCGAAGATGCGGGCCACGCGTGGCGCTTTGCCAGCAAAGACGGGTCCGTGGCTCTCGAGCACCAGCTCCCAAGGCTCGAGGACGACGCGGGGCCGTTCGCCGGGGATGAGCTCGAAGCGGATGGAGCGCGGCGGGTTCTTTGCCTTGCGGAGGCGCAGCTGCAGCAAGATGTTGTAGAGGTCGATGGGGGCCAGCGTGCACGACGTCGACGGTAACGTGGCCGCCGATTGCACCTGCAGGAAACCGCGCAACCACGCATGCGGCACGTCGTAGTGACGCTCGACGGGCGCGCGCTGGGCAGTGGCCGTCGCCGTCGACGTCGCTTCGATCTGCAGGGGGCGATAGGCCGGCACGGACTCGAAGCTCGCGCCGGCCTCTTTGGAAGCGTCGAGAAACACGGTGCCGTGGTTGGCCTTGCGCTCGGCGAAGCTCGGGTTCTTGAAGGCGAGTCGCGCGTAGGCGCTTTCGTCCTTGGAAAAGACCTCGAGCGAGATCTCATCGGGGTGAACGGTGAAGAGGGGATCGAGCTCCCGCGTCGTCGACTCGGCTTTGAACGCTTCTTCGAGAAAGGCCTTCTGCGCTTCCCAAATCGCTGCCGTCGCCTTCTTGCCCTTCTTCATCAAGAAGGCGAGGTAGGCGGCGCGATCGCGGCCTTTGTAGCGCAGATCGCTGTCCTTGATGGCCATCGTCGTCGCCAGCGCGTCGCGGAACAATGCGGGATCGAGCACCTTGGCCAAGAAGCCGACGGCGCTGCTCTGGCCGCCTTGATCGAGTGCCAGCGCCAGCGTGGTGCCGTCGACCCCGGCCACGAGCGCGGACTCACGCGGATAGCGCACTGCCACCGCGGTGGCCGCCGTCGCCGTCTTCGCCGCCATCGTCGCCGTCATTGCGTCACCTCGGTGCTCTTCTTGGCGCTCAGAGCAGCGCCCTTCCAGCTCGGCAGGGCATCGGTGGTTTTCTTCTGACGCCCACGCGCCGTCTGCAAGCGCATCGAGCGTCGCAGCGCACGATAGGCGGCTTTGCGCGTGGCCTCGTCGAGCCCATCGTCTCTGGCCAACTCCGAGAGCTTCTCGCGCACGCCGTCGTCGTCGGCCCTCGACAGGGCATCGATGATCGGCCGGCGGGTCCCGGCGTCGTCAACGGCGGTGGTCAGCGCCTCGGTGTCTGTGCGCAGCAGCAAGGGGAGCAAAGCCGGTCGGGCCGAATCATCGCTCAAGAGTGAAGGATCTCTCGGCATGACGTCGACGAAGCGGTGGGGATCTCGGGCTGCCGCTCCCTTGCCGCGGTTCCAGGCATCTTTGCCAGCGAGAGCGCGTAGGGACTGGGCGGCGGCCACCCGGCAACCGATCTCGGGATCGCCCAGGGCCGTGACGAGCAACTGAATGTCCGTCGTCGTGCCACCGCGCCCAAGGGCTGAGAGCAGAGTTCGTCGGACGGCGGCCGGCAGATTTTCGCCGAGGCGACTGCGGGCCAGTCCAGCAGCGCGGGCGACGTCGACGTGGGCGGCGGATCCGATCACAGCAATCCAAGCGGCCTGACGGGGAGCGTCTTTGTCGCTGTCGCCGCCGTCGTCGTTGCTCTTTTTCAGCAGGGCCTCGCTGGCCAAGAGCGCGTCGGCCAGCACCTTGGCGTCGGGCGAAGACCAAGTGCGGCCCGCGACGACGGCAGCGCCTTCGGTGACCGCCGCGTTTCCTTTGGCAGCGGTGCTGGTGCTCGCCAACAAGGCCACCAAAGGCGGCAGCGGCAGGGTCTCACGGCGCAGCAGGCCCACGCGCAGGCGCGCCCGCAGCTCGTCGTCGTCGAGGGAGGATAAGCGCGGCAGCAGCACGGCGGCGTCGCCTTCGGCAGCGAGGTAATTGGCGGCCTTTTTCTTTTCTTCGCCGTTGTTAGCGTTGTCGAGCACGTGGAGCTCGACGCGGGTGCGGTCCTTGGGAAAGAGCTTGTCCAGGGCCGTGCGCGCGGCCTTGCGGACGTCGACGTTCCAGCTCTCGAGCACTTCGGCGAGGGCGCCTTCAGCGTCGGTGACCCCGAGGGCGGCGACGGCCTCACAAGCTTCTTTCAGCACGTCGTCGCCGGGCTCGTTGTCGAGCACGCGCACCAGCGTGGCCTTCGCCCGGTCGTCACCGATGGCCCGCAGCGCGCGCACGGCGCGGTAGGCACGAAGGTTGTCGTCGTCGAGAGCGCCGGCCTCCACGCGATCCCAGATGCGCGTGCGGGCGGCCATGTCGCTGAGACTGTTGTGCAAACGTCCCAGGCCTTCGAGGGCAGCGCGCATCATGTCGGGCTCGGCCGGTGCTTCTTCGGTGCCGCCGTCGACGATGAGCTCGAGCTCCGGCAGCGCTCGGGCATCGCCCAAGCGACCCACCGCGACCAGCGCGCGGCTGCGATCGTCGCCTTCGCCGGCGCGCGACACGAGCAGCAAGGGCACCAAGGTGAGGGCGGCGGCGTGGTGACCGGTGGCTTGGGCGAGACCTTCGCAAGCACCCAGCGTCAACTCACGTGCACCCTTCTTGACGACGTCCTCCAGGGGTCCGGGTGGCGACGCGGTCTTGCGCGCGCGCTCGGCGTAGCAGGCAACGGCAGCGGTACGGACCTCGATCTCGCGATCGGAAAACGCGGCCACGACGGCGTCGTCGGCAGCAGATCCTCTGCCAGACCAGGCCAGCTCTTTGAGCGCGAGCTTCTTGGTCTCGGGATCTTTGCTCTTCACAGCGATGGGGAAGAAGGCGGCAGCGCGGATGTCGTCGCGCTTCTTCTTGGTCTTGCCGACGACGAGGAGCCCGGCTTCGAAAGCCGCAGCGCGCACGCTCGCGTCGTCGTGGTCGCAGAGCCGGGCCAGGGTCTCGAGGGTGGCCTGGCGCTTGGTCGCACCGAGGCAGCGGGCCAAACCTGGAAGATCTTTGGCGCCGGGTTCGTCGACGAGGGCCAGCAAAGCCGCCGTCGCCGCCTTGTCTCCCAGCAAAGCGAGAGCCGCTCTCGCGCGCCGAACGTGGTTGTCGTCTTCGCCTTTGGCCTGGGCAATCAAGGCGTCGACGCAGCGCTCGGTGTGCCTTTCTTCTTGACGCTCGGCGAGGATCTCAGCGGCGCGCAACACCAGCCCCTTGTGCTCGCTGTCGAGGGCCGCAGCGAGGGCGTCGCCGATGGATTTGTCGTCTTTGCGCTTGGCGAGTTGCTCGACCACCGACAAACGCAGGTCGTCGTGCTCGCTCCTCAGCGCCTGCACCAGGTGAGCGATGGACCCCTTCGCCGCCCTCTTCTCCAACGTCTCGAAAGCGAGCTTCCGCACTTCGGCGACGGGCGAATTGAGGGCCTGCTCCACGCGGCTGGTCTGTCCCCGTTCGGCCAACTCATCGAGCGCGGCCTTGGCGACGTCGGAGGCCGGCACCCGCAACGCAAGCGCGAGGGCGTCGTCGACGGAGGCGCCGGTGGCCGCAAAGAGCTTCTTCAAGCCCGCGAGAGCGGCCTTGCGCACCAGGTGCTGGCCGTCGTCGAGAGCGCGGGTCAGCGCCGGCAACGCGGCTTCGCGACCAACCCCTTGGGGCATCGGATGAGAGCCCAGCTCGACGATGCGGTCGACGGCGTCGCGGCGCACGCGTTGGGCGTCGTCGCCCGAGGTGGCCTGGCGCAACAAGCCGACGTAGGCGCCGAAGGCCAGCAGGCGCAGGCGCAGTTGTTCCTCGGGAGAGAGCTTGCTGGGCGTCGGCGAAGCCGGAGCGGCACCGGGCGTGCGATCGGATCCCGGTGAGAACACGCGACGCAAGAAGCCTTTGACCCGGCTGGCAGGGGGAGCGCCGGAGTCGTCGGCGCGGGGGCGGTTGTCCGGCGTCCACGGCGACGTCAACGACTTCATCTTCACCGCGTCTTCGGCGGCTTTGAAGAAGGTCTTGGGCGTGGCCTTGTGCAGCAATGCCGACGCTGCCGCGTAACGCTGCTCGGGCACCGGGCTGCCA
Source organism: Myxococcales bacterium (assembly GCA_023248635.1). Lineage (GTDB taxonomy): Bacteria > Myxococcota > UBA727 > UBA727 > VGSZ01 > VGSZ01. Next base: position 82,080 of record JAHFED010000016.1, read on the forward strand.
AGGGCTTCGGCCAGGGACACCATCAGGCGCGCGCGGGCTGCTTCATCCGGCCAGCCCTTCATGTCGGCGACCTTCTCCGGCTTTTCGGGCCCCAGCACCTCGACCAGGTGAGCCGTGTAGGCGTCGACGTCGGAGCGCAACTCGAGGGCCCGGGCCGCGGCGTAACGCACCTCGGGGCGAGCGGCCGACAACGACGCTGCCAGCAAGGTCGGGGAGTCGCCGCGACGGGCCAACAAGAGGTCGTGCGAAAGCACGATGGAAAAGACCAGCTCTTCGAGCTCGCGGCTGTCGTCGTCGAGCCCCTGCAGCAGTCCCGCGTAGCCTTCAGCACCAAAGGCCGAAAACGAGAGCACAGCACCCCGGCGAATGGCGAGGTTCTCGTGGCGCAAGGTGCCGACGAGCACGGGCAGACAGCGCGCGTCGCCGAGGCGGGCCAGACCTTCGCCAGCCCAAGAGCGCACCCACACATCCTTGTGGCCGACGGCTTCGAGCAGGTAGCCCTCGTCGCCACGACGACAAGCCGTGGCCAGGCCGCGGGCGGCTTCTTCGCGCAGGCCAGCGTCATCGTCCTTCATCAAATCGGTGGCGAGGTATTTGACCGTCGAAGGCTTGCCGAGGGTGGCGATGGCCGCGGCGGCCCGACGACGAAGCTGGGCCACATAGTCCGCGGGATAGAGGCGCAGCAGCTCGTCCTTTGACGAAATGATGAGCTTCATGGCATCGAGAAGATTGTCGTCTTTGCGGAGCGCCAACAGCTCGCCAGCGCGCACTTTGACGTCGTGGTGCTTGGCCACGAGCCCAGTGATCAGGGGACCGTTTTCGTTGGGCAGCAGCACATCGAGGGCTTCGAGAGCGGCGATGCGGGCGCTGTGGTCCTCGTCGAGGATCTGCTTGATGAGAGGCGAGCGCACTTCATCGGGTCTACAGCGCCGTGCACCCTTGGCAGCCAGTGCCCGCAACGACGCCAGGGTCGAAGCCAGTCCCGCCAGGTGGGCTTCGGCGTTGTCGACGTCGTGCTTTCTCTTGCCGCTGTCGTCGGTGGGATTGCGGCGCTTGACCAGGCCTTCATAGGCCGTCGTGGCCACCCCGGCGTCGAGGTCGGCGATGGCCCGCAGGGTGTGTCCTTCGGCCCAGCTCTCGTTGATGCTGAGCAGCTCGTCGACGGCACGGCGGCGCGTATCGGCGAAGCGTCCTTGCAAGGCACGCACGAGCGCAGGCTCTTTGCTGCCGGTCGCGAAGGTCCACAGCGTCTTGAAGGCCTCACCGCGCACCTTGGCGCTCTCGTCTTCGAGGGCGTCTTGCAACAGCGCTTCATGCTCGGCGGTCTTGCCCCCCTCGGCGGATTTCAGCAGCGCCTCGAGGCCACGCACGCGAATGTCCTCGTGGGACGAGCGCAAAGCGACGTCGGCGACGGCCCGCTTGTCACTCTCACCGGCCGCGAAGGCGTCGAAGGCGGCGGCGCGCACGGGGGCGGCAGCGTCGTCGAAGAGCCAGACCAAGCGGGTGCGGGCGTCGTCGTTCTTATAGGCCGCGAGCAAAGTGGCAGCGCTCTTGCGCACGTCGGCTTCGGGATGGCGGGTGAGCTGCAACAGAGCGCCGAGGGCCCGCACATCGCCGAGGTTCGCCAACACCCAGGCGCCGCGCATGGCGGTGTCGGGCAAGCGCGAAGCCAAGGCCAGCAGCAGGGGCCGCTCGTCGTCGACGCCGATGGAGGCAGAGCCGTCTTGGGGGAGCTTTTGCAGGGCGGCTTCGGCTTCGGCGTCGTCGATCTTTTTCGCGGGATTGCCGCTCTCGAGCTGGGCCACGCGGCGCCCGATCTCGATGCTGCGCCGCCCGAAGGACGCGTCCTTTTTCAAGAAGGCCAGGGGCTTGCGCAGCAGGGTCGCCAGCGTGAACGCGCGCTCGCGCGTGGTGAGGTCGTCGTCGTCGAAGGCGCGGGCAAAGAGATCGGAGAGCGCGGGATCGCGGTGGTGGCCGAGCAGCGCGGCTCGGATGAGGGCGTCGAGGCGCACAGTGGCATTGCCGCGCAAGAGTCCGGTGCGCAGGGCCTCGGTGCGCTCCTTGGAAACCTGAAGCAATGCCTCAAGAGCGATGGCGGCGACGGCGGCGTCGGAGTCGACCAGCTTCTTGGTCAACAAACCGGGAACGACGGCGCTGCCGGGCTCTCCTTTGCTGCCGCGCTGCGCGAGCTCCCGCAGAGAACGAACGCGCAGATCGGGGTGACGGCTCTGCAGACCCGCGCGCGGAGCGGCGAAGATGTCGTCGGGCTCGAGCGTGTGCAGGGCGTCGACGGCGGCGTTGCGCACGGTGGGGGCGGCGTCGTCGACGGCGGTCTTCAACATGCGCCGGGCAGCGCGGGCCGGCAGTGTGCTTGGATCGCGCGCGGACAATCCGGTGACCACGAGGAGGCGAACCTCGGGCTCTTTGTCGTTCTTGAGGCGATCCTCGAGCAGATGCAGGGCTTCGTCGTCGTCGAGCCCGGCGAGGTCGTTGATCGCCTCTTCGCGCTTGGGCTTGGCGCCGGTGAAGGCATCCTTGGCGCGCTCAAAGCCGTCGGCCAGGGTGTGGTTCGAGCCTTCCCACTCGTTTGGAGCGTCAATGTTCTTCTTGCGCACCTTGCGCGCGTCACCCGAGAAAAAGAGGGTGCCTGCCCCCGCTTTGCCCGGCTTCTCGACGAGGCACAGGCACTGGAAGAGCTCGCCGGCCTCGTCGGTGCGGGGCTTCTTGCGGTCTTCGAGACGCCAGGCGCGGACGCCATCGCCGCCGACGGAATAGAGCCGATCCTGCGTGGTGCCGTCGACAGCCGCGTCGCCGGAAGACACATGCACGAGCGCGCGCACACCACCGGCGTGACCGGAGGAATCGGCCCCGCGCGTCTCACAATCGGGCGCGCCCGTGAGGTACCAAAGACGGATGGTGCCGTCGTCGCCGCCGGAGGCCAGCCGCCCATCGCGGGGCAAGAAGGCCAGGGCACCCACGCCGCCGTCGTGACCCACCAGCTCCTTGGGAGCAGCAGCGAGATCCGCCCGCGCGAGCACCCGAACGACGCCGTCGTCGCCGGCAGCGGCGATCTGATTGGCGTCGATGACGATGGCGCGCAGGCGCCGGTTGGACAGCGCGCGCGTTGCCGTGACAGCCAGTGCAGCGTCGACGAGGGCGATGGATCCGTCGCGCAGCGCCAGCGCGATGTGCTCGCCGGCAAGGGCGAGAGCCGCGATCGACGCCGCGAGCTTGACCTCGCCGCTGACCTTGCCTTCGTCGTCGACCTTGCGCAGCACGCCGTCGTCGCCGCCGACGAACCAGCCGGCCTTGCTCACCGCCAGCGCATTGATGGCACAGGGGAGCGCGAGGCTCGCTTTGGGCTTGTTCGAGACGTGATCGAAGAGAGTGAACAGCGAGTCACCCCGCGCGCGCCGACCGCCAACCGCCAGCAGCCGGGGCGTGGCGGCGAGCGCCTGAACCTTCTCGAAGTGACCAAGGAAGGGGGAAGCCATCGATCACTCCGCAGCGGCAACAGAGGAAACAGACGCAGCGGCCGAGGAGTGGGCGGCGTCGATGGCACAGAGGGCCTGCAAGCAGGCTTGCCATTCACCGTCGGCGATGGAGGCCGACATTTCTTCGAGCAGGGGACGCACGAGATCGGTGAAAGCCCGGTCTTCGACGGCGAGGTCGCGCACGATCTGCACGACGCGACGCTTGGCCACCGACGACGAAATGCGCCGGAACGCTCCGTCTTCTTTGGCTTCCATGCAACGGCCCGGCGGCAGCGCGAACATCACGCGACGCAAGAACCAGCGCAGAGCGTCGTCGTCGGCGAAGCGATCGGAGAGATCGAGCACGGAATTCTTCGGCTTCCACGTCGACGGAAAAGAGCGGGGCCGGTGTTTCTCCCAGAGCAAGCGCACGGCAAACAGGCGCACCTCGCGGTCCGCCGTCGTCATCAGCCACGCCAAACGTTCCTGGCCCCCCAGCGTCTTGTAGTGGCGACGAATGAGCTCCATCCCCGCTTCGCGCACGGGACGTCGGCGGGACTCGGTGAGCGGGAACACCACCTGCGGCAGCAATTCGTCGACGGTGGCCGTGCAGGCAGGATCGGACGCGGGATCGCCAGCCTTGAGCATGGCCTCGAGAGCCAAGCGGCGGACTTCGACGGCGTCGGTGTCCACGATCTCCCCGAGGCGGGCCATGGCATTCCAGCGGCGCAGCTCGACCTTGGCGATGGCGACGGCGAACTTGCGCACGTCTTCGCGGTTGTCGCGCAGGCCAGGCCACAAGCGCTCGATGGAGTAGGCCTCGCGCTTGAGCTGCGGCTTGAGGCCGATGAGCTTGGCCTCGGGCTGCTGCTCACCGATCTCGGGGTGATGACAGCGCAAGAAGGTCTGCGCGAATTTCCGCAGCAGCTCCGCTTCCGTCGACGACAACGCCATCTCGAAGAGCCGGGCTTCGCCCTTTTTCTTGTCGCCGTCTTCGGAGCCTTCTTGGCCGCCCGGCCCGAGGGCACAAAACTCCGCGGGGCCCATGCTCTCGAGCAGGGTGCGGTTGGCGAACTCCTGCAGCGTGGTGTCTTTGCGTTTGGCCAGAGCCAACAACCAGGGAATCCCGAGCTGCTTCGGATTCACCAGGTGCTTGTTGGCGAGGATCGAGAGCGCGGGCTCTTGCAGCACGCGATCGAAGAGCATGCCCTTGACGCGTTCGACGTCGAGACCAGGGAAGCTCTTGGCCTCGCCCAACCAGCCGCCGATCTCGCTGGTGATCTGGTGGTCTTTGCGCCGCACCATGAGGTCGAGCAACCAGTCGGCGCCGATCTCCTCGGCTCCTTTGCGATCGGCAGCGATCTTCTTGAAGGCGGCAACCGCTTCGGTCGGAAGGTTGTAGTCGTCCTCGATGCGATCGTCGTCGAGCACGCGCTTCCACAGCGCCGCCGACAGCTGGTGCTTCTTGTCGAGCTTCAAGAAGAGCTCATGACCGCCGTCGTCGTCGTCGTAGGCGAGGTCGACGATGAGCGCATCACCCAGCTCGTTGGGGGAGAAGGCCTCGAGCAGGGATTTTTCGGCGAAGGTCTTGAGGGTGTGGACGGCGAGCATGTTCTTCAGCAGCGCCGGACCGAGGTCGCGCGGCTTTTGGACCGTGAGAATGTCCTTGGCGAGGTCGTGCACCTCTTTGGCGGAGCTGCGCTTGGCGAAGTCGACCAAAGTCGCTGGGGCAATGTCTTTGGCGTTGGCGCGGGCCAGTTCGACGGCGAAGGCGCGGGCGTCTTTGGCCTTGCTCAACAAGAGCCGCAGGGCGGGTTGGAAGAGGCCGAGGTTGGCGAGCTGGGCATGGGCAAAGGTCGGCGACTTCCGGGCGATCTCGACGAAGATCTCGTGGCGCGCTTCGTTGTCGTCGGCGATGAGGGTCTTGACCCACGAGGGTGCGGGCTCCTTGGCCGCGTCGGCGTGGAGCTTCTTGAGCGCGGCCCAGGCTTGCTTGACGGTGTAGGTGAGGCCGCAACCCTGCACGATGAGCAGCAGAGGCTCGGGCTTCAGCTTCCACGACTCAAAGAGGGCTGCAGGGATCCGATGGCTCTTGGCCGCAAAGCTCGAAGTGATGTTTCCGAGGGCGACGCAGTGCTTGTTGCCGGTGCGCAAGCAGAGCTCGGCGGCCCACCAGGGATAGAGCTCGGGCGCGGCCCGTCCGAGATCGCGCAGGAACCGCCAGGCGCGCCTCTGGAGGTACGTTCGCGTGGCTGGCGACGGCGACGTGTGCTCGGAGCTGACCTTGCCGTTGACGAGGGCCCAGGTCACCGCGTCGAGCTGATCTTCCGCCAGCTTCGCGATGCGCTTGACCGCGGCGTAGAAGCCGATCTTCCACTCAACCTCGCCGATGCAGCGCAGGGCCATGGCGCGGCCCGTTGCTCCACCGTTGAGGTAGAGGTCGGTGACGATGTCGGCGGTGGCAAAACGGGGTGGCAGCGGCGCCTTTTGCGTCAGGAACTTCCGCCACACATCCGTCGACGCTTTGATGCGGGCCTGCTTGCTGCGTTTGCGCCTCGCGGCGTTGAGCTGGTTGACCAGATCGTTGGTGCGCATCGTGCCCGCGGGAGGATCTTTGAGCGGCGGGTCGGGCTCGTCGAGGAAGCGCTGCAGCAAAGCCGGCGCATTGGGATCGCTCGAGCGCAGCGCGCGTTCAACGTCGCTGAGGCGCAGGCCCGCGGGCTCACCCTCGTTGCTCTCAGTGCCGGTGTCGTCGTTGTCGAGCTCCGTCACGGGATCACCTCAAGCAGCGAACAGGGTCGTGCGACGGGCGACGACGGCGTCGCCGTTGTCCATCGCCGTGAGCCATTTCTGCAGCCCGCCCGACTTGGCGGCACCTGCCTCGACGAAGGGGCACACCTTGGCAAAGCGAGCGGCAGCGGCATCGTCGTCGGCGCCACTGTCGCAGAGCGCGAGGCCCGCGCGCAGCGCCAGCTCGTCGTCGCCCAAGGTCAGAGCGATCTCCGTCAACGTCGTGATGGCCTTGGCGCAGGGGCCCGCCGGCTTCTTTCCCCAGCGGGCCAACGCGCGCGCGAAAGCCGCGGCTGGCAACTCGGCGCACAGCGAGAGCACGAAGGAGAGAGGCAATGAAGGCTTGCTGGTCACGGCGTCGACGACGGCGTCGAAGGCGGTGGCGAGCTCCTCGTGGGCGCTGAGATCGACGCCGCAGATTCGGTGCAGCGCGCGGCGGGCTTCTTTGGCGGCGCGGGCGCGGCGCCATGAGCGACCCGTGGTCGAGCGGGCCAGAGCCTTGAGCGACGTCGACGCCGCCCTGATCAGCGCGGGATCGAAGCAGGCAGCGATGGTCAGGCGCGGGGGCAGGGTGAGCTTCGGCGATGCGGCTTCGGCGCCCTTCTTGCCGACCGTGGCTGGGGCAGCGGCGCCGTCGACGACGACCTCGGCGTAGCCCTCTTTGAGCTTCTCGGCGATCTTCTTCTGCATCTCGGCTTCGGCGTCGGCCTCGTCGTCGAATTCCTTTTCCTTGCGCTGGCCGTCGCTGCCGAGCCTGCCGAACACGATGGTGAAGACGCCGCCGTCGACCCTGCAGGTCCAGAACTTGGCGCTGCCTCCCCCGACGAATTCGAAGCGACGCATGACATCTCCGATCGCACGTGCCCGACGCGCAGCGTCTTCAGCCAGCAAGAAGGCGACGAGTCGCGCATCCAGACGATCGAAGTCAAGCGTGCCGACGCAGGCCTCTGGTGCTCGCGTCACGTTGGCGTTGTCACGCGACCACAGCCATCGATCTCGAATGCAGCAGGCGTCGGCGCTCAAGACAAATCGACAACCACAGCTGGGTGGTCAGAGGCAGAGCCCAAGCTCGAGCACGGCTGCGTCGACCACACAGCGCGGCGAGGGTCGACGACGAAACCGTCTTCGCCTTGCCCTCGTCGTGGGCTTGCCGGTGCCGGAGCTCTGGTGATCGGGGGAAGAGCCATCGACGACGGGAACCAACACCGCGTCGGCCTTGCAGCGGCGGCAGCGGATCTCGATGCCGCGGCGGTCGGCGCCGAAGGCAAGGCCGACGGGCACCGAGACCTTGGCGTTTAATCCCAGAGATCAGTTGAATCTGCATCTTCGGGAGCGGAGCGACCACGGATGGGGAGGGCCCCGTCGGCGACTTGCTCGACGACGGGAGGGGGCGCAGCCCCCTTTGAAACACAATCCCTGGGTTCAGTTGAGTACAAACTCAACTGAATCCAGGGATTAGGCAGCCGCAGCGACAGCGCAGGTCGCTCCTTGGCAGATGGGTGCCAACATTTTGGGTGGCAACCGGCCCGAAGCTCTGCACGCGCTCTCTCCGAACCGAGGGGTCGCTCTTGGTGACGCCGAACCTCCGCGACCCAGCCCAACAGTGATGATGACATTGATAATCGTTATCGACAAATCCTCAAACCGTCGTCCACCGGCGCAAGCTGCAGACGTCGTCACGCCTGTGCCTGCGGCTGAGACCCAGCGGCGATCAGAGAGCCCAGAACCCTTGACCAGGTTGGGCGCAGGTGCTAGCAATATTGATAATGAAGATCAATTTCATATTCATCTCTTCGCTCGCCCTGGCCTGGGCCGCTTCGTGCCTCGACGCTCCCGTCCTCGAGCAGGATCCCCAGCGCCCCACCGTCGACGAAGACCCCACTGCTCGGCCTCTGCCCGGCATCAGCTCCACCCTGCAGCTCACCTTCGACAAAGGCGACGCCGCCTTCGAGGCGCGCTTTTTCCCCTCTCAGGGCCTGGGTCCCCTTTACATCCGCACGGCCTGCGCCTCCTGCCACGCAGGTGACGGCAAGGGCCCCGGCTTCGTGACCAAGATGGTGGTGCTCGATGACGATGGCGTTGCAGTTGCGGCGGCTCTCCCCTTTGGTGGCACCCAGCGGCCCTTCTTTCAGACTCCGGCCACCCAGCCCCTCTCTGCTCCCGTGGTTGATGGTTTGGTGCTCTCGACGCGCATGGGCCCGGCGGTCTTTGGGCGTGGCTATGTCGAGGCGGTGGCCGAGAGCGAGCTGCAGCGCGTGGCGGAAGAACAGGCCGCCCGAGGTGACGGCATCAGCGGTCGCATTCATCGCGTGACCTACAACAGCAAGTCCAATCCTGATTCGACCTTCAACAACCATACGGAAGGCCAAGCTGGTCTGGTCGGTCGCTTCGGCCTGAAGGGTCGCATCGCCTCCGTCGACGAATTCGTTGCTGATGCTCTGCAGGGTGACATCGGCATCACCAGCCCCCTGCGTCCCACCGAGCTGCCGAATCCCGATGGCGCGCTGGACGATGCCAAGGCCGGCGTCGACGTCGACGCTGACTTTGTGAACACCGTGGGCACCTACATCCGCTTGCTCGAGATCCCGCGGCGGACGTTTCGTGACCAAGAGGCCGGGGCCGAGCTCTTCGCCCGCGTCGACTGCGCCGTCTGCCACGTGCCGAGTCTGCGCACCGATCCTGAATATCCGCTGGCTCCCCTCGCCGACGTCGACGCTCCGATTTTCTCGGACTTGTTGTTGCACGACATGGGCGAAGCGCTCAGCGACTCCTTCGTCGAAGGCGATGCCTCGGGCGCGGAGTGGAAGACGCCGCCCCTGATTGGAATTCGCTTCTTCGACGGCTGGCTGCATGACAACCGCGCCTCCACCGTCGACGAGGCCATCGAGTTTCACGCCTCCGTCGGCTCGGAGGCCAATGCCGCCGTCGACCTGTACCACCAACTCAGTGAGGACGAGCGCGCGTTGCTCGTCTCTTACGTCGAGAGTCTGTGAGCTCCGCGTCACCGATCACACCGCTCGAGGATTGTCATGAATAAGATCGCTGTAGTTATCTGTTTCTCATCTCTTGGATTGACTGGGTGCCCAGCCAACAATCCAGTCATCGACGACGACGGCTCCGCCGCCGCGAAAGAAGGGGTGAAGAGCTACGTCAACGCCGAGCTGACTTCCTTGAACGTGGCCACGACATCGCTGCAAGCCTTGGCTCCTGCTGCCGACGCCGACGGATGGAACGCCTCCGACGACGCCGCCGCTGTCGCCGGCATGAGGCTGCGGTGGACCAACGCCCGCGTCAGCTACGAGCGGGTCGAGGGCGCCATCGCCGTGCTCTTCCCCGGGCTCGACGCATCCACCGATGAGCGCTGGGATGGCTTCATCGGCGACGCCGCCGACGCCAACCTCTTCGACGACGTCGGCGTCACCGGTGTTCATGGCATCGAGCGCATCCTCTTTTCCGACGTGGTGCCGGGCTTCGTGCAGACCTTCGAGCAAGGCGTCGGCGACGGGTTCACGCCCTCGCGCTACACGCCTCCCGCGTTCCCCGCGACGCTGAGTGAGGCCGAGGACTTCAAGACCAAGCTCGGCCAGCGCCTCGTCACCGACACTGCCATCATGAAAGACGAATTCGGCGTCGTCGACCTGGCGCTCGAAGCAGCCTTCCGTGGCGTGCTCGGATCGATGGAAGAGCAAGCCGAGAAGGTGAACCTCGCGGGCACCGGCGAAGACGAGAGCCGCTACGCCCAACACACCCTCGGCGACATGCGCGCCAACCTCGAAGGCGGCCTGGCCATTTTTCAGACCTTCGAAGGGATGTTCGCGGCCAAGGGCGAAGAGGGACAGGCCAGCTACGACGAGATCCACGCGGCCTTCGAGCGCGTCGCGGCGACCTACGACGCCATCGACGGCGACGCGATCCCAGCGGTTCCTGCGACGTGGAACCCCGCTGCGCCCTCCGCCGACGACCAAGCGAGCCCCTACGGGTCCCTCTTCCTCTTCCTCGCCGACGAGACCGACTTCAGCAAAGAGAGCTCTTTCGTCAGCGTCTTTGAGCGCGGTGCTGCATTGCTCGAGATCCCCGAGCTGGCCGAATAGTGCGCCACTTCGTCGTCGTCGTTGTCGCTGCTGGGTTGGGGGGCTGTCCCTTCCTCCCTGATCATGAGCTCGGCGACCAGGGAGCACCCGAGCGTCTCATCGCCTTCGCGAGCGACTTCGAGGGTTATCGCTCCTGGCCCCACGTCGTGGTCGGCACCGGGCCCATCGAAGGCGGCCACAACCTCGACGCGCCGCGCACCGTTTTCGTCAACGCGCTGCCCGACGACGATGCCCTCACCTGGCCGGTGGGCACCGTGATCGTCAAAGAGGGATCGGGACAAGAGGTCGAAGGCGGCACTGGCACCCAGACCCACGCCATGGTCAAGCGCGGAGGCAACTTCAACGTCGACGGCGCCTTGGGTTGGGAGTGGTTCGAGATCCAAAGCAACGGCGACGCCGTCGTCATCGTGTGGCGCGGCGAGCATCCGCCCGACGGCGAAGGCTATGGCTGCATCTCAGGCGTCTGCGTCCCGTCCTCGTTCGGCGAATGCAACGCGTGTCATGCTGGCGCCCGCGGCAACGACTTCGTCAGCTCCTCGCAGCTCCAGCTGGGCCGCTTCGACGCGTCCCTCCTCTTGCCGCGCTGATTCGACGTCGAGCCACGACTCGGCCGGGTTTTCTTTTGCGCGGCGACTGGGGAAGGATGCCCCATGCCAGACATCGCCGACGGAGAAGTCGTCTTCATCCAGGGCAGCGCCAAGGAGCCCTACGAGCTCAAGAATGTCGGCGGTGTGTACTCCTGCTCCTGTCCGGCCTGGCGCAACGTCGGTGGGCCCATCGACCGGCGCACCTGCAAGCACCTCAAACAGCAGCGGGGGATCGACGCCGAAGCCGCACGCTTGGGAGCAGACCCACATTCGATGATCTCGGCGCCCAAGCCGAAGAAGGCAAAGGCCGCCAGCCAAGACAGCGACGACGACAACGGCGACGATGCCCCGCCGGTGCTCTTGGCCCACAAATGGGAAACCGACGTCGACCTCAAGGGCTGGTGGATGAGCGAAAAGCTCGACGGTGTGCGGGCCTGGTGGGACGGCGAGAAGTTCCTCTCGCGCCTCGGCAACAAGTTTTGGGCACCGAGCTGGTTCACAGCGAACTTGCCGAACAGGACTCTCGACGGCGAGCTTTGGGTCGGACGCCAAGAGTTCCAGACCACAGTGTCGGTCGTGCGTCGCCAAGATGCCGGCCGGGAATGGGAAAAGGTGAAGTTCCTGATCTTCGACGCCCCCCATCTCGGCAGCGGCTTCGAAGAGCGCGTGGAATGGATCAGGGGCTTCGTCGCCGAGCAGCAGGCCGCCCACGTCGTCGCCGTCGCTCATGAGCGCTGCCAAGGCACGGCCCATCTCAAGGCTGAGCTGGCGCGGATCGAGAGCCTCGGTGGCGAGGGGCTGATGATGCGACGGCCGGGCAGCAAGTACGAGGCAGGGCGCAGCACGAGCCTGCTGAAGGTGAAGACCTTCCACGACGCTGAGGGCCGGGTCGTCGGTCATGAAGGCGGCAAAGGCAAGCACAAGGGCCGCCTCGGTGCGCTGGTGGTGCAGATGCCCGACGGCACGCGCTTCAACGTCGGCACGGGTTTCACCGACGATGAGCGCCGCGAGCCGCCCCCCGTCGGCAGCATCGTCACCTATCGCTACCAGGAGCTCTCCAAAGACGGCGTGCCACGCTTTCCAAGTTGGGTGGGGTTGGCCATCGACAAGGCGGTGCCGACGGCTGCTTCGGGTGCCGCGCTGCCGAGCACGGCGGACGCTGCGTCACTTTCACAGACGAAGAAGATCGACATTTCTGCGACTGTCGAAGCGACCAAAGCGCCGCCCAAGCCCGAGCTGTCGTCGTCGGCCACCTTGCGCTTCGTGGGCAACGAGGGTGGCGTGGAGAAATTCTGGGAGATCACCGTCGACGGCGCCTCGCACTCGCTGCGCTTTGGCAAGGTCGGCTCCGCAGGCCAGGAACGCACGCGGACCTTCGCCTCCGCCGCCGCCGCCGTCGCAGATGCGGACAAGCTGGTGAAAGACAAGGTCAGCAAGGGCTACCGTCCAACGTCGATGCTGGAAGACGCGCGCTGACCCTGAGGATCTCATGACCGATCTCGAGCTTTCGCCGCACCCCCTGTTGAAAAAGCCTCGCGGACCCGTGCTCATCGTCGTTCTCGACGGCGTCGGCCTCGGCGTCGGCGACGACTACGACGCGGTGGCGCGGGCCGACATGCCTCACCTCAAGGGTTTGATGGGGGTGCCTGGACGGTTCTTGAAGCTGAAGGCCCATGGCCTCGCCGTCGGCCTGCCTTCGGACGAGGACATGGGCAACTCCGAGGTCGGTCACAACGCGCTCGGCAGCGGTCGCATCGTCTTGCAAGGCGCTGCGCTCGTCGACACGGCGCTGGCGACGGGAGCGATGTTTCAGGGCGCCGGCTGGAAGAAGCTGGAGGCCCAGTGGCGGCGCGGGGGGACGCTGCACCTGATCGGCCTGCTCTCCGACGGCGGCGTGCACTCCCGGCTCGATCAGATCTTTGGCATCGTCGACGGAGCCGCCGCTCGGGGTTGTAAACGCATCCGCATTCACGCCCTCTTCGACGGTCGCGATGTGCCCGATGGCTCGTCGGTGAAATACCTCGCGCTCGTGGCGGCCAAGGCGGAGGCGCTGGGCAAAGAAGGCGTCGACCTCCGGGTGGCGTCGGGAGGCGGGCGCATGTTCGTCACCATGGACCGCTACGAGAGCGATTGGTCCATCGTCGAACGCGGTTGGAAGGCCCATGTCTTGGGTGAGGCCCGCGCCTTTGCGTCTGCGGAAGAAGCGATCGCTACAGCGCGCGCCGAAGTCGCCGACATGTCCGATCAACACCTGCCGCCCTTCGTGATCGCAGAAAACGGCAAGGCCATCGGCACCATCGACGACGGCGACGCGGTGGTATTTTGCAACTTTCGCGGGGATCGCGCCATACAGATGTCCCGCGCATTTGAAGACAAAAAATTCACTGCTTTCGATCGGAAGCGTGTTCCAGATGTCGTATATGCCGGCCTGATGGAGTACGACGGCGACCTGCACATTCCCTCCAACTACCTCGTCGAGCCGCCCGTGATCGAGCGGACCAGCGGTGAATACCTCGCCCACGCTGGTTTGCGCACGTTTGCTTGTAGTGAAACGCAGAAATATGGGCACGTGACCTACTTCTGGAATGGCAACCGTTCTGGGAAATTCAACGATGCTAAAGAGACCTACGTCGAAGTACCGTCCAACCTCCCGCCCTTCGAACTCCGTCCCGAGATGAAGGCCCAGGAAGTGGCCGTAGCCGCTGCCGCCGCCATCAAGTCCGGTGACTACGACGTCGTCCGCGTCAACCTCGCCAACGGCGACATGGTGGGCCACACCGGCGATCTCCAGGCGACCATTGCCTCTTGCGCCGCTGCCGACCGGGCCCTGGGTTTGATGCTCGATGCGATCCAGGCGGCCGGCGGCGTCTTCGTCGTCACCGCCGACCACGGCAACGCCGACGACATGGCGTTGCGGGACAAGAAGGGCGCACCGCTCAAGGGCGTCGACGGCAAAGTGCTGCCCCGCACCAGTCACACCCTGGCGCCGGTGCCCTTTTGCATCGGCGGCCCTGGACTGGACCCGCGGGTTGCGCTGCGGAGCGACGTCGCAAAGCCCGGCCTCGCCAACATCGCTGCCACGGTGATGAGCCTGCTCGGCTTCCGAGCGCCCGACGACTACGAACCCTCGCTGTTGAGCACCGACGTCGCAGCCAGCTGATTGCCGAGACGACGATCAGCCTCCAGCGGCGTGCGCCTTCAGGTCCTGTTTGACGCTCAAGATCCGTCGGGATGGCTCGCTCGGTGACGCGAATCGAGACGGGGACGCAAGAGAACGGGGGCGGGCCGGCGCGCGGGCCATAGTCGACGCATGAGTCTTTTGCTGTTGGCCCCCTTCGTCGTCAACGCCACCGTGCTCCTGACGGTCAACACCACGAGCTCAAGCAACGACGGCGTTTGCAATGCGGCGGATTGCAGCTTGGTCGAGGCGCTCGACGCCGCCACCAGCGCCTTGATCGTGGGCGACGCCGTTGTCGTACGCATCACGCCGCCCGGGCCACCTCCCTTCATCATCACCGCCCCCTCCTTCAGCATCGTCGCTTTGAACACCTTGGGCTGCACCCTGGAAATCGACGGCACCCAGGCGACCGGGTTCTCGTCATCCTTGGGGCCGGTGGTCGAGCTGCAGGCGACCGATCCCACCGGCTTCGCGCTCGACATCTCCATCCTGGGCCCCGTTTTTTTGCATGGGCTCGCGCTGACGGGCGCCCCCCTGGCAATCAGCGATCGGGACTTTGGCGGCGTGCGCGTCGAAGACACTCGCCTCGGCGTCGGCGCCGATGGTCAAGCGCGCGGCTCCAACCGCAATGGAATGGAGCTGAACGCACAAAACGTGACCCTGCGCCGGGTGAGCGTCGTCGGCGCCGTCGGTCATGGCATTTTGGTCGGAGACGCCACGGTGTTTTTTGCGGAAGACAGCGTCGTATCCGGGAACGGCCTCGACGGCGTGCACTGCGACGACAGCCCGAGCTTCACCTTCACCCGCTGCACCTTCGCCAACAACCACGGCGACGGCGCGGAATTGCTCGGCGCCTCCGCACAGCTGGGCTTCCCCAATGTCACCAACATCACCGACTCGAATTTTGTGGGGAACACTGGCAACGGCTTGGTGCTCAACCTGCGGCAGGCCTTCATCGCGCGTTCGACCTTCCTCGGCAACGAAGTCGGACTGCTGACGGACTCCAACCTCGACGTCGACGACAGCAGCTTCGGCGTCTCGCGCGACGGTCTGGTCGCCAATGGCAACAGAAGCGAAGGGCTGCTGGTCGCGAGCGTCGACAACCGCGTCGAGCTGCGCGTGTCGACAACGCGTTCGAGCAACAACGCCGTCGGCATGAGCGTGTCGGGAGGGGCGGTGTTGCTGCTCTCGGAGTCCCAGATCGACGACAACCTCGGCGATGGCCTCGACATCACCGACAGCGAGCTGAACATCACGGACACGAGCGTCGATGGCAACGTCGCCAAAGGGCTGTCGGCTGTGGGCGGCCTGCTCTCGGCGTTCGCGACCACCTTCAACGGCAACAACGAAGGCGTACGGCTGTCGGGCACCGAGGTTGGACGACTCGAGCGCCTGGAGACCAGTGGCAACACCGGCGGCGGCTTCGTGGCCAGCGGCGTCGAGGTGACCAGCAACGTCATCATGAGCGTGATCGCCGACGCCAACGGCGCCGAGGGTCTTTCTCTGAGCGGCACCGTCGCTGGGAGTGGCAGCTTCGGTGCAACCGGGGGCGCGGGCGCCTCGACGCTCGATGTCTCCGCCCGGGGCAACCGATCCACCGGCGTGGTCCTCGTTTTTCAAGGCTCCCTACAGGTGCACGGCATCGCCGCAGACAACGTTGGCGATGGCCTCGATGTCACCGCGACCGATGGCGCGTTTGGGCTGACGTCCTTTGTGGCCACCGACAACGGCGGCGACGGCGTCTTCGTCGGGGGATCCGGCAGCGCCGATCTGTTCGAGGTCGTCGCGCGCGGCAACACACGGCACGGCGTCAACATCGAGATCGAGCCCAGCCCCGCCCAAGGCTCCAGCGCGTTGAGCCTCTTGACCTTCCTCAGTCTTGGCGACGTCGAGCCGGGCGCCGGCAACCACGGCTCCGGATTGCGCTGCGGTGCCCATGCCGTCGTTGACGCCCAAGACGTCGACGCCGACGGCAATGGCATCGGCGTCGAGGTCGCCGACGACTGTCGGCTCGTCGCTTTGACATCCTCATCCATCGGCGTGAGCAACGCCTTTGGCGGCAACATCGGTGAGGGCGTGCTCGTGCACAACCAGGGCCGCGCCAGCGTTGGCGCTGACGCCTTTGGCGAGAGCGAGGGGCGGGAGTTCGGCACCCGAGGCTTCACGGTGATCGGCTTTCACGATGCTGGCGGCATCGTGGTGCTCGATGCCGGTCGAGTGACCGTCGGCAGCGTGCAGATGTTCGACAACGCCGGCCCGGCCGTGGACATTCGCGGGGACGGGCACAGCTTCAACGACGTGGGCGACACCGACGGTGTCCTCAATTACCCCTATATCGAGTCTGTGCGCCGCGAAAGCAACGCGACCGTCATCCACGGCATGGTGGCGGCGGGATCGCAGGTCAATTTCTTCCTGGCCGATCGCGACGCAGGCGACGGACAACCCGTCCGGCTGCTGGGCTCCGACGTCGAGGGCGGTGCTGGCGGCTTCGACACCGACAGCGGCGTCGGCTCCTACAATGATCCCGCATGGGGGGCCGATCAGAACGTCGCGCGCTTCGCCTTTCGTCTGGCCTTTTCCGACACCGGTCCCGTGGGTTTCGACAACACGCGACTGATGGCGACGGCGCAGCAGGGCGATCGCAGCTCTGAGATGTCGCCGGTGTTTTTCACCGACCCCTGTGCGCTGAGCCTCAATGCCGACTTTTGTGACCGCGACAACGACGGGATCGACAACCGCGACGAGATCGCGCGGGGCACCGACCCTGTCCGCTTCGACACCGACAACGATCTCCGCCCCGACGGCGAAGAAGGTCTGATCGACAGCGACGGCGACGGCGTCATCGATGCGCTCGATCCCTGCGTGCCCGACAGCACTGGGTTCGCCTGCGTCGGTCCGGGAGCTCCCCCGCCCCCGACCGGCCCCCCGCCCCCACCGCCCACGTCCCCCCCGCCGGGGGAGGTGCCGCCGGGGAGCGGGGACTTCGACCGCGACGGCCTCGATTTCCCCGACGACGTCGACGACCGCGACGCTTGCAACCCCGATCCCCAGGCCCGCGTCTGCGATCAAGATCTAGACGGGCTCACCAACGAAGACGAGCTGCGCTTTGGCACCGATCCCCGTGACCCCGACAGCGACGCCGACGGACTGCTCGACGGCAGCGAGGCGCGCCTCGACACCGATGGGGACGGCATCAACAACGCGACCGAGTCCAACTTCGACGACGTCGACCACGACGGCGTTCCTGATGCCCTCGATGCCCAGGTGCTGCTCGACCAATGCCGCGGGAAGAATGTGCGACGCGGCGGCTTCTCCTTGCTGACAGCGGCCGACGTCGGCGCCCTCGCGGGCGCCACCTGCGTCATCGGCGACCTGCGCATCCAGGGCCCAGCCGGCGCGCTTTCGCTGCCCGGCCTGCAGGTAGCGACCGGACGCATCATCCTCGTCGACACCGCGGTCACCGCGCTCGAGCTGGGTGGCCTCGTGCACGCGGGCCAGATCCTCGTGCGCGACAACGCCGAGCTCACCGAGCTGTCGCTGCCGGCGCTCGGGGGCATCGATGGCGATCTGGCGTTGAGCAACAACCCCCAGCTGAGCGCAGTGGGCCTCTCCCAGCTCGTCGGCGTCGGCGCCAGCCTCGAGGTGACCAACAACAACGCGCTCGTCGTGCTGACCGCGCCCCTGCTCACCGACGTCGGCGGGGATTTGGACATCTCCGACAACGACGCCCTCGAGTCGATCCTCTTTCAGCAGGTCCTACGTGTCGGTGAGGACCTCATCATCAGCGACAACGATGCGTTGATCGAGCTGCTGCTCTCGGTCGTCGAGGCTGTGGGCGGCGATCTCTTCATCGGCGGCAACGGACAGCTCGAGTCCGTCGATCTCACCTCTCTCGAGACGGTGGGCGGGGACCTGGACATCGAAGACAACGCCGCGCTCGATGACGTCGGCCTCGGCTCGCTGAGCACGGTGGGGGGCGATCTCACCGTCGCCGACGTCGCCGACGACGCCGACATCGATCTGGACGACCTCGACAACGTCGGCGGCCTCATCGACCCCGCCGTCGGGGACGCGCTGCCCGCCGGCTTCAGCTGCAGCGACCAAAGTTGCGACGCCGTGTGCGGCGACGGCACCGCCATCAACGGCGAGCAATGCGACGACGGCAACGCCGTCGACGACGATGGGTGCTCTGGCTGTGTCATCGACGCGGGCTTTCTGTGTGGCGGTGCCCCCAGCCTCTGCGCCACGCTCGACGACATCGCCGCGCGCTCGCCGCCCGACACCACTGTGCCACCCAGCGAGACCTGCGCGTCGACGTCGACGTCTTCATCGTTGCTGGCACTGACGCTCCTGGTGCTGCTGCGTCGTCGTCGACCCAGCCGGGGCCTCACCTCGGGGCGGGGGGCGGCAGCTTGACGCCCGGGATGCCCGACGCCTTGGGCGCTTCACTGACGACGGCGCGGCCCCTTTCGGGCCGCGCGGTCTTTGGTGGCGTGCTCTTGAAGCCAAAGAGCTCGGCGAAGGCGGAGGCGAGGCGCACCGCCTGGTAGTGGTCTTCGATGTTGCGGGCGATGAGCTTGCTGTTTTGCAGGCGGCCGCGCGTGAAGGGGAGGGGAGGCTGGTCGTCGTCGAAGGCGGCGATCTCGATGCTGGCGTCCTTGAAGATCGTGATGTTGATCAAGGCCGTGACGGTGTTGTTCTGCTTGTCGATGATGCGCACCGGCATGCGCGATAGTTTGATGGGGAAGAGCTTGGGCCGGTAGGTCAGCCCCACCATGCAGCGCACATCGAGCCGACCTGCGGCGATGGTCACGCCCCGTGGCTCCTCGAGCTTCATCTGCAGCACCTCGGCGGGAGCAGCGAAATCGAGCAGTCCGATGCGCTTCTTGGGAACGTAGATTTGGTTCGCGCGCTCCAAGTAACTGTCGAGGCCAGGGCGGGTCTCGAAGTGCGCAAAGACCGTGGGGATGATGGGCATCCACGACGCAATCGGACGCTCGGTGCGCACGTTGACTTCGGCGCCGCGTTCGGTGGCGGTGCAAAGGTAGACGGCGTCGGGTTTGCCTTGCTTGGATCCCGCCTCGGGCGCACCGCCCTTCTTCGCTGCCGCCGCGCGGGCCGCTCGTCGGGCTTGCCGCTTTGCTTCTCGCTCGGCGCGCCTTTTCTCGCGCTCGGCTTGCCACTCGGCGCGGGCTTTCTCGCGTTCGGCGATGCGCTGGGCCAGATCGCCGTTGAGATCGGGGGGCAAGACCGGCGGCGCCGTCGGCGGCTCGGGGACTTCGGGTTCGTCGGCTTCTTCGGGCTCCTCGGCCGCTTTGGGCTCGACCGGGGGCTTTGGGGTTTTCACCGGCGCGGGGCTCGGCTCGACCTCATCGGGAGCGTCGATGTCGACGTCGTCGGGGGCCTCCACCAGCTCTTCGGCGGGGGGCAGGGGCATGGCCTCGATCTCGATGGTGACGGGCAGGGTCGTGACGCTCGAGTGCGGCCAGAAGACGCCGCCAAAGGGGATGCCGCTGTGCACCAACACCGAGAGCGCGATGCCGACCGCGAGCAGGCCCGTGCCCCCGCGGGCGGCGTCGGGGTCCCAGGGGCGCGGGACTGCGGGCTTGCGAGAGACGGGCGTCACGACGGAGCCATCCTATCCGCATGTCTGGTCGGTGGATCTCATCCCCACCCTGACGAAACGCCGGGTTGCGTGATTCGATCTCGCTCCTACAGCTGCGGGATGCACTTCGTCGTCGACAGTTCTGCGCGGGCACGGCTCTTGGTTCGGGGGCCTGATGCGGGCGCCTTCCTGCACCGGCTGTCGACGCAGCATGTGATCGACCTCAAGCCCGGGGAGGCGCGGCTGGCGGTGCTCACCACCGACAAAGGCCGAATCAAGGATCTGGTGCACCACGTCGTCGTCGCCCTGTCCGGGGCCGAGCAACCCAGCGTGCTGCTCATCGGCCACCGCGCTGCCGCCGCCGAACTGATGGCTTGGCTCGATCGCTATCTCTTCACCGAGAAGCTGGTGCTGCAAGACGCCACCGCAACAAGCCGTTGCGTCGACGTCGACGGCGACACGGCTGAGTCTCTGGTTCCCGGCAGCCGCACGCTCTTGCCCTGGGAGATGAAGCAAGAGGGCGACGTCGTCGTCGTCCGCGCCTTCGATCGGGTGACACCCGCGGGAGCACCGGTGGCCAGCTACGTCGTCGTCTCCTTCGGGCCCGCGCTGCCCCCGCCGACCTTGTCGTTCAGCGAAGACGCGGCGATGCGTTTGGCTGCCGGCATCCCCGACGTCGAATTCTCCGACGCCTTCACGCCCTTGGACCTCGACCTGCACGACGCCATCCACTGGAACAAGGGCTGCTACATCGGCCAGGAGGTCATCGCGCGCCTCGACACCTATGGAAAACAGCGGCGGCACCTTGTGGGACTCGTCGTCGATTCCACAGCGGTCAAGGTCGCCGAAGCCGTCGTCGCTGCTGGCAGTCCACTGGGCACGGTGACGTCGGTGGGGCCGGCGTCGTGGGGGGCGGGGCTGCCCAACGCGCTGGCGATGCTCAAGATCGGGACCGAAGTCAGCGACGTCGTCGTCGGCGCCGCCCCTGGCCGGATCGTGCCGCGCCAAGCCGCCCAGCGCCCACACGAGTAGCGCTGCGGGAATCGGGGAGCGCAGGGACAGGTTGGTCTGGGCGGAGCAAGAGTTTGCGCTGCTGGTGGTTGGGCCGTCGGCACGCGCACCGCTGTTGCTTTTTGCCGTTGGCGCAGGCCGATGGTTGAGCCGCTGGCCCGGCTCGAGTGCTGATGCTTTGGGCCGTTGGCACGGCGCAAGGGTGTCGGCTTTGTTGCGGACCGGCGGTCACCGTGGAGATGCTCATGGGCGTGCCCCTCTTTGCCGAACCCCTGCGCTGTGCCGACGCCGAAGCCCGGCTGGGACTGCTGGCCGACGGCGAGCT
The DNA here is from genome assembly GCA_023248635.1 of Myxococcales bacterium. Taxonomy (GTDB): domain Bacteria; phylum Myxococcota; class UBA727; order UBA727; family VGSZ01; genus VGSZ01. The sequence continues at coordinate 103,140 of JAHFED010000016.1, forward strand.
CCAAGACGAGGTCGAGCTCGCGGAGCTGCGGGGCCATGTGGCGGGTTGTTCGTCGTGTGAGGTGGCCTGGCGACGGCTGCACGATGGCAAGCGGGCACTGCAAGCGGCTGCCCTGGCGCGCACACCGGACGAGCTGTGTCCGCCTGCCCTGTTGGCCGCCGTCGACGACGTCGTGGCTGCCGATGTGCGCCGCTCGGTGGCGCAAGCCGTGGCCAAGGTCGCCGTCGTCGTCGTGTTGGCCGTCTTCGTCGTCTTTGCCTGCTGGTAGCTGGGATCGAACCCCGTGCGCGGATTGGGGCGACGGGTTACCCCAAGGGCGTGCGTGCCTTGGCCCTTTTGGTCACAGCTCTCTGCGCGTGTCCGACGGAGGCGCCACCGCGGCCTCCCATCTCCTTGTCTTTGCAGCTGGGGACCCGCCAATCCTGCGGCGTCTTCTCGGGGCTCGACTACGACACCAGCTGCCTCTCGGCCGTCTACGTCGCCGTGCGCGATTTTCCCTCTCGGCAGATCGTCGTCGAGCAATGCACCACGCTGAGCGTCCGCAAGGCCGAGCTGGGAGATCTGCTGCGCGGTGAACCCGTCGTCGATCTGCAGGGGCTCTCGGCCAACCGCACGGTGACCTTCGAGGTGCGCGGGCTGCACGACAAAGGCGACGACGGCGCCGACCGCTGCGCTGATTTCTTCCAGGACGACCACTGGCTGTTCTGGGGCGAAAGCGACGCCGTCGACCTCGCTGCCTTCGACGACAAAGGCGGCAACCTCCTGGTGCGGATCGTGGTGGATTGCCGCGACTGCGCCTTCGCCTGCGCCGCCGGCGACTGCTTTGGATGTGAGGCCTTGGGCAACACCTGTCCCGCCGCTCTTCCCGACAGCTTCTGCGTGCCCGGTGTCAGCTTCGAATGCGACAAGCAGTGCAACGACGACGACGACTGCTTCGAAGGCGCGCGCACCTGCCTGCCCTCGGGCAAATGCGACACCCAGGAACCGACGGGCGGCCTCTGCTCTCCCTGCGCCCTCGTCGATGGCGCTGTCGACGGCTGCGGCGAGGGTTTCACCTGCGTCGGCCCCCCGGGATCCACCCAGGGCTTTTGTGCAGAGAGTTGTCCGCAGCGCTTTTGCGTTCAGGGCACGCGCTGCAACCGCATCGGCAACAACCTCGACGTCATCGCTCCGCCCTGATCACTCGAGCTCGGCTTCGACTTCGACCTCAGCAAGACCGGCCAAGAGCCGCTCGACGGCCCGGGCCGCAGCCTGCTGCTCGTGGCGTGGTGCGCCGGCGAGCCCAAGGCGACAGCGAAGCCGAGCGCCTTCGACGACGACGACGGCAGCCACCGCGGCCTCCTCGAGCAGCCAGAGCAGCAGCTCGCTGCCGGGGATCTGCAGGGCGCGGTGGGCATCGAGAGTGGTCGCCCATTGGCTCACGTGCCCGTTGTCGTGCAGCACGAAGAAGCGCTCCGCTTTGCCGCGCACGGGGAAACCGCAGACCTGCAAGGCGGCAACGACGTCGTCGAGGTCGGGAGCGGCGAAGGAGACGTGGATGAAGCTCATGGCACAGCGACCATCAGTTGGTGGGCCCGAGGTCGATGATGCCGAGCGCTTCGGCGGCGAAGGCGACCGGCACCGCGAGGACGACGAACGCCACCAAGGCCCCCAAGACGACGCCGACGACGCGCCAATGGGAGCGCTGATCGGCGGTGGGCATCGCCCCCTCAAACCAGCTCTGGGACAGCTGCCGCGCCAGCATCACCTGGGGAAGGGTGAAGGCGACGCCGGGCACCCCCTCTGGCAGCCAGCAGGCGAGTCCAACGATGACCAGCGTCAGCCCCGCCGCTGCCAGAAGCGTCAGGTTGCCGCGGGAGGTCTGGCCCAACGCCCGCCAGTTGGCCCGTGCCATCCATCCTGCGGCGAGCAGCGAGCCAAAGAAGGCTGCGACGCCGATTTGCCCAGGCGAAAAGAGCAGAGGCGGCACCGGCAAGGCAGCGTCGACGTCGGGTTGGGGGACTTGGGTGCTGCTCTGGCTCATTTGCCCCTTGTGCGGGCTTTGATGCCTTCGCTCAAGGGCCTCGAGTGCGCCCTCCTGTGCGACCATCACCCCGCCTCACCCTGATTCATCCCAGAGATCAGTTGAATCTGCATCTTCGGGAGCGGAGCGACCACGGATGGGGAGGGCCCCGTCGGCGACTTGCTCGACGACGGGAGGGGGCGCAGCCCCCTTTGAAACACAATCCCTGGGTTCAGTTGAGTGCAAACTCAACTGAGTCCAGGGATTCATCCCAGAGATCAGTTGAATCTGCATCTTCGGGAGCGGAGCGACCACGGATGGGGAGGGCCCCGTCGGCGACTTGCTCGACGACGGGAGGGGGCGCAGCCCCCTGTGAAACACAATCCCTGGGTTCAGTTGAGTGCAAACTCAACTGAATCCAGTTCGGGAGCGGAGCGACCACGGATGGGGAGGGCCCGTCGGCGACTTGCTCGACGACGGGAGGGGGCGCAGCCCCCTTTGAAACACAATCCCTGGGTTCAGTTGAGTGCAAACTCAACTGAATCCAGTTCGGGAGCGGAGCGACCACGGATGGG
>JAHFED010000076.1 GCA_023248635.1 Myxococcales bacterium
GGGTCGAGCAAAGACGAGAATGCGCTGGTCGAGACCGGTGTACTTCCAGGCGTTGCCCACGAGGTTCAGCAGGGCTTCGACGACGGCCTCGCGATCGGCGTGCACCGGCGGCAGATGGGGAGCGATGTCGGTGTCGAGGCTGAGCGAGCCCTTGTCCTGCTGGGTCACGGTGTGGGCGCGGAAGGCATCGATCACGTCGTCGATGATCTCTTTGACGTCGACATCTTCCTGACGGAACAGCCGGCGACCGGCCTTGATGCGCGCGTAGCCGAGCACGCGCTCGATCATCTCGCTGAGACGCTCCGTCTCCTTGGCCAGCAGATCGAGGCACTCCTGCTGCTCTTCGGGGCTCTCCGCGCGGCCCAGCTTCAGCGTCTCGATGAACATGCGAATCGACGTCAACGGCGTGCGCAGCTCGTGGCTCATGTGACTCACGAAGTCGGTCTTGAGGCGCGACAGACGTGTCTCCTCCCAGATCAAGCGGGCGGTGATGACGACGCCAGCGATGAGGGTGACCAAGAACGAGACCAACAAGACGATGTAGACGACGACGATGGTGGTCGACGACGACGGCGGCGCCTCCACCACCAGCGTGAAGCGGTTGAACGGGGCATCGAGGCGGCGCACCACTAACTCTTCGACGACGACGGGCTCGGAGGTCAGCAGGCGGGCGAGGGCCTCGGGGATGGGTGCTGCACCCGGGCTGTCCACGCGGAGGTACACGCGCAGATCGTCGACGGACGGCGGCAGAGCCTCGCGCAATCGGCCTTCGTCGATGGCGTAGACCAGGGCCCGCCCATCGGGCAGTCGTTGCAGGGACACCACGCCGGCAAAGGTGGGATCGTCGACGCTGACGTGGACCGCGTCGTTGCCCCGCGCGCTGGCCGACAAGCTGCGCAATTCGGCTTGCAGGGCGGGTTGGGTGAAGGGTTCGACGGCGACGACCTCCGACCCCGCGACGGCCGGAAAGAGGGCCCAGGCCCCGATGGCTGCCCCGCGCTGGCGGGCCTCGTCGACGACGGCGTGGGGATCGCGGCCGTTGCTGAGGCCGTCGCGCAGGGCGTGGTCCCCCTGGTTGAGGGTGTCGACCAGTCTGATCTCGGTGGCGCGCAGAAACTGTTCGGCGGCTTCGCGTCGCCGTTGTTTGTCCGCCTGTCGCTCGTTGACGATGGCGATGACGCCGAAGCCCGACATGAACAACGCCGGCAGCAACACCAGGGTCGCAAAGAGGACGAAGATGCGGGTGAAGCCAATGACGTCGTCGCCGCGGGCCATGTGGATCCGGTAACACCCGCTGGGCCCAAGGCAAGACACTGCCGACGGGGGATCCTATGCAGAGCACGGGGGTGCGTTTTTGGAGCCTCAATTGGCCGCCCGGCCCGAGGGCAAGGAACTTCTTCAGCTCCGGCCGCCAGGCGCGCAGCGACGAACAACGATCCTGCACGAAGCACTGCGCGTCGCTGCGGTCGCTACGTTACTGCTCCTGCTCGTGTTTCTGCTGCGCGGCGGCGGCGAGCCCCTCCCCCAGGGACGACCGGCGCCCCTCACCCAAGGGCTGACCCTCGACGGCGGCGCCTTCGACCTGCGCACGTGGCAAGGCCAATACGTCTTCGTCAACGTCTGGGCGACCTGGTGCGCCCCCTGCCTGCAGGAGCTCCCCGACCTCGCGGCAGCCTCGAAGCGCTGGCCCCAGGTGCGCTTCGTCGGCCTGGCCGCAGACAGCAAGCGCGCCGACGTCGACGTCGTCACGTCACGGCTGGGCCTGCCCTACCCGGTGCTGCTCATCGACGGCGCGCTCCAGCACGCGTGGAACGCCAGCGCCTTGCCCTCGAGCTTTTTGGTAGCCCCCGACGGCACCATCGCCTGGAGCGGCGTCGGCGCGCTCGATGCCCGCAGCCTCGATGAGGTACTGAGAAAGTCTCAATCGGCGACGACGAGGCCCTGACCGAGCTTGAGCTTGAGGGCGTCGGCGGCGGCCCTCGACGCGATGCCGCCGATGCGCACGCGGTACATGGTGCCCTTGCCGGCGACGTCGGCGGCGACGACGCTCGTGGGATGCCCGCGCTGCTGCCACTGGGCAGCGAGGATGCGCGCAGCCGCTTCGGTGCCGGTGGAAGCGAGCTGAACGGCGTAGCGCTTGTCCGACAGCGCCGGTGTTGGCTTCTTCTCGCCCAGCACCCGCGCCAGCGCGGCATCGAGCTGTCTCGGATCGGGGCGCACGACGACGTCGTCATCGTCGCTGGCCGCGATGTCGGCCTCGAGGGCAGGGGCAGACGGGAGCGGCTCGGGCTCGGGAGCGACCAGGGGCCGCTCGATCAGCGGCGACGCCGTGGCAGCTTCGATCAGGTGCTTGGCGATCTTCGGCGTCGAAGTGGCGACCTTGGGGGCGGGGGGAGGCGGCGGCTCGGGTTCGACCAACTCCCGGTGCCAGCGGAGCTGGGTGGTCTTCACCAAGGTTTCGTAGGCCTGGGTGCGGGCCTCGGCTCGGGCCACCGGGTCCTCGTCGACGTCGACGACGCGGGCGCTCCGGGGGGGCGAGGCCTCTGCCCTGCCGATGCCGCCGATCACCAGACCGGCCCCGAAGGCGACGCCGACGCCGATGGCCGCAACGAGGGCCCGAGGCAGGGCGGTGCGATCTGTCGACGGCAGCGGGCGACAACGATCCGTTCCATCTCGGCCCGGCAGACGGCCGCTGGGTTCAGTGCCTTGGGGGCGACGAAACAAGGGCAAATCACACTCCAGCGGCGTCGTCGCCGTCGTCGTCGAGGTCATCGGCTTCGACGCGGCTCATCGCGTCGGGGGCGTCGACGCCCAGGATCAAGAAGGCATTTCTCAGGGTCTGTTTGAGCGTGGCGACCAACGCAAGGCGGCCCTGCGTCTTGATTTTGTCATCTGATATCACACGTTCTGTGCGCTTATACTTCGTGTAATATCCATGAAACTCTGCGATCAATTCTTGGCAAAAATAAAGCACGCGGTGGGGCTCAGACGTCGCCGCCGCCGCCGCCACCACTTCCGGCAGCTGGCTCATCTTTTTCAAGAGGAGCTTCTCCTCGGGCAGCACGAGGGTGGCGAGTTGTTCGTCGCTCACGGCATCCAGACCGACGAAGGGCTGGCCCTCGGCAACGGCCTTGCGCAAGACCGCGGCACAGCGGGCGTGGCCATATTGGAAGTAGAAGACAGGATTTTCTTTCGATTGCCGCTCGAGCAAATCGAGATTGAATTCCATCTGCGCATTCGTCGTCTTCATCAAGAAGATGAAACGACACGCGTCGACGCCGGCTTCTTCGATGAGGTCCTTCAGCTCGAAGACGTTGCCCTTGCGTTTGCTGGCCTTCACTTCGACGCCGGCGCGCACGATGCGCACCATCTGCACGACGACGAACTCGAGCTTGCTGGCCTCGAGCCCGAGCAGGGTCATGCCGGCTTTGAGGCGGGCGAGATGTCCCGCGTGGTCGGCGCCGAAGACGTCGATCATGCGGTCGTAGCCCCGGAGAAATTTCTCGCGGTGGTAGGTCAGGTCAGCCGTCAAATAGACCGGGCTCCCGTCCTTGCGCAGGATAATTCGATCCTCTTCGTCGCCGTGCAGCGAGGTCATCAGCCAGGTCCCTCCCTCTTGCTGCTCCTCGAAATGGGCGGCCTTGGAGTCCTTGCGCCTCTTTTTGTCTTCGGTGCCGCGGGCCTGATCGGCCACGTAGGTCATGCCGCGGGCAACGTACTCCGCCGCCGTCGGCATCACCTTGTCATTGGCATGCAGACTGGCTTCACTGAAATACACATCATGGCTGACATTGGCCAAAATCAGGGTCTCACGAATCGCGCTGAGATTCTCGCGAATCCCAATCTCCTGCGCGCGACGTAATGCGGCGGCCTCGTCGGACTTCAACCACACGTCGCCGTCTTCGTCGCGCCATACGCGCGCAATCTCTTTCACATAATCAGCCGGATACTCTCCTTCTTCAAGAGTGATCGATTCTCCGAATAGCTCGCGGTACCTCTTGTAGAGAGTTCGTGCCAGCACGTCCACCTGGTGGCCGTAGTCGTTGGCGTAGAACTCGCGAGTGACCTCATGGCCGGCGGCGCTGAGCAGGCGGGCGAGAGCGTCGCCGACGAAGGTGCCGCGGGCATGGCCGATGTGGATGGGGCCGGTCGGGTTCGCCGACACGAACTCCACCAGCACCTTCTTGCCGGTCGGTGGCGAGCGGCCCCACGACTCTCCGGCGGTGGCCACCCGACGCACGACCTGGTGAAAGGCGCTGTCAGCGAGAGTGAGATTCAGAAAGCCCGGACCAGCGACCTCGACCTTGGTGAAGAGGCGAGCCTCGTCGACGAGGCCGCTGACGATGGCGTCGGCGATCTGGCGCGGCGCTTTGCCCTCGGACTTCGACAGCGTCATGGCCACATTGCAAGCGAAGTCGCCATGAGCGGGGTTCTTGGCCGGCTCGACGACGAAGGCCGGCACGCCCGCCGCCAGCGTGAGCACGCCACGCCCCTTCAGAGCGTTCAAGGTAGCGGTGACGACGGCGACAACAGAGTCTTTCATTGCATCCACCTGGCCGAGACTGTCGCCAGCCGGCCCAGCATGGAGACGGTTGGCGCCACTCTCAAGAAAACGACCGCCACGCCGTTCGGCACACGGTCGGGGAGCGCGGTCGAGGTCGTCCGGTCGCCGGGTAGCACAGCGCTGGCCGGCGTGGCATCGACGTCGACATGCAGCCTTTCTCCGTCCGCCGCCTCGACGACGACACCGCCTTCATCACCGGGGCTTCGGCCGGGATCGGGCGCGCCACCGCGATGAAGCTCGCCGCCTTGGGCGCCCGGGTGGTGTTGGGTGCTCGCCGGGTGGACCGCCTCAACGAGGTGAAAACAGGGATCGAAGCCGCCATCCCGGGTGCGCTGGTCGCTGCCATCGCCGTCGACGTCACCGATGGAGCGGGCCTCGCATCCTGGCTTCACGCCGGCGAAAGAGCCCTGGGCCCCTGCTCGATCCTCGTCGACAACGCCGGCCTGGCCCTGGGCCGCGCCCACGTCGCCGACACCTCCACGGCTGACCTCGACACGGTCTTGAGCGTCAATGTGCGGGCCGCGTTCGAGCTGGTCCGGCTGGTGTTGCCAGGCATGAAGGCGCGGGGCCGCGGCGACGTCGTCTTTCTCGCTTCGGTGGCAGGATCTGAGCCCTACGCAGGCGGCGCTGTGTATTGCGCCTCCAAGGCGGCACTGCAGGCCTTCGCCCGATCTTTGCGCGCCGAGCTCCTGGGCAGCGACATCCGCGTGCTCACCCTGGACCCCGGTCTGGTGGAGACGGAATTCGCGCTCGTCCGCTTTGGTGGTGACGTCGCCGCCGCGAAGAAACCCTATGAAGGTCTGACCCCTCTCACGGCCGACGACGTCGCCGACTGCGCCGCCTTCGCCTTGAGCCGTCCGCGCCACGTCAGCCTCGATCGCATGCTCATTTTGGCCCAAGCCCAGCTCGGCACCCAGCTCTTCGCGCGCAAGACCTGAGACCACGACGCCGCGCCGTTGATTTTTTCCGACGCGCGAAAGAGACCGGCTCATGATCTCGCTCGCCCTCGTCGTCGCCGCTGTATCCTCGCACTACGAGCCCCTCTCGCTCGAGCGCCTGCAGCAAGAACCACCGCTCGAAGGACGGCGGCCCACCCAGGCTGCCATCTCCCCCGGCGGCAAGTGGGTCACCTTCCTCAAGCCGTCGTCCAGCGACAGCGAGGTGCTCGACTTGTGGGCGCGCCCCCTGCCCGCGGGCGAAGCGCGCCTGCTGGTGTCGACCCAGGCCCTGCTGGGCGGCAAGGATCAAAAACTGAGCGAGCAAGAGCGAATGGCCTTGGAGCGCAAGCGCATCAGCAAGCGCGGCATCACCAGCTACCAATGGTGCGGCGACGACGACACCACCTTGTTGTTCCCGCTCTCTGGTGACCTCTATACCGCGAAGCTGTCCGACCAGGGTCCAAAGACCCAGCGGCTCACGACCGACGATGACCTTCCCGAGCAGAATCCGGCCTGCACCAAAGACGGGTCCTTCGTCGCCTACGTTAAAAAAGGCGCAGTGATTACCCATGACTTAAGGTCCAATAAAACCAAACTCATCACCAAAGGTTCATCAGATACCGTGAGCTTCGGTCTCCCGGAGTTTATCGCCGAAGAGGAGCTCGATCGCCACGAGGGCTTCTGGTGGTCCAACGACGGCAAGCGGCTGCTCGTTCTCAAGGTCGACGAGGGCCCGGTGGGCGTCAAGGTGCGCGCCCAGATTTTCGCCGACAAGACGGAGATGGTGAGCCAGCGCTATCCCGCCGCCGGCGAAAGAAACGCGGTGGTCAGCGCCTTCGTCGTCGACGCCGCCTCGGGAAAGTCCACGCCCGTGCCCCTGCCCAAAGACGCGGAGTACATTGCCCGGGGAGGCTTCTTCGCCGACGGCTCTCCCTTCTTGCAGGTGCTGACCCGCGATCAGACCAAGCTCACGCTGCTCGAGATCGACCCAAAGACCGGCAAGGCGCGCAACATCGTCGAAGACAAGGATGCAGCCTGGGTGGAGCTGCACGACGACTTCGACGAAGGCAAGGCCGGCCTGCTGTGGTCGAGCGAGGCTTCGGGCCGCAAGCAGCTCGAGCGCCTCGATCGCAAGACGGGCCAGCGCGCGCCGCTGACGACGCAGCCCGAGCCGGTGACCAGCTTGGTGTGCGCCTCTGACACCCGCGTGGTCTTTGCCGGGGCCTCGGCGCGGGGACGCGCCCAACACCTCTTCGTCATCGACCCGGCGCACCCCGAGCAAGGAAGCAAAGCCCTCACCAGCGGCGACTCCTGGAACGACGCCACCGCCAACCAGGCCTGCACCCTCCTGCTGGTGACGACGTCGTCGTGGGGCACGCCCCCCTCGATCTCCATCCTCGATCTGGCGACGGGCGAGAGCATCGGCAACATCGACGGCGACCCACCCGCTCCGCTTTTGAGCAAGGCGAGCCGCGATCCTCCCCGTTTCCTCGACGTCAAAGCCGCCGACGGCACCACGATCTTGAACGGCCTCTACCTGCCGCCGTCGTCGCCCCGGGACTTCGCCGTTCCCGTCGCCAAGCCCTGGCCGCACGCCGCCATCACCTTTGCCTATGGCGGGCCCACCGGACAGGTCGTCGCCTACCGCTGGGCGCGCCTGTTCCCCCTCCTGCTGCACTGGCAACAGCAGGGTTTCGGCGTCTTTCTCATCGACACCCGCGGCATGGCCAGCCGCGACCGCGCCTTCACCCGCGCCCACAAGAACGCCTTCGGCAAGGTCGAGGTCGACGACGTCTTCGCCGCCGCCCGTCAGCTGCCCACACTCATCAAAGACGTCGATCCCGCGCGCATCGGCATCTTTGGCTGGTCTTACGGCGGCACCTTGGCGGCGCGGGCGATGCTCGACGACAACACGCCCTTCGCCGCCGGCGCTGCCGTGGCCCCGGTGACCGACTGGACCCTCTACGACACCGCCTACACAGAGCGGTACCTGGGCCTGCCCACCATCGACGGCAAAGAGGCCCCGACCTACGCGTCGTCGTCGTTGGTGACCCGCGCCAAGCTCTTGAAAAAACCCCTGCTCATCGCCCACGGCACCGCCGACGACAACGTTCTCTTCGAGCACACGCTGCGGCTCGTGCAAGCCCTCGAAGACGAAGGCGCGCTCTTTCAGACCTCTCTCTACCCCGGCAAGGCGCATGGCATCGCCGGCAAGAAAGCCCAGCTGCACCTGCACAAGACACTGACCCACTTCTTCGTCGACGCACTGCGCCCCTGACGCCGGCGCGGAGAGATCATTTCCGCCGCAGAAACAATCTCTCCACACTCAAAAACATCTCCCGCGAAAGAAAATCATTGACATGTTTTTCCACCGGAGTTAGCTGGGCCCCTCCCTAAAGGGCGGGGGGCGGGTGGTGGGCCCAATATTGAGAATGATTCTCATTCTTCGTTGACGGTGAACCCCGCTGGTCCGGATCGCGACCACGGGCTCTCCGTCAGCCGACCGAGCAAGGACCCAGATCACATGCGCCTGCCCCCACGTCGGGTACCAGGTCACATGTCCTACTTTTCCCTTCGTGCCGGCCCTGTCGTCACCGCCCTTGGACTGCTCGCCAACGTGGGCTGCCAAGACGAGCAGCTCGTCGTCGACCCCGGCGGCGTCGCCGGTCAGGTTTGCAACCCCATCACCGGACGCCCAGCAGGCGGCGCCGACGTCTCCGTCACGTTCAGCACCGAGGCCGCCGGCGATAAAACCCGCGAGGCCACCGCCGACGACAACGGCTTCTTCGACCTGGTCGGCATCGGTGTTGGCACCCAGTTGCTCGAGGTCAAAACCGAGGAATTCGACACCGACTTCGACGTCCCCATCGAATCCCGCGCCACCTTCCAGCTCATCGATCCAGCCTGCCGCGATCTCGCGCCCCCGCCCGGCCTCGGCCTCATCGTGGGCCAGATTTGCAACCGCCACACCGGCGAGCTGCTCAAGGAAGCCCAGATCCTGCTCACCCTCCCCGACGGCACCGTCGACGACACCCACTTCACCGATCCCGCCACGGGCAACTTCGAGATCGAGACCGTCACCGGCACCATCGTGGTCTCGGTCATCGGCGTCAGCTTCAGAAAGACCTACGTCGTCGAGGTGCTCGAAGGTGAGACCGTCGTCGTCGAACAGTCCGCCGACTGCACCGGCGGTCCCTTGCTCACCACGGGCTTCATCACCGGCGACATCTGCGCGCCCGACGGCGTCGGCGTTCCGGGACCCCTGGTGGGCGCCGCCGTCGTCGCATCCTGGCAAGACGGCGACACCGACTCCATCGAGAGCGTGGAGACCGCCACCGACGTCGACGGCCATTTCGAGCTGCTGAGCCTCGACCCCGACGACAACATCACGGTGCGGGCCACCAAAGACGGCTTCGCCTTCAGCTGGAACGTGCGCGCCGGCGAAAACGGCGGCCCCCTGCGCGATCGCACCATCATGCCCGACGGCATCAACCTCACCACAGGCGTAGGCTGCCAGCCCCTGCTCCCCGACGATGGACGCCGCTACCTCGTCGTCGAAGGCATCTACGACCGCATCGAAGACGCCCTGGTCAGAAATGGCATCCAGCCCGAGATCGAGCCCTTCCCCACCGGCCTCGGCTGGGCCAACGACCTCTTCGCCAACACGGAGCGCCTCTCAACCTACGACGTCATCTTCGTGAATTGCGGCGCCGAAGACAGCGAGTTCGCGACCCCGGGAGGCCTCTCAGCGGCAGCCAAAAACGGGCTGCGCCGCTACATCGAGCAGGGCGGATCCCTCTACGTCTCCGACTGGTCCTACGAGCTGGTCGAACAGGTTTTTCCCGAGAAAATCGACTTCTTCGGCAGCGACACCGTCTTCGACGCCGCCCAACAGGCCGTCGGGGGCACCTACGACACGCGCGTGCTCGACGCCGACCTCGAGGACTTTCTCGAGCTGAGCAACTTCGACATCAGCTTCTCTTTTCAGGCGGGCAGCATCATCTCGCAGGTGGGCCCGGGCGTGACCACTTTCCTCGAGGCCGACATGAACTACAGCCACGACGGCGTCGTCGACACCCTCGAGAACACCCCGGTGACGGTGAGCTTCGCCGTCGGCCTGGGCAAAGTGATCTTCACGTCGTTCCACCAAGAAAACGACCCGGGCAACGAAGACTTCGTCGACGTCCTCAACGGCCCCGAAGACGACGTGCTGCAATATCTTATCTTTTCGCTCTGACCCGATGACTTCAAGACGCGCCAGCGTCTGGGAACAGAACTTCACGAGCGGCGGCTTGGCCCAGCGAAAGTTCTCTGTGCGTTCAGCCGCCGTTGGTCGATGCCCAGTTGTCAGAGCCCAACGGCTCGTAGCATTCATCGGGCGGCGCGCCATTCAGCCATGCAGTCACGGCCGTCGCCAGACCCTTCAAGGTCGAGGCATGAACGCCTTCAAAGCGCGCCAGGATCGTGTTGACGGTGTTTCCCCCATCGCTGATGCCGTCGCAGTCGACGTTGCGAAACGAGGGTCGGGTGACGCCAACCTCGAAGTGCACATGGGGAGCGGAGGCATTGCCGACGTGGCCGACGTCGGCGATATAATGGCCGCGTTCAACCTGCTGTCCGACCGTCACATGAACTCCATTCATGGGCGAGTGATAGTAAGTCTCAAAAGTGGGAATCACGATACCAGTGGCCGGGTCGACGACGCCGGCGGATTGAATCGTTACATAGTTGCCCGGCTCGGCGACGACGACGCCTGGTGCTGCTGGGCAGGTGTATCCGGGGGTCACGCTGCCGGGGTTCGAGGTCTGGCTTTGGTCCTCCCGAACTTCGACGACGACGCCGCCGCGGGCGGCGTGGATGTGGGTTCCTTCGGGCGCCACGAAGTCGATGGCGAAGTGCTGCGAGGGAACGGAACCAGCAAGGCCGACCGGCGAGGTGCCGCCGCCGTGGGGCGCGCCGCCGAACACACCTTCCGCGCGGCCGACGGCTTGGTCGAAGGGCAGGCGGTAAAAGCTGTCGACGCCGCTGCCGCACTGCGTGAGCCGATCGCGGATCAGGCGCGGAACCGTACACGTGTAGCGAAACGCGTTGCCGCCGCGGGTGCCGTCGAGCCGAGGCCAGTCGAGGAAGGCCTCGTGATCGACGCCGGTGAGGCTGAGCAGCAAGCTGGGGCTTGCGAGTTCCGGGCCGTCGTCGACGGCAAAGTCCTGAAAGGCCGCAAGCGTCTGCTGCGTCGGCACACCATTGACGATCTTGCGACCCTCCGCGTGAAAGGCGCTGAGCTTGGAAAAACCGGCCGGAAAGATGCCGGCCTTGGTCCCCAGGCTCACACTCGTCACAAAGGTGTCTGAAAAGGGCGCCAGATCGCTCTCCGAGAACACGACATCGCCGTAGCCGGCAGCGCAGAAACTGCCCCGTTCGTCGATCTTCGTCAGAAAGGTGTCCGTCGAGACCAGCACCTTCGCGCCACACCCAAGGACGGAGCAGCTCTGCACATTGTGCTGAACGACCAGAGCCTCGTTGGCGTTGGGTGACTGCGGCAGCACGTCGGGATCCGGCAGCATCACCGGCGCGTCGCCGGCGGCGAGATCGGCGGCGAGCGTCAGCGGGCTGGTCGAGGCGGCACCGCGCGGCTGGTAGATGACCTTCAGGGTGTGGCGATTGAACGTGCGCCCCGAGACGTCGAGGCAAGCAGCGCTGACGGCGGCGATGGCCATGCCTTCTTCGAGCTGCAGGGTGCCCGAGGCCTGGTAGGCGCTCACGTTGTGCAGGACATAAGGGGCGCCCGCCCAGAACGGCTGCGCGGGAGCGACGCGGGGCTGAATGCAGGGGAACGACAGGTTCAGCCCGAAGGTCGACGCCGTGGCGGGGTCGCCGGGCAAAGACACCGCAGCGGTGACCAGCGTCGATCCGTCGGCGAACCGCAGCCCGCTCAGGGCCGCCTCTGCCCCATCGAAGGCGCCATCAAGGCCACGGGTCATCACCACCGCACCATCGACAGCCGGAGAGAGCTGCAGCAAGCCCGTGGCATCGTCGACGTCGACGACGTGGGCAACCAGGTCGAAGGAGCTGGCGACCTGGGCACAGACGTCGGCGAGCTCACCTGCCTGCGCATGTCCCGGCCCCAAGAGCGTGGCGGCTGTGCAGGGGTCCCCTTGGGCCAGGGCGGCAAGGGCGGCGGCGAAGGTGGGGTCGAAGTCCGGCCCTTCCCCACGCTCGGCGTCCTGGAGCAACAGGGGCGCGTCGCGCACATAGTCGACGGCGGCGCAGCCGCGATGCAGGGGCCGGGCCCCCTCGGGCGTGTCGAAGCAGGCATCGACGACGTCGGCCACGCCGTCCAGATCGCGATCGAGGGCCTGCCACTCGCGCGTCGGGTCCGCACGGTTGGCGCAGCTGCCAGCCAAGAATGCAATCAAGGTCCCACCGATGATCTCGTGGAGTCGCTTCAAGTGACACCTCCGGCGCGCCGTTACTGCTGCGCGAGTTGATGTCCAAATATCGCCGTGCCCCTAGGCCCGACCCTCCCCCTAAACCAGGCACCCCTGATCAGGGGAGTCACTCTGCAGAGCGGCGAAACGCTCTTGTCTGTGGAGCGCGTGAGCACCCGCACGCCTTGGGTGCGCAAGCTGGCGGAAGGGGCGCCGCCGATCGGGAGGCGGTGCCTGTTCGTGCCCTGGAACCGAGGTGCTTTGATGAAATCGCGCCGCGGATTTTCGTCGAGGGCAAGGCGCGGCGGAGGGCTGGCCCTCGTGGCCAGACCGAGGACGCAACGATGCCATCGGCGAAAAGACCAAGCGAGTTCGCATAGAAACCTCGGTTCCAGGGCACTAGGCTGCGACGCAGTGCTCCTCGAAGACGCCTACCTCTTCGCCCTCGTTTCCGCCCTGCCCGACCCCGTCGTTGGCGTCGACGCCGACGGCCGCATTCGCGCCTGGAACGCCCTTGCCAGCACGGCCTTCGGCTACGGCGAAGAGGAGGCCTACGGCATGCCCCTGCGCGACCTCATCGGGGATGGCGATGCCCCCCGGCGGCTCGTGCGCACCAAAGACGGCGGCGTCGTCAGCGTCACCACCGAAGCCATCGCCATCGGGAAGGCCGGGCGGCCAAATGGTGTCGTCACCTTGCTCGTGCTGCGCCCCGGCACCGACGACGAGAGCCTGCAGCTCGACAATCTGCCCCCCCGCCTGCGCCAGACCTTGGACGGGTTGTGCGATGGACTGGCCGAAAAAGAGATCGCCGCCAAGTTGGGTTTGAGCGCCCACACCGTCCACGGCTACGTGAAGGCGCTTTACCGAAAGTGGGGAGTGCAGAGCCGTGGCGCGCTGATGGCGCGGGCCGTGGTGCACTCCCTTCACCGCGAACGCTTGCGCACGGGGAGCTGAGCCGTGTCTGACGCTGCGCCCTGGCTGATGGGTTCAGGGGCTCTGGGGGCTCTGGCCGTCGCTCTCATTGATTTTGCCGCCGCACTCTATCTGTTCAAGGTGTGGTGGCTCTCGCGACGAGCAGCCGACGAAAACTCCTTTGCAGCACTGCCGCTCGCCCTTTTCTTCTCGGCGTTGTCGATGCTCGCGCTGAGTCAGATGCTGATGAAGTCGTCGACAAGCCTGATGACATCTTTCTACTTTAATTGTGTTGCTCAATCCGCATCAGCGCTGCTGAGTGGTCCTCCGATTGTCTACTTCGCTTACAGCTTTATCGAGCGACCATTCGCGCGCGAAGGGAGGATCGTGGGCGCCGTCGTGCTGGGGGTGACCCTCTCGGCCATCGTCGTGTTCGTCCTCGAAAGTGCCTATGCCACGCCCGCAAGCGTCGTGTTTGATTTTCACAGCAGCCAAGCTCGGAACAGCGCGGTGACGTTCTTCGTCCCGCTCGGAGACGTGGCTCCCTTGCTGTTTTGTATGTACTCACTATCATTGCTAGTTCTGGTGCGGAAATGGTGGCGTCTCCGGGGCCGACGTCGCCATATTACTGTGTCCTTTGCCCTGGTCATCGTGCTGGGCATGGTCGCGATGATCGTGAACCGCTTCGAGTCTGGTCCTCGAGCTTTGCCCGTGGGCACCTATTCCACAGTGATGCTTTGGAGCACGTTGTCGGCGTTGATGCTCTTCGCGCTCCACAGCGATGAGATCACCCGCTTTCACGATCGCATTACGGCCTTGGTGCTGGTCATGGTGTTGGCCGCCACCGCCGTCATCGCCCAACGCAGCGTCGCCGCCGTCGAGGCCGCCAATGCCCAGCAACGGCGGCAGCAAGCCCTGGCCGTCGTCGTCCCCGGAGAACACCCGGCCTCGGTGTCGTGGTCCAGGCTCGCTGTGCCGGGAGAGAGCTCAGAAGACATCGTCGGCACGTCGCCAGCGGATGCCGTCATCTTGGAGGTCGTTCCCGGCCCGCCCGCCATCACCGTCGCATTTTCGCAGCTCCATTCCCGCCGCGCCGTCGACGCGATCGCGTTTCCGGCCGCTCTTGCCATGGTGCTGGCCGCCATCGTGGTGATGATCGTGGTGCCGCCCTTGGCCGAGCTCACCGTCCTGAGGCCGCTGCTCCGCTTGGAGCGCGCCGACGCCGACAGCCGCGCCAAGAGCGTGTTCTTGGCGGCCATGAGCCACGAGCTGAAGACGCCGCTGAACGCGATCCTCCACCACGCGCGCGTGCTCGCAGAGTTCCGGCCTCAGCCCGTCGACGTCGACGTCGATGTCGCGCAGCGCGCGCAGGTCGTGGCCACATCGGCCGAGCACCTGCTGGCGCTGATCGAGGCCCTGCTGGGCGCCGCCCGAAACGAAGCGGTGAAGACCATGGCGACGCCGCTGTCGCTGGAGGCCACCGACGTCTCCGACCTCGTCGCCGACGTGGTCGCGATGCACCGCCCCGCGATTGAGCGCCAAGGCCTGGCCGTCGACGTCGTCGTCAGCGCACCCCATGCCGCGCTCTTGGACCGGCGAATGCTGCGCCAGGTCTTGTCGAACCTGTTGGGCAACGCCGTGAAGTACACGCCCTCTGGTCGCGTGTCGGTGCGTGCGTTCCAAAACGGACCAAGGCTGCGATTCGTCGTCGAGGACACCGGTCCCGGCATTCCCTCCCATGTGCGGGCGCAGGTGTTCCAGCCCTTTTTTCAATTGTCCCCCACCGATGGCGCGGGACTGGGCCTGGCGATTGCGCGTCAGCTCACCGAGGCCATGGGAGGCACGGTGGGACTCGCCGATGATCAGGGTGTGTCCGGCGCCCGTTTCGTCGTCGAGGTCGACGCCCCTCTTGCACCCGAGATTCCGATCCGAGCGCCCGGACAGAGCCTGCCGGTCGCCGCCGCACTTCCCTCGGCGCTGCGCCTGGAGCTGCTGGCCCTCGCGCGGGTGGGCGACGTCGTGGCCCTGCGCAAACGGGCCCAAGAGCTCGCCGCTGACGAAGACGCCCGTGCCGCTGCAGCTGCGGTTGCCGAGCTGGCCTCGCGCTTTCAGCTGCGGGCCATTCGCCGCTTCCTCGGCGAAGAGAGCGGTCACCCGTGATGGCTTCATCCACCCCGCTCACGGCACTCGTCGTCGACGATCACCCCGAGAACCTGGGTGTGCTGCTCGACGTTTTGTCACGGGCTGGATTTCGCGTCTTGGTTGCTGAAGATGGCGAAGCCGCGCTCGAGACCTGCGAGTGCGTGCGCCTCGATGTGATCTTCCTCGACGTCTCTCTGCCCGGCATTGACGGCTTCGAAACCTGTCGGCGCTTGTTGGCCAACCCCCGGGTCAAAGACGTCCCGGTGCTGTTCGTAACCGCCCATGATCAGACGGCCGATCGCCTGCGCGCTTTCGCCGCCGGCGGCGTCGACTACGTGACCAAACCCTTTCGGGCCGACGAGCTGCTGTCGAGAGCTCGGGTCTACGCCACGATGACCTCGCTGCGCAGGCGCATGCGCCTGGCCCATCAGCTGCTTGAGCAGTCCGATATCGCCGGAGCGCTGGCACTGCTGACAGACTGATCCCGCGCAGGCGGCGACAACGCCGCAGCCGCCGTCGGGCATCAACGGGATGTGGGAGATGACAGCGGCCGCGCACTCACTGTTGGCGTCGACGTCGGGCACGCGACGAAAAAGCCGCCCTGAGGGCGGCTGTTTCGTTGCCCCATCGCGCGTCGCTCAGACCGAAGCGGCGGGCGGGGTCTCGCTGGGAGCCGTCTCGGCAGCGGCCTCGGCAGCGGCCGGCGGCGTTGCGCTCGTGTCCTCGTCGAGGCCATCATCGGTGTCTTCGGTGTTGGCGAGCTGGCCCGAGGGACGGCGCGCGCGCACGATGTCGACCTTGGGACCCTTCTTCATGGGGCGCTGGCCGGGACGTCGATCTGAGCGATCACCACGATCGTCGCCCTTCTCGACCTTGTCCTCGTCGGAGTGGCCCTTGGAGCGCAGATATTCCTGGTGGCGCGCGTTGCCTTCGACGCAGGCGTCGGCGATCTTGCTGACGAAGAGCTTGATGCTGCGGATGGCGTCGTCGTTGGCGGGGATGACGTGGTCGATGCCCGAGGGATCGCAGTTGGTGTCGATGAGGGCGATGATCGGGATGCCCAGGCGCTTGGCCTCTTCGAGAGCGATGTGCTCGCGGTTCGGGTCGACGACGAAGACGGCGCCGGGGAGCTTGTTCATGTCGCGGATGCCGTCGAGGTTCTTCTCGAGCTTCTGCAGCTCGCGCGTGAGCTTGATGGTCTCTTTCTTGGGGAGGCGATCAAAGGTACCGTCTTGCTGCATCTTTTCGATGGCGCGCAGACGATCGATACCCTGCTTGATGGTCTTGAAGTTGGTGAGCATTCCGCCGAGCCAGCGGTTGTTCACAAAGAACTGGGAAGAGCGCTTCGCTTCTTCGGCGACGATGTCGGCGGCCTGCTTCTTGGTGCCGATGAAGAGCACCTTCTCGCCGCGGGCAACGAGGTTGGCGACCCGCTCGTAGGCCTTGTCGAAGAGTCCGACGGTCTGCTGCAAGTCGATAATATAAATGCCATTTCGGGCACCGAAAATGTACGGTTTCATCTTGGGATTCCAGCGCCTGGTCTGGTGTCCAAAGTGTGCGCCGCACTCCAACATCTCTCTCATTGCAATCGTGGCCATGGCTCTCGACTCGACTTTCAACCGCCAAGAAGGACGGCATACAGGGTTGTTCCTCCACGCCGCACCATCTGGTTCAGCCGCCGACTGCTCGGCGAAGAACGAGACGAGTTCGCGATGACCGGGCGACGAGAATCCGTCGACCGGCACCCCGCGACGCCCCAACCAGACCAGAGGGTCAGCCGGGAGCAGCGTGTGCGTTGAGATCCCCGACGGGGCCAGCAGCCTGGCGCGTTGGAGATCCTCTTGAATGCCTTGTCGGAATAACAGAGCAGAAGTGGCTCAGCAAGGACGACGTCGTCGTCATCGTCATCGCCGCGGCGCGCCAGCGTCTGGAACATCAAAACGTCAAGACGCGCCAGCGTCTAGAACGTCAAGGCGCGCCAGCGTCCTGAAACATCACAGCTTCAAGACGCGCCAGCGTCTTGAACATCCAAACTTCAAGACGCGCCAGCGTCTTGAACATCCAAACTTCAAGACCCAGCGTCTTGAACATCCAAACTTCAAGACGCGCCAGCGTCTGGAACATCGAAGCCCTTTGGCGCACAAACAACCTGATCGCCGTTCCGGGGCTTTGTGATGCGCTGATCAGCTCTTGCTCAGCCGCTTCAGCTGGCTCTGCAGCCGGGCGACGAACTGGGGATCGTTCTCGACCATTTCGCCGACGACGTCCTCCATCGTCTTTGCGCCCTTGCCTTTTTGCTCCCCAAAGCGCTCCTCGATCACCAGGCCGACGAAGCGGCGCGATGCTTCCTCTTTGGTCGCCTTTCCCGCCTCGAGATCCGCAGCCAGCGTCGCCAGGGCCTCCATCATCGCGGACTTCCCGCGGCTCTGCTGATCGGTGCTCGACCCCGCCTTGTCGACCATGCCAGCAAAGCGCGCAGCTCCAGCCTTCGACGTCGACGTCGCCTTCTGCGCCTGCTGCGTTTGCGTCGGACCACCCGGCTTGATGCGCATCGTTCACCTGCCCCCAGAGCACCAGCTCAACGAGCCAACGCCCCTTGTTGGTGGGCATCGAGCAAGGCCTGCGCAAACTGCGCCGACGCCCCCGCGGGATCCATAGCGATGGCTTTGCCGAGGGCAGCTTTGCCTTCTTCGGTTTTCTTGAGCCAGAGCAGGGCTTCGCCGACGTGGGCCTGGGCCAAGGCGCTGGCGGGCTTCAGCTTGAGAGCATCTTGGTGGTGCTTGAGAGCGCGCTGGAAGCGGCCCTGGGAGAACTCGAGATTGCCCAGGGCCACCAGCGGTACATCGGAGTGGGGAAGCAAAGCAGCGACGCCGCCGAAGACCTCAGCTGCCTCGGACGCCTTGCCCATCTCCATGTAGAGGTAGCCAGACTCGAGCAGGAGCGCTGCCTCCGGCTGGGGCAAGTCGACCAATCCGTGCAAGATCTCGACGTCAGACATGTTCTTGGCTCCTCGAACCGACGGGGCACCGTAGCACAGCTCTCTTCGTGATTTGCATGTCGCTGGACTGATCGTGCCTTCGAGACGCTGTTGAACTCGAAGCCCAAAAGAAACGAGGCGCCCGAAAAAGGCGCCTCGTTTGGTTCGCCGTCGCTTGGCTCAGCGGACGTTGGAGATCGAGCTCTTGGCGGTGTCGTGCTTGGTCTTCATCACGTTCGACACCGTCGAGAACGAGCGGTTTTCGGACTGCATCTTCTCCTGCAGCTGCAGGTACTGGAGGTTGAAGCTCTGCGCCATCTCCTGCATGCCCTTGGTCTGGTTCAACAGGTCCTGCTGCGACCCACCGGTGGCCGCGCCGCCGCCGCCTTGGGCGCCACCCTGGGGCGAGTTCAAGAAGGAGCCGCCGACCGGGATGCCTTCGGGGCCAAACTGGGTTCCCGCCGGAGCCCCCGCCGTGCCTGCGCCCTGCCCGCCGAAGCCGCCGCCCCCGCCGACGCCGCCTGCAGCTCCGCTGACCGCTGCTGAAACGACCGCAGCACCTGGAACAAAGGGGGCCGCCACACCAATGGCCGCTCCAGCCGCGCCGCCGCCGGCCGCGACGCCGTTGCGCACTTGGGTGCCGAAATCGGTGCGTGGAGATTGGCGAACGGTGGTGCTCGAGTTGTCGAGCTGGATGTTGCCGCGCTGACCAGGACCCGTGACGTTGATGTTGCTCATGTGCTTCTCCGTGGTGCGGGCGCCGGTAGGAGCCCAAGTTTGCGCCGTGCCAACGGCGCAAACCATCGGCACTTGCTGAAATCTTTCGAGGTCTCGTCTGCGCCGCCGCCGCCGAACCCTCTTTTCAAGGATGATTATCGCCCAGGGCCAGCCGGCGTTGCGAGCCTGTCCGAAATCGCTGGATCGCATCGGAAAGCGCGCCGTCGGCGATGTCGGAGTCGGAGCTCACCCAGGACCGGGTGACGACGTCGACTGGCCGGAGAGACGGGCCTTGGTTTCCAGCAGGTAGAGCACCAGCGCTTTGGCTTTTTCGTAGGCCGCCGCCGCCTTCTTGGCCGCGAGCTTGTCTTTGTTCGAGCCGCTCTTGGCCATCTCGTTCAGCTGCGCCAGCCGGGACTCGAGTCCGCCCAGGTCCGGTGCGGCGGACTCCACCAGGGCCTCGATGTGGGGGAAGCCCACCGACGACGGCGCCGGCTCCTCCGTCTTGCCTTTGGCGCGCTCGACCGGGGCTTTGGCCTGGTCCGAAATCTTGAAGCTCTTCAGGTCTTCCTTGGTCATCCGTGATCCTCGGTGCAATGTGTTCATTGCTTCAGGCGCTGGCGCGTCTGAAGTCTCTCAGTCGCTTCGGTCGCCGCCGCGCCAGAAGAAGGCGAAGCCACTGTAGGACAGCCCCAACCCCGCCGCCAACGTGACGTAGAGGCCGAAGCGCACCTCGAGCCCGGAGACTGCGAAGCGGTGCACAGCGGCGTACACGAGGAGGAACCAGGTGCCGGCCAAGGTCGACACCAGGGCCAGCAGCAGCAGCAGCAGCGCGGTCCGGCGGGCGCGTCGTCGTTGTCCTTGGGCGTTGGGGCGCAGGCCACGCTCGTCTACGATGGGCAGCTCACGTCGAATCAGCAGGGCAAGGGCGGCGACGGCGATGGCCGCGTGAACGATGCCGCCACAGCCCAGGCCGAGCACCAGCTCTTCGTTTTTGCGGTAGAGCCAGGGCAGCAGGGTGCCGAGCCCGGTCAGAATCGCGCACACGAAAGTGATTCTGTCAGCGACGCTGAAGCGGGCCCAGACGGCGCCGCCCTCCCGCATGAGGTCTTCGGCTTCGACGGCGACGGCGTCGATGACGCCGGGGGCGGGCTCGGCTGGGGTTTTGGTGGGGACCCGCTCGGCGCGCTTGGCGTTGTCGACGGCGTCACGAGTGCGATCGTCGACGTCGCGGGGGCGGCGTTCTTGGGCTCGAGCGGGGACGGGCGGGCGTTCGTCGTCGGCGCGGTTCTCGGCTGGTGCGTTGGATTTGCGCGGTTGGACCACCGGGGCGCCGACGACGCCAGGCACCCCAGTGGCCCCCGCCGCGGATCGGGGGCGCGGCGGCGGTTCTTTGTCGTCGGCGAGCGCTCGGACGCGTTCCTGGCGCATCTTCAGCTCGCGCTTGTTGCTGTGTTCGCGACCCAGGCGTTCGGCCTCCTCGGCGGGGCTCCCGGACGCGCCGGTTGTTTTGGGGGGCGGCGGCACGCCAGCATCGTCGTCGACGGCGACGCACCACGTCAACCGACGCACTCCTTTGGTCTTTCAAGACGCGCCAGCGTCTTGAACCTCCAAACTTCAAGACGCGCCAGCGTCTTGAACCTCCAAACTTCAAGACGCGCCAGCGTCTTGAACCTCCAAACTTCAAGACGCGCCAGCGTCTTGAACATCCAAAACTTCAAGACGCGCCAGCGTCTTGAACATCCAAACTCCAAGACGCGGCAGCGTTTTGAACCATCAGGCTCGCCTGGACCGTTCAGCCGCGGCAGCGCATGGAACCGTGAGGTGCTCGCCAACCTGGGGCAATGATCCTGAGCCCTTGGGGGTGCAGCAATGAACCCTTCAGGCACTCGAGCAGCTGGGCTAATGAACGCTTCATGGCCAACCTGATGACGTCTCGATTCGCGCAGCAGCGGTACACGATCCGCCGCCCCTTCCTCACCCTGTTCGGGCGCAAGTTTCACGTCTACGGCGCCGACGGCCAGCAGGTCTTGTTCGTCAAGCACAAGATCTTCTCGCTGAAGGACGAATGGAGCATGTTCTCCGACGACAGCGAGAAGACTGCGCTGTTGCGGGTCAAGGCGCGCACTCTCATGGGCATGAACATCGTCACCGACGTCGTCGACGCTGCCACTGATGAGAAGGTGGGGGCGGTGCGAAATCAGGGTCTGAAGTCGCTGTTCAAAGACACATGGGAGATCCTCGACGACGCCGATCAACCCAAGGGCAAATTCTCCGAAGACTCCAATGCGCTCTTGCGGCGCTTCCTCCCCTTCCTCTTGGGGCACTGGAAGCTCGAAGTCGGCGGCGTCGTCGTCGCGAAGCTCGATCAGAACTTCAAGCTCTTCACCAAAGAGTTCACGCTGGACCTGTCGATGGCAGCGGGCCGGGTCGACACCCGTCTGGTCCTTGCCCTGTCGATGTTGGCGTTGATGCGTGAGATCGCGCGCGAAGCCCGCTGACGTCGACACACCGGCGCCTCGCAACAGCCCCCGCCTCCGACGATCCTTCATGGCTTCATCGCGAGCGAAGCGCAGCGGACGAAGTGCCCGCGAGGGCACAGAATATTCCGGAGGCGGATGATGCAGTCGGCGCAGCCGACTGCATCATCCGGACCCGGAATCAGAGGGCCTCGTAGGCCTTTTTCGCTTCCGGCGTTTTTTCGAGCCAGCTCTTGCCATGCTCGACGAAGGCCTGGGCGGTGGCGCGGGCTTCGCCGGCCTCGACCCAGCCCGAGCGCCACACCCGCTCGAAGGCGGCGAAACGGGTCGCGGTGTCCTTGACCTTCTTGCTGTCCTGCGAGGCGGCGCCGAACCAGCGAACGGTGCTTTCGACGAGGTCCCTGCTCCAGACCTCGGAGTTGATCCGGATGTGGCGGGGGTTTTTTTCGAGCCAGGCGTGGCCCAGGCGAATCATCTCGGCAGCGAGGGCCAAGGCATCGATCTCGACCTCGCCGCGAGCGACGATGTCAACGAAGCGGTAGTAGTCGTCGACGAGGCGTGCCACGGCGTCGTCGTCGTACGACGGCGTCGCATCCAGATCGTTGAAGGCCTCGATGGCCTTCGTCACCATCGCACGGGTCCAGATGCCGTCGGGGGCTGCGGGTGCGGCCTTCTTGCCTGATGCCTGGGCCGCCGCTGCCTTCGCTTTCGAAGCCTTTTTCGTCGCCATGAAACACCTCCGCCGACGTTCTAGCCCGATCCCGCGGCCCCGGGGCAACGGGCCGAGGTTTGAGGCTGACCCGCGCGGAAAAAGACGCCCCAAGGTCGGCGAGACGTCGTCGCCGCCTGCGCTCTAGCGATCGCGGCGCAGGCCGGGCGGCTCGCTCAGGGTCAGGTCGACGGCGTGCTCGACGCCAGCGCGGGTGAAGGTGACCCGCACGCGGTCGCCCGGGTGGTGCCTCGCCATGGCGATCGCCAGACCGGGAACGCTGTCGACGATGTCGCTGTCGATGCGCAGCAGCACATCCATAGGTGCCAGCGCGGCGCGCGCCGCTGGCGAACCAGGGGTCACGGTGCTGATGCGCACACCATGACCTTCGTAGCGGGGGTCGGGGACGGTGCCGAGGTAGGCCCGCATCGTCGACGTCGACGCCGCAGCCGGTGGCGCCGGCACCACCGGGGCGACGGGCGGAGCTGCTGCTGCTGCTGCTGCTGCAATCTTGCGGAGCTTGCGCCGGCCGATCTTCTCGCTCGGCTCGTCGACGGCGACCTCGATCTCCGGGGGCGGGGGCGGGGCGGCAACCACCGCAGGCGCAGGCGGTGGAACCACCGGCGCAGGCACCAGAGGGGGAACGGGTGCAGGCGGCGCTGCTGACGATGCTGCCGCTGGTGCAGACGACGACGCTTCACGATTGGCCAGGCGCTTGTCCTCGCGGCGCTCGCGCATGGTGAAGACCCCGAGGACGACGACGCCGACGATGAGGGCGATGGCCACTCCGCCCGCGATCAGGGCGAGGGGGAGCACCAGGGACGGACGAGGCGGCGGCAGGGGCGCCGGGGTCGCCGCCGCGATGACGAGGTTGTTTCGGGTGGGCGGCGTCGGCGTCAGCGTTCCGAGCTCGGTGGGCTGGGTCGGCAGCAGGGGGGTGACCGCGACGACCGAGGCAGCGTTGCCGTCGAGGATGCTGGCCAGGGTGCGGTCCACCTCGAGGGCGGAGGCTGGACGGCGGGCGGGATCTTTCTCGAGCAGGGAGAGCACCAAGGCATCGAACGCCAGTGGCAACCCGGCCATCACCGACGAGGGAGCAGGCGGAGGATCGAAGAGGTGCTGCTTCAAGAGCTCAGCGGCTGTGTTGCCCTTGAAGGGCGGCCCGCCACACAACAGGTCGAAGGCCAACACGCCGAGGGCGTAGAGGTCGGCGGCGGGCGACGGTTCGATGCCATGGAAGAGCTCGGGCGCGACGTAGCCCGGCGTCCCCACCACTGCGCCGGTCATGGTCAGGTTTTTGGGGCCAGAGTCGCGGAGCTTTGCAATCCCGAAGTCGACCACCTTTGGAACATCGGACTGGGTTGCCGTCGACGTAATGATGACGTTGGCGGGCTTGAGATCCCGGTGAACAATTCCCTTCTCGTGGGCCTCATAGAGTGCGGCACAAATCCCCCGCAGGATCGAGGCCGCGCGGCGCCAGGGCATGGGTCCCTGCTCGAGCAGGCCATCGAGACCGCGACCCGGAATGAGCTCCATGGCGATGAAGAGCGAGCCCTGGTCGTCGCCGAAGTCGAAGACGGTGACGATGTTGGGATGCGCCAGCGACGACGACGCCTTCGCCTCCCGCTGGAAGCGTTCGATGGCGCCGGCGTCTTGAGACAACGCCGCCGACATCACTTTCAGGGCGACCTCGCGGCCCAGGGGCTCTTGCGTCGCCCGATACACGGCACCCATGCCCCCCTCGCCGAGCTGGGCGACGATGCGGTAGCGGCCGGCGACGACGGCCCCTTTCGACAGGGTCTGGGTGGTCACGGCGACATCTCACCGCGCTGGGCCAGAAAAGGAAAGTCAGCAGCCTGTGACGCGCGCCCTACGACCGAGCCCCTGGAACCGGCTCGCCGCTGGTCGAGGGCTGACGCAACGAGGCCATCGGCGAAAAACCAAAGCGAGTTCGCATGGAAACCTCGGTTCCAGGGCACTAGCAGGGTGCGGAAAAACTCCGTTTTTCGCACCCTGCTGTACTTCCGGAGGGTCTGTCCCAGACCCTCCCTCGTCGAGGCGAAGCCTCGACGAGCCTCCCTCCCAAGGACGCGTCTGC
>JAHFED010000077.1:0-14480 GCA_023248635.1 Myxococcales bacterium
GCGAGCGGCGTCGACGGCGGCGCGCTCGAGGTCTTGTCCCAGCCGGGCCACGGCCTCGCGATCGGCCTCCCGCACATCGACCGACTTGGCCAGCACGCCGCTTTCGAGGGCGGCGAGATCGGCGCGGGCGATGGCGAGCTCGGCCAACAGATCGGCCGCTTCGAGCACGACGACGACGTCGCCGCCGACGACAGCGTCACCTGGGTGTTTCAACACGCTCAGGACTTTGGCGTTGCGGGGGGCAGCGAGGGTGGCGATCTGGGCTTCAGCGACCGCCGGCGACACTGTGCCCAGCGAGAGGGAATCGCGGTTGAAGGCGATGAAGACGACGGCGGCGCCCCAGGCGAGCCAGGGCAAGGTGCGCCTCAAGCGAGGTCGGCCCTGGAAGGGGTCAAAGCTCAACGGTGGCCTCTTGCATGGAGAGGCTCACGCCGCTGGCCCCAGGCAGAGCGCTGAGCGCGTGCACCAGGCCGCTCTCGTTGTCCTTTCGCCTCAGGGTCACTTGGTAGACGACCTCGACCTGCTCCCCTTGCTGCAGCTCGCGCAGGGTCACCAGCGAGAAGCGTTCGCATTCTTGGCGCAGAGCCTCTTGCAGCTTCGTCGTCGCTTCGGACCCGCGGGGCATGCGCAAGCGGACGACGCCATCGTGCTGGCGGTGGGCGCCGAAGCCGGTAAAGCGCAAGCCGGCAACGACGACGAGAAAGAGGGCCGTCCCCACGGCGCCGACGGCGAAGTTGCCGGTGCCGGTGGCGATGCCGGCGCCGAAGCTGGCGAAGATGAACAACATGTCGAGGGGATCGCGCAGGTTGGTGCGAAAGCGAATCAACGCGAGGGTGCCGACGATGCCGATGCCGCGGGCCAAGCTGTCGCCGATGGCCAGCATCAACATCGCCGCGACGATGCCGCCGACGACGAGGGCCTGGGCGAAGGTGCGCGAGTAGGACAGCCCGCGGAAGGTCCAGGCATAGACGGCGCCGATGGATTGGCTGAGCACATAGGCCGCCAACAGGGTGACCAGAGCCTGGCCGAAGGTCAGCGCGCTGGTGTCGCCGAGGGCGGAACCGAGGATGTCCACGCTCTGACCAAAGCATGTCCAACGGGGCACTGCCACAAAGCGGCACGACGTAGCTCAGTAGCGGGCAATGCGGCGCGCGACGTCGAGGCCGCCGCTGCGTCCGAAGGTGCGGGCGATGCCGACGCCGTATTTGGAGAAGCCCTGCCGTCGCAGACCGAGATCGCGAACGATGGCCGTCAGCCAGCGCGGCACGGCGTGCTCGAATTTCAGCTCGATCAGCACCAGCGATTCGGTGTCGTCGAAAGCGACGGCGTCGTCGGCGGGCCGCCACTGCGCCCAGCTCTCGAGCTCGCCATCGCGAACGCCAGCGGACAGGCCGTCGACGTCGGCGAACTCCAGCCGCGTGTCGAAGGTGATGCGCACGTAGTTGTCGATGTGACCCTTCCAGGCCTCGCGGGCGTAGCGCACCAACAAGGTGGGCTGGCAGCGGCGGGCGAGCACGCGGGCGCGAAAGTCGATCTCGGCTTCTTTGGCGTCGGGGTGATCGTCGACGAGACGTCGGTACCAACGCAGCGGCGGCACGAAAGCCCGGGACTTGCGCACGACGTCGCCGACCCGGTGCTTGACCTCGAAAAACACGGGGCTGTCGCCGAGCTTTTCTCCATAGCGTCGCACCCGCAGCTTGAAGCGCGTGCGCACGCCTTGCTGCGCGTCTTCGAAGAGATCGAGCCCCGCGGTGTCGTAGTAGAGGCTCGTGACCAGGTAGCGATGGTCGGGCGACGTCGCCGAATTGCTGTCGAGCTCGGCATGATCGCCCAGACGCTCCCGGAACGCAGCTGCGAGGGCGGTCGGCACCACGTACTTGTGCTCGAAGCGCGGCGGAATGTCGTCGAGGTTCACGAGCTCTGTTCGGGGCTGTGTCGACGTCGCTGGGCCGCGGGCACCAAGGTGTTTCCCGTGGGTCTGGGCACGCGGCTGGTGATCTGGCGGAGCTTCTTCGAGCGCGCGTGACGGCTCAGGGTCGCGGTCTCCTCGATGACGAAGGACACAAAAGGCGTGAGTCCGTGGTCGGCGAAGTAGCGCTCGAGGCGCTCGCACACGAGGTCGGCGACGACGACGCCGTCGGCCCCCTCTTCGATGACGATGCTCACGCGCAAGCGGTTTTGCTCTTCGTGCACCAGCGCGAACTGCAAGAGCCCGGGCACACCCAAGAGCGCGATCTCAAAGGGGATGGGAGCGTGAACCTGAAAGCCCCGGCCGTCGTCGAGGTAGACGACGTCGTCGGTGCGACCCACGATCTCGACGCGCCTCAAAGGCGAGCCGCAGGGACAGGGCGTGCCCTCGATGCGCACGCGATCGTCGAGGCGGTAGCGCAGCAGCGGCTGGGCATGGTTCAAGAGGTTGGTCACCAACACCCGCTCGGACCATGAGCCGTCAGCAACCGGTCGATCGTCGGCGTCGACGGCCTCGACGAGGGCGGCGTCTTCGTTGAGGTGCAGGTGCCCGAGGGGACAAGCGGTGGCCAAGCCAACGTGCTCGGTGGCGCCCCAGGTCTCGACCAGGGCGGCACCCGGAAAAGCGGCCCCGACGACCGCTCTGGCCTGCTGGGTGAGAGGCTCGCTGCCGGCGGTGACGATCTCGGGCTGGATGCGCAGGCGTCCGCGCAGGGCCTCGTGGGCCAGCACCTCCAACACCGTGGCGTAGCTGTGCAGCAAGAGCGGCGGTGCGGCGTTGAGACTCGCCACCAAGAGCGGCAGCGGGTCGTCGATGGACAGGGCGCGAACGTCGGCGACGATGCCACCGATGCGGGGCATGCGCAGCGCGAGCACCGCCGTCATGGTGTGGCCACCAAGGGCGACGACGAAGCTCATGCGGTAACGACGACGCAGCAACAGGGCGAAGCCCTCGGGTCGCAGCTGCCCGCGAAAAATGCGAGCGAAGACCGTGGCCCGCAGCCGCGCAAAGCCGGGAGCGTCGACGACAAAGACGCCGACTTCTCCGGTGGTGCCCGAGGTGGTCGTGACGATGTGGCGCTGGTCGAGCAGCGCGCCGGGCCGGGCCTGACCCAAGAAGGCAAAGGCGTGCACCCGCGAGGGCCTGCCGTCGACGACGTGGTCGTCGAAGCGGGCCATCAGCCGGGCTTTGTCGACGATGGGAGCGTCCCGCAGGCGGTGCAGGTCGCGGTAGGCTCGCGTGCCGCGGGCGACCTCGAGCAGGCGGGCCAGCCGCCGCTGTTGGAGATCGATGACGAGGGAACGAGGGGCCCCGTTGCGAGCGTAGGCGGCCAAGAGCTCGGACGAGAACGCCCGGATTTCTTCGAGGCTCACGGCGTCGGTGCCGGATCGGGTTGGACCGCAAAGGAGACGAGCTCCATCGTCGCCGTCGTCTTTGGAGCACGATAGCGCGTGCTCACCAACTGCGACTCTTCCGATCCCAGCTGCACCTGCTGCTCGAAGCGGACGAGGCCCACCCCGCGCGCGTAGGTCCAGGTCATCAGCAGCTTTCCTTCGGGCGCCCCTGCCGGCGTCGATTGCTCGCCGCGCACTTCGATGCACGAGGAGAAGGTCCCCGCGGGGACAGTGACGACCGCGTCGGTGGCGGCGATGCGAAAGTGCTCGAGGGGTTGGTTCAGCTGCTGGGCGCTCCAGCTGTGATCGACGACGAGGGGCTCCTGCAGCAAGAAGCGCCGGCCGTCGAAAACTCCGTCGCTGCGCGCCGAGAGCAGGCCGCCGTGGTCGTCGACGTAGAAGCCGCGCTCGTCTCTCTTGAGGATCTGCACCTGTTGGGGCTGTGCGGGTCCAGGGGAGAGGTGGTAGGTCCAGCGGTTGCCGACAGCGAGGGGAAAGAAGGCGGTGGCGTCGTCGTCCTTGGCCACGTTTGACGTCGTCGCGCACCCCGCAAGGGTGGCAGTGCAACAGACGACGGCGAACCAAAGACGCATGCCCCGGCATCCCACGCTGGCACCGGCGGCTCAAGTTCCGGGGCAGCGCTCAGCCGCGGGAGAAAAGGGCGGCGGTGAACTCCGCCGGCGAAAAAGCCCGCAGATCGCCGATCTTCTCGCCGACGCCGATGTAGCGCACCGGCACCTTGAGCTCGTCGACGATGCCCAAGACGACGCCGCCTTTGGCCGTGCCATCGAGCTTGGTGAGCACGATGCCGGTCAGAGGTGCCGCCTCGCCGAATTGTTTGGCCTGGGCGATGGCGTTTTGGCCCACCGTGGCATCGAGGACGAGCAAGACCTCGTGAGGGGCGCCGTCGGCGGCCTTTTGCATCGAGCGCACGACCTTCTTGAGCTCCTCCATGAGGTTGGTCTTTGTGTGCAGACGCCCGGCGGTGTCGCACAAGACGACGTCGAAGCCCTCGGCCTTGGCTTTCTTCACCGCCTCGAAGAGCACGCTGGATGGATCAGAGCCGTCGGCGCCGCTGACGATGGCAACACCGGCGCGTGTGGCCCACACCTCGAGCTGGTCGGCGGCGGCAGCGCGAAAGGTGTCGCCGGCGCCGAGCAAGACCTTGAGACCCTGCGCGCTCAGCTGCGAGGCGAGCTTGCCGATGGTGGTCGTCTTGCCCGCGCCGTTGACGCCCAAGACCAGCACGACTCGAGGCTTGGCGCCGCTGACATCGAGGGCCTTGACATCGACGGCGCCGAGGATGGCACTGGCTTCGGCGCGCAAGGTCTCTTCGATGCGATCGATGGAGGTCAGTTCTTTGTTCGACAGCTTCTTTTTCACGGCGAGCAGCAAGCGCTCGGCGGTGCGGGCACCGATGTCGGCGGTGAAGAGCACGTTTTCGACGTCGTCGAGGACGGCGTCGTCGATGGTTTTCTTGCCGATGGCTGTGGTCAGCCGTCCCATGATGCCGTCGCGGGTCTTGCCCAGCGCGAGCCTCAGGCTCTTGGCCAGCTCGCCGGCGGCAAGGAGCTCCTGTTGGGCCGCTGCTTCTTTGGCGCGGGCGTCGGCGGCGCGCTGCTGCGCGGCAGCGTCGTCGCTGGCTGCGGCGGCAGCAGCGGCGCGATCGGCATCTCGGCGCGCGGCGTCGGCGACGGCGCGGGCGAGCAGGGCTTTTTTCTCGGCATCGACGAGGTCCTGGGCCCTCGGCGCCGGCTCGAGGGAGGTCTGGGCGGGCAGCGCTTGGCCATCGGAGGTGGTCGGACGGTCGAGCTCGGTGGTCAGCGCGTCGATGCGCTGGGCCCGCATCTTTTTCAGATAGAGAAAGCCGAAGACGCCGAAGACGACGAAGAAGAGCACGATCCCCAGCAAGGTGAGGATCGAGCCGCCGTCGGGGGCGTCGGCAGCGACGAGGTCGAGGAGGGACGCGAGCATCCGCTGGATCTCGACACCGTGCGATCACCTGTCAACCTCTCTGGGCCTCAGGAGCGCAGTCCGCCCCTCGGCTCGGCGCCTCGACTCCCAATGCTGTTTGGGGCAGGGGGCCGAGCACGACGAGGTCGCTGCGCCGCAGAAGGCCAGCCCTGCTGTCGCGGCCCTTGCGTACCGTCGATCAGGCGGATCACCATCGGCGTGTGCGCTCCCGCCTTCAGCTGAGTTTGCCCTTTGCACCCGTACCGGCGCCGGAGCAGGGGAGCGCGCCGGCCGCTCCCCCGGTGTCGAAGACCCGGCTGTTGGTCGACGCCATCCAGAGCTTCATGCCCGGATGCCGCGTGCTCATCGTCGACAACCGCTCAGTGCTGCTCTCCCAATCCGACCGCGACGGCACGCGCGTGGTGCGCGCCCACCAGATGTTCCTCGACGCCGACGTCGACACGCGCCGCGCGGTCGCTGTCTATCTGGCCAGCGGGAGCAAGAAGGCCGGCGCCGTCGTCGACGACTTCGTCCGTCGGCGATCCCATCTGCTGGCTTTCAGCGCCCGGCCGCTCAAGCACGACGCCCACCGCGGTCGGGTGCACGATCTCGGGCCGGTGTTTGCGACCATCAATGGGGCCTATTTCGACGACGTCATCCGTGCCGAGATTGGTTGGGGTCAGGCCGGGGTGCCCAGCGGCAAAGCGCGCAGCCGACGCAGCATCACCTTTGGCTCCTACGATCACCGGGCGCGGCGCATCACCATCCATCCGGTGCTGGACGCCCTGCACGTGCCCGTCGTCGTCGTCGGCCGCATCGTCCACCACGAGATGCTGCACGCGAAGCTCGGCGAAGGACGCACCGCCAGCGGACGACGGGAGGTGCATTCGCGGCAATTCCGCGTCGAAGAGGCGACCTACGAAGGCGCCCGTGAGGCCGATGCCTGGATCGACGCGCACCTCGACGAGCTGCTGCGGTGGCGCCGTTGAAGCTGAAGCCGCCGACTACTTCTTCGCCTTCTTCTTGGCTTTCTTGGTGTCGGCTGTTTTCGGGCTCTTCGGCTGATTCACGTGAGTGTGATCGTCGCCGTGGTGATGATTCATTTTGATGGTGACACCGATGTCGCGCAGCATCTTGCGCAGCTCGAGGCTGTGCATTTCTTCGGCAGCGATCTGGGTGCGCGCGAACTCCTCCAGGTAGATGGAGCGGTCTTCGACTTCCTCGAGCAGCTCCTTGTAGAGGTTGAGCGCGCGGGCTTCATGGGCGACGGACTCCTCGAGGATGTCCTTCATCGCATGCCGATAGGTCTCGTCGATCTCGGCGATCTGCAGCGTGGGGTGACCGCCGAGACCGGTCAGCAGCTCGCCGGCCTGTTGGGCGTGCAGCAGCGACTCCGACGCCTGGGCTTGCATGAATTGCACGATCGGAATTCGATTGGGACCCGTCACCATCAAAGAGTAGTGAGTGTATCGCACAACGCCGGCGAGCTCAAACTCCATGATGCGTGATAGCAATTTCTGCGTGTGTCCCAAGTGCAGGTCTTTCATCATTTGCTTTCTGTCGAGCGTTTAAGCAACAGCGCGTCTTGCACGAATCCGAGCACTTCTTCGAAGCGAAAGGGCTTGGAGATGACCCTGTCGACGCCGTGGGCGCGGGCCTTCTCGGGGTCGAGAGTGGCACCCCAGCCCGTCACGAGTCCCACGAGGAGGTCGGGGCGCAGCCGCTTCATCTCTTGGGCGACCTCGTAGCCTGACATGCCGGGCAATCCGAGATCGGTGAAGACGACGTCGATGTCGTCGTTCTCGACCAATTTGTGCAGCGCTTCGGCGCCGTCTTGGGCCGTGATGACCTCGTGCTCAGCGGTCATCAGCATCTCGGCGAGAATCTCTCTGATGTTCTCTTCGTCGTCGACGACCAACACTTTGGCCTTCAACCCATCCGCACTCGCGGGGGCAGCGGCGGTAGCCTCGCTTGGGGCCTCGGGCGCTACGAACACCGGCAGCTCGAGCGTGAAAGTAGTGCCACGCACCGGCGTCGCCGACGTCGACGACGCCACCTTCAACTCACCGCCGTGCCGCCGCACGATGCTCTGGCTGACCGAGAGTCCAAGGCCGGTGCCCCGCTTGCCCTTGGTGGTGAAGTAGGGGTCGAAGATCCGGTTCACGACGTCGGCGGGGATGCCGGACCCCGTGTCGGTGACGCGAATGAGCACCCGATCGCCCTCGCGACCGACGTGCATCCTGATGGCGCGCTCGCTGGGGTCATAGGCACCGAGCCCTGCGATCTCGGGCATGGCATCGATGGCGTTGTGCACCAGGTTGACCAGCACCTCGCGCAGCTCAGAGGGGTTGCCGGCGACCAAGAGCAAGGGGGCGCCTTCGACGGCGGGCGCGCAGACGACGCTGACGTCGACGTCGTGACCGAGCCACCGCGGCCGGGTCAGCTCGAGCACGTCCGAGAGGATGTCGGCGGCGTCGACGGCGACGAAGTCATCGACCCGGTTCAGTCGGCCGATCTCCTGGATGCGTCGGACGGTTTCTGCTCCGTCTTGGGCGGCCTTTTCGATGATGTCGACGTGCTTGAGCAGCGGGGGATCGCGCAGCTGGCCTTTGAGCAGTTGGGCCCGGCCCAAGATCGAGCCCAGCACGTTGTTGAAGTCGTGGGCGACGCCGTGGGCGATGAGGCCGATGGCGTTGACCTTCTCGCTGTCGACGAGCTTCTGCTGCGCAGCGCGCAGCTCCTCGAGGGCCCGTTCGCGCCCCTGAAAGAGCGTGGCGTTCTTGGTGGCGATGGCGACGTGCGTGCCGATGGCCGAGAGCACCTGAAGATCGCCGTCGAGGAGAGGTGCTGTGGACGTGTAGCCGAGCCAGATGGCAGCCAAGGGCTCGCCGTCGAGCAGCACGGGAACCGCGACCGCGGTGCCGACGCCCTGTCGAAAGAGCTCCCGCTCGTAGGGCAGCACGCGCACCAGTCCGCCGTCGAGGGGATCGGCGGACATGGCGTTGCTGTCCTTGGGGCGAATGCGCTGCACCGGTCTGCGCTCGGCGACACACAGACCCATGATGGTGTCTTCGACGGGGACGGGGAGCAGGGCGGGTTGGGGTTCGCCGTCGTCGAGCACGTGCATGGGTACGAAGAACTGGCCATCGTCGAGCCGGGCGATGAGCACCCGCATGGCCCCAAAGAGGCGGTGGGTCGAACGCGCCACCGTCAGCGCCACCTCGTCAGCGTTGAGGGTGGAGGCCAGGGCCAGAGCGATTTCGTCGAGCGCCACCAACTTGCGGAGGGCGTTTTGTTTGGCCTCGAGCAAAGACGCCTTTTCGACGGCGTTGCCGAGGACGTTGCCAATGGCGATGAGGACGTCGCGATCCCCCTCGGTGGGAGCGCGGCCGCGCGCCAAGAGCAAGAACGCGACGCCGACGACGTCGTTGCTTCGTCCCCCAGGGGAGCGACGGGCCTTGAGCGGAACCACGATGGCCGCCCCAAATGCCGAGCTGCGCGGGCCCACCGACGAGAGCGTGGGCACTCCCAAAGCAACGCGGGGCTCGGCGGTGACATCGTCGACGACCTGCACCTCGCCCGATCGCACGGCCCGGCCCAGCAAGCTGGCGGCATCGACGGGTACATCGAGGGTGCGCGTCAGCTCGTCGGGCAGACCTTCGCTCACTCTCAAGGTCAAGGTGCGGCGGTCGGTGGCCAGCAAGCTGATGCCGGCCGCCTCGGCTCCAGGGATCGACAAGATGTGGCGGCTGCCGAGACGCAGGATCTCGTCGAGACCGACGGCCTGGCTCACCGACGCCGACAGCCCATTCAGGAGCTGGAGCTCGCGGTTTCGCTGCAGCAGCTGGAGCTCGACGCGCTTGCGCTCGGTGATGTCCTGCATGATGCCGAGGGCGCCGGCGCGGCCGTCCTCGAGGTCGAGATAGGCGATCGACACCTGGGCATCGAAGCGAGATCCGTCTTTGCGCAGCGCGACGAACTCGTAGCGCGGCTCCACGGGCAGGTCGGCGTCGACACGGCGGGCGCGTTCGGTGAGGGCCTCGCGCGACTCTGGCGCGGTGATGCTCTCTGACATCGAGAAGCTGCGGTCGAGGAGCTCGTCGGCCGAGAAACCGACCATCTCTTGGAAACGCCGGTTCACCCAGCTGAAATGGCCGTCCTGCAGGATGTAGACGCCGTCGGAGCTGACCTCGACGAGGGCCCGAAATTGCCGGGCCTGGGCATCGAGGCGCGCATCGCGGGCATCGCTCTGCAGCAGCCGATCGATGAGCGCCAAGAGCGCATCGACGACGACGACGCTGGCGCGGGGCCGGGGCATGACGTGCTCCCAAACCGCGGGCCCAGACAACAGGCCTCGGCGGGGGTCATCGACGTCGTCAAAGATCACGATGGCCTGGGGCGCCGAGGCCGCTGGGGGCAAAGCCCTCAACGCCAAGAGCAAGGCCGCTGCGCCGCCTTCCTCGGTGTCGGCCGAGAGCACGAGCAAGTCGATGCGACCCGTGGAACAGCGTTCGACGACGTCGACGGCGCTGCAGCTCTCGACCTGCAGGGGGGGCGCCCGTGCCAGGAGCGCGCTCCGCAGTGGAGCCGCCAGGGCGGCGTCGACGGCCAGCAAGACGAGGGGTTCGTTCACGCGGAGGGCTTCGATCACTTCTGAAGTCGCTGGCAAGGTCTGACGGTCACTGCCCGGCTTGAGGCAGCGCGAGCCGCGCTCGTCGGCTGCATCGTGCCTGCGTCGCCGTCGACCACGCAAGAT
This sequence comes from Myxococcales bacterium, assembly GCA_023248635.1. GTDB lineage: Bacteria > Myxococcota > UBA727 > UBA727 > VGSZ01 > VGSZ01. Next base: position 10,073 of record JAHFED010000077.1, read on the forward strand.
CATCGCCCTCTGACCGTGGCCGATCCACTGCTCTTGTTGGTGACGCCGAAGCGTCAACCGATCCGGAGCGAACCGGCGGGGGGGCGCCCCGCGGGCCCGCGCGAAAAAACTGCTACATGAAAGTTGTGACCGCTCCCGACGACGAAGCAGGCGTTTTGGGCGCCGACGATGCCACGGGCTTCGAAGAGGAGAAGACCTCCCCCGAGGTGCGCGCCCGCCCTGTGCGCGACGACGGCAAGCCCATCATCATCGTCGGATCGGTCAACGGTCGACGTCGACGCCGCATCGTGGAGCTCTTGTGGAAGGACGGCTGGAACGCTGTCGAAGCCCACGATCCCGAAGAGCTGGTCGAGATGGTGCTGACCTTGGCGCCCCAGGTCGTCATGATCGACGGCGAGTTTCGCGGTGCCAACGACATTCCGCTCCCCGAGGTCATCCGCCACCACCGCCCCGACGCGGCCTTGCGCACGGTCGCCTTGCTCGACGCGGGTCGTGACTCCGGTACGACGCCAAGACCAGTGGTGCTCGGGACCACCAGCCAGTCCCCGACGTCGTCATCCATTGGACTGGCGGAGCGCATCGCCGGCGCGCTCAGCGACAGCTACGACGACTTCGTCGCCGACGCCGACAACGAGCTCGAGATCATCTCGCGGGCCACCGCGAACCTCAGGGCTGCCCGCGGGCTCGCCCAGCTCAACCGTCAGCGGCGTGATGCCGCGCTGCTCCTCGAGCTCACCCAGACCCTGGCGTCGTCGTTGGACATGCAGCTGATCCTGCACACCGTCAGCCGCCTCATCGCCGAAGTCATTGCGCTCGAACGCTGCTCCATCGTGCTGCTGGATCCCAACGACGACGACGCCATTGTGGTTGCCGCCTCCGAGGATCGCGGGGTGCGCGATCTGCACATCCGCTTGCAGAACTATCCAGAGCTCAAGCGCTGCGTCGAGGCGGCTGCGCCGGTGCTCATCGAAGACGTCACCAACGACCCCCTCTTGGCCAAGGTGTCGGAGTCCCTGGTGGGCCGCGGGGTGCGCACCATGGCCCTCTTCCCCATCGTCTACGAAGAAGCCGTCACGGGGGTGCTCTTCCTGCGTTCCAGCAAGCTCAAGCGGGCGCTCACCGACCACGAGGTGCAATTCGGTCAAACGGTGGCCGCCGCCTGCGCCGTCGCCATCCGCAACGCGCGCATCTTCGACACCTTTCGCGATCAAAACCTGCACATCGAGTCGATGCGCGCCCAAGCCGAGCGCCAAAACGAAGCCCTGCGCAAATACCAGGACTTCTTCGAGTACGCCGCCGACGGCATCGCCGTGATCGACGTCGACGGGCGCATTCATTACGCCAACAAAGAGGGCCGGCGTCTCATCGGCCGCACCCGCGATGAGCTCAAAGATCTGCGCTTCCAAGAGATGTTGGTCGGCGAGACCGCGCGCCTGTGGCCCGAGGTGGTCGCTCAGGTGCGCCACGGACGTTTCAAGCGCAGCTTCGACGTCTACGTCGCTGTCGCCGCCGAAGAACGCGTGTTTTCGTTGTCGGCGGGCGGCGTGGGGCAGGGCACCGGCTTGCTGATCCTTTCCTTTCGCGATGTCACCGAGATGCGCGAGATGGAGGGCGAGCTTCGCACCACCAAGGAATTCCTCGAGAACCTCATCGACAATTCCGTCGACGCCATCGTCGCCTCTGACATGCATGGCAACATCATGCTGTTCAACAAAGGCGCTGAGCTCGTCTACGGCTGGGCCGCCCACGACGTCATCGGCGTGATGCACGTGAGCCAGCTCTATCCGGGCGTGGGCGCCAATGAAGTGATGCAGCGCCTGCGCGACGAGCGCTGGGGGGGGCGCGGGCGACTGGCACCGGAGCGGCGCGAGATCCTCACCTCCGAAGGCGTGGCCGTGCCGGTCAGCATGAGCGCGAGCATCATCTATGAAGACGGCGCCGAGGTCGCCACCGTCGGCGTCTTCGCCGATCTCCGCGATCGCATGAACATCGAGCGCCAGCTCAATGAGGCCCGTGAGCAGCTGACCAAAGCCGAGAAAGGACGAGTCGCCGCCGAGCTGGCCGGCATGGCCGCCCACGAGCTCAACCAGCCGCTGACGTCGGTGTTGGGCTACGCCGAGATGTTGCGCGCGCGCATTCCCGAGAGCGACGTGCGCCTGCGCCGGCCCATCGAAACCATCTTCAAGCAAGCCGAGCGCATGGCAGAGATCGTTCGCAAGATCGGTCGCATCACCAAGTACGAGACCAAGCGCTACGGCGGCAACACCGACATGATCGATCTCAACCGGGCCATCGCCGACGCCAACATCCAGCCCCCCGCCGACGACGACCGGCCCATGCCCATCGACCTGCCCCGGACGCCAACCCGTGGGAGCTTTCCCGGCACCGACCTCAGCGCCGAGGGCCGTCCGCGCCCCCCGCGCCCCCCGACCCTGCCCAACGCCAGCCTCCCCCCCGAGAGCTACGAAGAAGACGCCGTCACCGCGCCTCCGCGCCCGGCCGGTTTGATCGCCGCCCTCGCCGGACGGAAGTTGGCCATCGCCTCCAAAGAGCAGCGCGCCGCCGTCGTGAGGCCCGACACCGTCGACGACGAACCCGTGGGCTACGCGCGCCGGCTGCGCGGCGAGACACCCCCGGCCGCCCAAGTCGTGCCCGTTGGAGCGCCGGTCGCCCCCATCCCCGATGCCGCGGCGTTGTTGACGCAGCAGACCCTTCCCTCGTCGCGTCCGCTGCCGCGTTCGGTGCTGCTCGACAGCCAGGTCCCCTCCTCGACCGAGAAGGACGAGCACACCAACCCAGGCGTCAAAAAGAGCGAGTTGCGCCGCCGCGCCAAAGACGAAGCCAACAACAAGTAGCCGCAATCGGGCTGCTTCTCGCCGACGCAGAAGCGGGCGGTCATAGAGAAGCCACGCCGTCGACGTCGTTACTTGCCCAGGGGCTTCCAGGGGGGCAGGGAGCCTTCGCCGTAGCCGTCGACCCAGAAGTCCGCCCAGATGTCCTGGTTGCCCGCCACGGTGGCGTAGGCGTCGAAGTCGGCGTCGGCACGCCCGCGCTCGCGCAGGATCTCCTCGTCGAGCACGGCGCGACCGGTGAGCTTGAGGTCCGCTGTCGACACGATCTCCCAGGCGGCGTCGGCCATGATCTCGGGCTTGCGGCTGTGGGCTTCGCTGTCTTCTTTGCCCACCAGCATGTCGACGGCGGCGGTCTGGATCATGCTGCGCGGCCACAAGGAGTTGACGGCGATCTTCGCGTCGCGGAGCTCTTCGGCGAAGGCCAGGGTCAGCAGGGTCATGCCGAACTTCGTCATGGTGTAGGCCGATCCACCGCTCAGCCACTTGGGCTCGAGACGAATGGGTGGCGAGAGGTTGAGCACGTGAGGGTGCCGCCCCAGCTTGCCACTGGCCTGCAGGTGGGGAAGCGCGAGGTGGGTGACGATGAAGACGGCGCGGTTGTTGACGCCGATCATCAGGTCGAGCTTCTTCACGGGCGTGAATTCGATGGGCGCCACATGAATGGCCCCGGCGTTGTTCACCAGGATGTCGATGCCGCCGAATTCTGTGACGGCGGCGTCGACGGCGCCCTGCACGCTTTCTTCGAAGCGCACATCGCACTGCACCGCGAGGGCCTTGGCCCCCAGCGCTTTCACCTCGTCGGCCACGGAATGGATGGTGCCCGTGAGCTTGGGATGGGGATCGGAGGTCTTGGCGGCGAGGACGACGTTGGCCCCCTCTGTGGCCAGGCGCAGGGCGATGGCGCGGCCGATGCCCCGGGAGGCGCCTGTGATGAGAGCGGTGCGGCCTGCGAGCTGTTTGGTCATCGAAATCTCCGGGCCCCCTGCCAAGCGGCACTCGGGGCGCCGGCGGGGCTTCCGTCGACGACGACGACGTGTCAATCCGCCGACCCATGAAGATCCCCGCCGACGCCGCCTTCGCCACCCGCGCCATCCACGCCGGGCAGCAGCCCGATCCGACGACGGGCGCCATCATGACGCCCATCTACCAAACGTCGACCTACGTGCAGGACGGTCCGGGGGGGCACAAAGGCTTCGAGTACTCGCGCACCCAAAACCCCACGCGCTTTGCCTTGCAAGACAACCTGGCCAGCCTCGAGGGAGCCAAGCACGGGCTCTGCTTCGCCTCGGGGTGCGCGGCGACGACGGCGCTGGCTCTCTGTCTCAACGCCGGCGACCACGTCGTCTCCTCCGACGACCTCTACGGCGGCACCTTCCGCTTGTTCGACAAGGTGTTCAAACGCTTCGGCGTCACCTTCACCTTCGTCGACATGAGCAAGAGCGAAAACGTCGCAGCGGCCATGACCGCGAACACAAAGCTGGTGTGGGTCGAAACCCCCACCAACCCCATGCTCAAGCTGGTCGACATCGCCGCCGTTGCCGAGATCGCTCGCAAGC
>JAHFED010000077.1:14490-23772 GCA_023248635.1 Myxococcales bacterium
GTGCACTCGACGACCAAATACCTCGGCGGTCACTCCGACGTCGTCGGCGGCGCCATCCTGCTCGACGATGACGAGTGGCGACAGCGCTTGGCCTTCGTGCAGAATTCTGCGGGTGGTGTGCCGGGGCCGCAGGATTGTTTTCTGGTGTTGCGTTCCACCAAGACCTTGCACGTGCGCATGCAACGGCACGTGGAGAATGCAGTGGTCATCGCCGAGATGTTGGCCCAGCATCCAAGCGTCGAGAAGGTCTACTACCCAGGTCTGAAGAGCCACCCCCAACACGCGCTCATGAAGCGGCAGATGAAGGGCCCTGGCGCCATGATCTCGTTCGTGGTGAAGGGAGGGCTCGAGAAGGCGAGAAAACTGCTCACCTCGACGCGCATCTTCGCCTGCGCAGAGAGCCTGGGCGGTGTCGAGAGCCTCATCGAGCACCCCGCGATCATGACCCACGCCTCGGTGCCCGCCGAGAACCGACGCGCCCTTGGCATCGACGACGGCTTGATTCGCGTCTCCGTCGGCATCGAAGACGTCGGCGACCTGCGGGCCGATCTCGACCGCGCTCTCACGCTCTCGCAGGGCTGAGCTTGTCGGGCGGGGAGCGCGCCGCGGCTCCCGAAGCCTCATCAGCTCCCGAGGCAATGAGCACTTCGCCGCATGTCTTGCAGCGTCTCGAAGTTTGGGTGTTCAAACCGCGCCAGCGGTTTGAACATCAAAACTTCAAGACGCGCCAGCGTCTTGAACCATCAGAACTTCAAGACGCGCCAGCATCTTGAACATCCAAACTTCAAAACCGCATCGTCGGCCGAGGATGCGCTCAGTTGGCATTTGCACTTTGTGCAATCCGCCGGTATACCACCGTACAACCAACTCACGTCATCCCCGTACACGAGGTTTGCAATGGCGAGCAAGAAGAAAGACACCAAGCGTTCGATCGTTTCCTTCAAGGATCTGCAGATTGCTTACCTCCTCGATGGCATCTCTGGTGTCGAGAAGTTGGTCGCCGGCAAGAAGAACGCCGGCTCCATCTTGAAGCGCGCTCTGAAAGAGATGACGGGGCAGGGCCGCAACGTCGAGACCCTCGATGCCTACGTCAACGAGCGCTACGGCAGCTCCGGCCGCGGCCGCGCGATGCCGAACGTCGGTGAGGAGCGCAAATACAAAGCCCAGCAGATCGGCGACGGCGGCACCTTCCTTCGCCTCCCCTTGACCCCCATCGGCGTGAAGAAGGGCGGCGTCGTCAAGGTTCGCTTCGAAACCGACCGCGTCGTCGTCACCAAGACCTGATCATGATTTGGATGTTCAAGGACGCTGGCGTCCTTGAAGCGGCTGCTGCAGAGAAGGGCGCCCGCGGGCGCCCTTTTTCACGACGCCCGCACCTTGAGCCGTCAGACCTTCAAGACGCGCCGGCGTCCTGAACACCCAAGCTTCAGGTGAGCCACGGCTACGTCGGATGCGCCGCTGTTTGGGCTTCGTTGAGCCGCCGCGCGCCGGCGCTGGGAATGGTGAAGTGAAAGGTCGAGCCGACGCCGACCTCGCTCGCGACCCAGATGCGGCCCCTGTGGGCGGATCTCGAGCGCCTTGCGCAGCCCGGCCTTCCCGTCGAAGGCGGCGACGACGCGGTACTTGGGGGCGAGGGCATCGCAGAGGAAGCTCTCCTTGAGCAGCGAGTGCGCTGGTGGAACGAAAAACCAAAGCACGAGCACCGTGGAGAGCGCCGTCGCCAGCACGCCCGCGCGGTATCCCCCGATCCAGGAGCTGAGGAAGACGGCGGGGTAGAACAAGAACCAGACGTAGGGGTGGATAAAGCGCCAAAGGAGCATTTGCACGAGCAGCGAGACGCAGGGCAGGAGCATTGCCAACGCGGCTCGGAGGAACTGTCTCTCACCGCGAATCTGTGGGGGCTTCGTCGTGGGGATGTACGTCGTCGTCGTCATCTCGCCCCTCCGGCGCCGATCGTGGCCGCTCCGACCTCGCCATGTCTTGGCCATGCTCGTGCCCCCGCGCAAGCCGGTCGCAGCTCGGCGCTCTGATCCACGACGTCGCCCGCATTGCCCGACTCCGCCATCCGCGCCGACAGCAGCAACCCACGCCGCTCTGCTCGGCTGCCATTCGAAGGGTCGCATCGACGTCGAGCCGTGCGGCGGGCGTCGGCGGATTGACGCGTCCCTGGCCGCCATCGAAGCTCTGAGCGTTCAGCACGGAGCGAGCATGGCGATCAACGGTCTCCCGCCCCAGGTTCCTGCGTTGCCGGCCTCGACGGCGACTGGGGGCGCGCCAAACCCCGCGCCCACGACGCAGACCTCCGCGACATCCCCGCCGGCCCCGGTTCCGCCGGATGCCCGGACCCAAGTTGTGCTGGGCGGGCAACGCGCCTCCCCCAATGCAGCTCCGACGGGTCCCGCGCACCGCGCGCATGACTTGCGGGCCACGCAGACCAAGGATCCCAACGCCAACGCCGACGTCGTCACCCACGCTCTGGGGTCGATGCTCGATCCTCGGGTCTCCTTCAACGATCGCTTTGCCTTGGCGTTGAAGCCACTCGCCCTGGTCCCGGCCCATGCTGGGTTGCTGCTCCGCGCCGCCGGAAACGCCGACGAAGACACGCGCTACCTGGTCGCCTCGCTCCTGCTGCGCTCCCCTCTCGAGGCCGCGCTGCCCGCCCTGGAACGCTTGCTCGCCGACCCCAGCAAGCGCGTCGCCGAAGCCGCCTGGCGCGCGTTGTCGGTGCTGACGGTGCCGCGGGCGCGCGATCTCGCCCTCGCCGCCGTTGGCTGCCAGCGCGATGGTGAGGTGCGACTGTCCTGCGCCCACACCCTCAGTCGCTTCGACGATGACCATGCGGTTGCTGGGCTGCTGCGCTTGGCCGTCGATCAAGTTGCCACGCACAAGCAATACCGAATCGGCGCGGTTGCCACGAGCGGTCTGGTCGCCATCGACCAGCGTTCTGGTTCGCCCGCCGCGCACAAAGCCTTGGAGCTCATTTCATCGTTGTCGACGTTGAACCGCGATTCCATGGCCGGCAATGCCGCGGCCATCGCTGCCCAGGCACTGCACCGCCCGCTGCCAAGCGCACCGCCCGCCGCCGCAACACCCGCCGCCGCGACGGGTGCGTCACGGCCCGTGGCATCCCCTGCCGTCGACGTCGTCACGCTACGTTGCCCGGTGTTTATTGGCTACGCCATCATTGGCGGGGTCACCGAGCCGCTCAAGCGCCTGGCCCGCGACTACCCTGGCGTCGACGTACAGGTCGATCGCGCCTGGGGCTTGTTTGGTCGCCACTACGACGTCATTGCGCGTGGACCTCGCGACCAGGTGGCGAAATTCGAAGAGGCGATGACCCGTGCCTTTCGCGCCATCGCTGACTGACGCCGGGGCTCAAGCCGAGAGCCGGAGCTCCCGCAACGACACCCGCGTGGAGTCAAAGAGCTCCCGCAGGCTCGCCACCGAGGGGCGGCGCTCTCCCCGGGCGATGGCGTGGACGGCGTCGACGACGGCGCTGTTGACGGGTGTGGCGATGCCCAAAGCGGTGGCCCGCGAGACCACTTCGCCGTTCAGGTAGTCCACCGGCGGTTCTCGTCCTCGTTCGATGGCGGCCAGCATCGAGCTGCGCAGCCGGCGGTATTTGGCTCCCACCGCCAACAACACCGTGTGCTTGGCGAGCAAGCTCGGAGACCCAGACACCAGCCGTTCGTCGTCGTCGAGGGCCAACCATTCCAGGTCGATGGTGTTGGCGAGCTTTTCGAGCTTCACCCCCAGACGAGTCGCTGTCTGCACGGCCTCGGTCATCACCTCGAGGCAGAGGCGACGCCCAAAGCGATGGCGCATCAGAGACCCCAAGGTGTCGCCGCCGATGGTGCCCAGCGACGAGATGGCGCAGTTGATGGCGAGCTTGGCGAAGCGGGCTCCGCGCAAATTGGTGGTGACGTTCGCCGGCGCAGGCGCTGCGCTCTCGACGTCGATGTCGATGCCGCGGGCGTCGACGGCCTGCAGCAGGGCAGAGACGAAGAGCAGGCCGTCGTCGATGCCACCGCCGAGGCGTCCGATGGTGAGCCCTCCTTCGCTGGTCTGCTCCACGATGCCTGGCGCCAAGACTGCAGCGCCGAAGCCGACGATGGCACCGACGACGGCGGCGTCGCCGTAGCGTTGCACCAGGCGCTCCTCGGGGAGGCCGTTGGCCAGCGGCACCAACAGGCCGGTCGGCGTGAGCAAGGCGCGGGCTTGCTCGGCTGCCTGCTCGATGCGGTTGGGCGGGACGGCGAGGACGGCGACGTCGAAGAGCCCGCGCGCTGCGGCTCCGCGGGGGTGGGTGACGACGTCGACGCGCACATGGGCGTCGCTGTCGGGAAAGCGTGCGCGCAGGCCGTCGCGGGCCACCGCCGCCGTGATGGCGACGTTTTGGGTGACGACGACGACGTTGCGCCCCTCGGGAGCCGAGCACACGAGTCGGGCCGCGATGCAGCCGCCGATGCCGCCGCAGCCAAAGATGACAACACGGGCTTGGGCCGCGCGCGCGGGGGCGTCGGTCCAGGAGCCGGGCGCGAGGCTCAAGCAAGGTCCTGGGCTTGGCCGCCCGGCCCAAGGGCAGAGAACTTTGCGGCGTCGGCGGCGAGGCTGCCCGCGAGCCAGGACGTCCACACGTGCACCCCGAGGGCGGCGCCGTCGCGGCTGGGATCGAAGCCGCCGATCACCGAGCCCGCACAAACGACATTGTCGAGCACCCGACGCTGGCTGTGATCGAGGGGGGCCAGAGCGTCGTCGACAGCGAGGCCGGCGCGGAAAATGGCGTGGTCGCCATCGACGCTGTCGCCAGTGAGGGAGCCGATGAAGCGATCGCCCAGGGGTTGGCCGTCGACGACGACGGGCAGGCCGAACAGAGATTCACGGGCCTCGTGATCGCGCACCAGGCCACCGCCGAAGAAGCGTCCGCTGGCGAGCACCACGACACGCGGGCGTACCTGCTGTCGCTCGGGACCGCGCTGCACCTCGAGGGACACCACCCGGCCCGCCTCGATCACAGGAGCCATGACGCTGGCATCTCTGACGTCGACGCCGGCGGCAGTGGCTGCGTCCCGCAGGGCGGTGATCAAGCGGCGGCCGGGCACCGAGGGCGGCAGCGCCAGGAGCTCGCGCAAGGGGCGACCGACCTTCTTGTCGACGTCGTCGAGGGCCTCCTTGGAGAGGGGCCGCGTGCCCAGCGCGGCCGGCATCAGCAGATGGGTCGGCGCGGGATCGATGGCCGCCAGGCGCAGCTGCAGGGCCTGCAGAAAGCGCAGGCGTTCGGCGTCGTCATCGAGAGCAGCGGCGAAGATGGCGTTGTCGAGAAACACCTCACCGCCGTTGACGCGAGGAACGACGACGTCGACGAAGCGGGGGGCGCGGTGCCCGGCTCCCAGGCCGCAGCAAAAGCGCAGCATCTCGCTCACCGGACGGGCGTTGAAGCCCGCGAGATCGCGCCACTCGACGACGCCGACGACGGCGCTGCTGGGGAGCTCGGCGAGGTCGAGCAGCTGGGAGCGCGAGACCAGGGCGCCGCGCTTCACGGTGCCCAAGGCCGTCGCCAGCACATGGTTTTTCCCATCGGGCCGCAACGACAGGGCCAAGCTGGGGACGGCGTCGACGAGGAAGCGCAAGGCATCGCGCACGTTGACCCGTGCGGCCCCCAGCCGCGCGTAGGGGTGGCGGGGCAAGCGCCCAGCGGTCTGCACGATGGCGTCTTCGACGGCGTCACCGCGCTCGAGCCCAGCGACGGCCGAGCCCGGCACCATCCCGACCAAGCTGTCGGCGACGTCGACGGACCCCGACCAGGCAAAGCTCGCGCCGCTGCTCTTGCCCAAGACCAGCACCGAAGCGCCAGCGGCGCGCGCCCGCAACGCCGCCACCAACCCGGCCACGCCGGCGCCAACGACGACGACATCAACCTCGGTGGCTGCGCTCATCGGCGATCCTCAGGCAGAGGGGCTGGGATGATCACGCTGGGGGCCACCAGCGCCAAGAGCCGGGTGACAGGTGCATCGGCCGGAGCAGCCTCGGCGCGCCGATGGGCGACGTCGTCGCAGGCCACGCGGGCCGCTTGAAAAAAGGGCTGCAGGTTGGCGCCGAGAAAGTGCATGGCCTGGTTCAATTCTTCGGTGGCGAGGTTGGCCCCCTCAAAGACGGGCCGCTTGCCGGTGAAACGCGCCGTCATGGCGCCCTGCAGCTCGACCAACTGCTCGGCGGGCGTGAGCTGGGCCTCTTCGAGCAGGAGCTGGCTGGTGCGCGCCAGACAGCGGGTGCCGCCGCAGGCCCCCATGGACTGACGCGTCCGGCGCCGCACGTCGACGAGCCGACGCACCAGCTCTCCTTTGATGCAGGCGCGCAGCTCGGCCTCACACACGGGTTCACACAGGCAGGTGCTCACCACCTGGCGCGGGTCGTCGTCGACGACGGCGAGGATCTTCTTGCTGCGCGATCCGTGGCGGTAGGCCATGCGCGAGACCGCCAGACGGTGGCGCTTGGGCAGGTCCTTGGTCCAGGCGTCGACGTCGATGGCGTCTTCGGCGCCGGGCAGGGGAGCGCTGTGGGTGGTGCAGGCAACGCGGTTGCCCAAGCGCTGTGCGATCTCGGCCGTGACCTCTTCGGCCAGCTGTCGGTACGAGGCCAGCTTGCCGCCGGCGACGGAGATGAGGCCGGGCACCCCTTGGGGCGCGTGGTCGTAGAACTCGTGCTCGCGGCTCAGGCGATCTTCGTTCTTGGCCCAGGCCCACAAGGTGGGTCGGATGCCGACGTAGGTGCGGCTCATGCGATATTTGTCGATGGCCGGGAAGACGACGCGCGCGGCTTGGAGGATGTATTTCACCTCATCTTCGGTGGCGCGCGGATTGTCCAAATCACCGTAGTAGTCGTCGTCGGTGGTGCCCACGATGCTGCCGTTTTCATGGGGCATCAAAAACATCTGCCGACCATCGACTCCAGTCATCACGAGACCGAAATTGCTGATGCGATGACTATAAACGATGTGCACGCCCTTGCCGGGCCGTAATTGATACCAGCCCCCGGCCAAGGCCGCGGTGCGCGGTCCCCAGGCTCCAGTGGCATTGACCACGACGCCAGCGGTGTAGGTGGCCTTGGAACCGCTCACGCGATCTTCGACGTCGACGCCGACGACGGCGCCTTTGTTGTCCTTTTGAAATCCGACGAGGTCGTGCCAGGTGAGCACCGTGGCCCCGTGCTCGACGGCGTCGATGGCGTTTTCGACCACCAGGCGGAAGGGATCGATGCCCCACTCGTCCATCGTGACCGCACCCAGGATGTCGTCGGTGAGCCCGGGCTCCAGCGCGAGGGCTTCGGCCTTGCTCAGACGCGTGTGCGGCTTGCCGCGCTTGAGCGGCTGGTACTCGTCGTAGGCCTCGAAGAAGATCTCGGCGCCCTCGAGATAGAGGTGGTCGGCCAGGGTCGCCGAAAAATGGGCGTCTTTGGGCTTCATGACCGGAACGATGAAGGGAATGCGAAAGAGCAGGTGGGGCGCGATGCGCTGGATGTAGCCCGAGTCGGTGCAGGCCATCTTCGTCGTGTGCACGTCGTAGCGGAGGTAGCGGATGCCCCCGTGGATCATGCCGGTGTTCGCACCCGACGCGCCCTTGGCGAGGTCGTTCTTTTCGACGAGCAAGACCCGGATGCCGCGGCGCGCGCAGTCCCGAGCAATGCCGGCGCCGTTGACGCCCCCGCCGAGAACGATGACGTCGTAGTTCTGAGAGGCTGCCATGCGGCCTCCTAGCCGCCTCAGACGCCGCCGTCGACGACGAATGTGCGACAGCCCCGGACTATCCCTGTCAACTCAAGGCTCGACCACCGTGAGCGCAAAACCCCGACCGAACCCCGAGGAGCTGAGGAAGCCAATCGATTCGGCGTCGATCCGCACGTCGAACTCGCCAGCCTCCGTCGGCGTGCCGGTGAAGGCGATGAGATCCAGGGCATCGTCGACCGCGGTCTCGATGCCTGGTGCCTCGCAGCTCGCGGTGATGCTGGTGGGAGCCCCGGTGAACGTGATCTGCTCTTCGTAGGCCTCACCAACGGTCGCATCCGGCAACGTGGCGGGCGAAATCGCCAAAGAGCCGGCGCAAGCGCCAAGGGCGGCGATGGTAGACAGCGAGAGAAGCTGGGAAAGCGTAGGCATCGTCGGACCTCGTTCAGGCACCGTGGCACGCAAACTCCGCTGCCCGCCAGACTTCATCGGCAAGCTGGTAGCGTCATCGGGGTGAACCTCTCCGAGCTCGAGGTCCTGAATCTCCACGCCTCCGGCGGCATGGCCGAGGTGTTTCGCGCGCGCGTCAAGCACGACGACGGCGGCGAGCAAATCTACGCGGTGAAGAAGATCCTGCCCCACTTCACGCGGGACAAAGAGATCCTCCGCATGTTCATCGAGGAGGCCCGCATCGCTGCCTGCCTCGACCACGACAACGTCGTGCGCGTCTACGATCTCTGCACCACCGACACGGGCGAGCACTTCATCGTCATGGAGTTCGCCGACGGCAAAGACCTGTCCGACGTCATTTGGGAAGCCGCGCAGAAAAAGGCCCGCATCCCCACGGGCATGGCGGTGCAGGCCGCTCGGGACGTGCTGCGCGCGCTGGAATACGCCTGGGGCGCTGTCGACGACAAAGGGGTGCAACTCAAGCTGATCCACAGAGACATCAGTCCCCACAACGTGCTCGTGACCTGGGACGGCCGCATCAAGCTGACCGATTTCGGCATCGCCAAGGTGGCGGCGTCGGCGAACAAGACCCAGATGGGCATCATCAAGGGCAAGTTCGGCTACATGTCGCCTGAACAGGCCCGCGGCAAACCCCTCGACCAGCGCAGCGACCTCTTCAACGTCGGCGTGCTGCTCTTCGAGAGCTTCACCGGGGACCGGCTTTTTGCCGGGCAGAGCGACATCGAGACCCTCGAGATGATGCGCGCCGCCCGCATTCCGCGCCTCGACCCCAAGCTCGGAATCCCAGCGCCCCTCGAGGCCATCATGCGTCGGGGCTTGGAACGCGACCCCGCGCTGCGGCCCCAGACGGCGGCTGAATTCGAGGGCGAGCTCGGGGCCGCCGTGCAGCAGTGCGGCCTGGCGCTGCGCGTCTCGGACGTCGTGCAGACCATGGCCAAGCTCTTCCCGCAGCTGGCCGCCGCCGCCCCCGTCGTCGCCAGCACGCGACAGCTCGCCCTCAAAAGCCAGCTGTGGCAGCAGCCGATCATCCAGGCCGGCTCCAAGCGCGCAGCGGCCCTGCCAGCCGGCAAGTCCGCGCCCCTGCCGCCGTC
>JAHFED010000126.1 GCA_023248635.1 Myxococcales bacterium
CGTTTCACGACGACAGCCCGTGGCCTCTTCGATCCGGCGAAGGGTCCACCTCAGCCGGCCAAGCGCGATGATTCGATCCTGTTCACTTCTGCTCATGACGTTGCTCATGCGCCGGCGGACGGAGTCCCCGCGGTCGCGTCAACGTCCCGGCCTCAGCTATGGCCGCTTTTCAGGTGTCCCTCATTGGCCGGATTGGGGTGTCCCCTCAGGCCAAATCCACGTCGACGACTACTACGGCCGCTGCTGACTTCTCGCGCCGTCACCGTCGACGTCGCCCCTTCAGGCGCAAGCGAGATCTCCCCGGGTAAGAACGCTGACCTTCACCACGCTATCGTCGCGTCTACGTCGACGGCCCTTGGTCACGAGAGCTTCGCGGTGCTCCGGCCGCTCGCCCTGCCCGTCGACGCCTGTACGCGCTTCTTGTTCATCGACCCGTGGTTTCGCTCGCCGCTTCCTTCACGCCGACCTTGGGGCTCGACGCTCTGCGGTCTGCTTCGTTCGCTGTGACCAACTCACGAGAGGACTTTCACCTCCAAGTCAGCACCCATGCCGGGCGCACGGGGCCCGCGTCCGGCTCCGCCGGCGCGGGGGGAGGTCTGCACCAGACCTCCCAGAAGAGCATCCCCGACGGCGATGAACGAGACCGCTTCGCGGTCGAAGTTCAGCGAGATCGGGGATCAAGCCACGACGACAGCGTCGACCCCTTCGACGTAGCCGCGCTCCGCCAAGAGCGAGCGAAGCAAAGGCCGCGCTCCCTTGGTCCCCACGGCCCCGATGGCAAAGTCCTGTGCTCCCGCCAGTGGCAGCCCCCGGACGTCGACGACGACGACGCCGTGCACGATCTTGCCCATCTTGTTGGGATCGACGTCGACGAAGCCTTTGATCTCGACCCCCTCGGCACGCAGCGCGCGGGAGATGCGTCGTCCCTCCTTGCCAGCTCCGAGAATCCAGACCGGGCGCCCCTGCAGCTCGAAGGCCTGCGCGAGATGACAGGCCTTGCAGCGGGCGATGGCATCCCGCGTCTGCGTCGGCCGGGTGCGGGTGACCTGATCGGCGTGCTGTCGCCAGCCATGCCGAATCTCGGGCCTTTTATGAATCTTGTATCCAGAGATCATGAGCCTCAGTACAAGATCATAATCCTCCGGCCATTCGCGAGAAATATAGCCGCCGACGTCGTCGACAGCCCTGTTGCAAAAAGTCGTCGCAGGATGGCAGATTGGCTGCTCGATCCACATCTCTTGATGGTGATCGGAGTCCGTCAGAATACCGTTTTGCCACCCAGCATAGGTCTGCATCGACGTCGTCTGTCGCGGCAGGATCTTGATGCGCGAAGCCACGGCGGCGACATCGTGGTCACGCAGAAAGGCCAGGTCTTCGGCCAGCCGAAGGGGATGCATGACGTCGTCGGCATCCATGCGCGCCCAGAAAGGCGACCGGCACGCCGCGCGTCCGAGCTCGAGGGCGCCGGCGAAGCTGAGGGACCGCTCCACCCGCAGCACCCGCACCCTGGGATCGTCAACGGCGACGCGATCGAGGGATCCATGATCGACGACGACGACGTCGACGTCGACGCCGCGCGAACGCAGGGTGCTGCCCAGCGCGATGTGAAAGAGCCGCACATCGGGGTCGCGGGCGGGGAGGAGAACGCTGATCACTTGGCCGCCCGGCGTCAGCCACGGTTAGCGCGGCGCCGCCCCGGAGATCGGCTGGCGTGCGAGAGCGGCGAATTCACGATCGGCCAAGGTCCTGAAGGTCTTGAAACGATCGGGCGGCACCTTGCCGGCCAAGGTCCGCAGCCGCTGGCGCACCTCGCCGAGCTCACTGGTGCGCAGATCCAGGAACTCAAGAGCCGGACCGAGCTCTTTGCTGGTAAATACACGCATTGATCGCACAACCAAGGTCAATGTCGCCCCGATAAAGCGCATCGTTGCGGTATCTGAAATTAATGAAATCGGTGTGCCTTTCAATTGGGCACCATATCGAAGTTGAGCGACCTTGCGCTGCTCTCGCGTCGGCGCGCCACCGTCGGTGATCACCAAGGTTCGGCACAGAGTCAGATTTCCGGCGATTTCGGCGTAGATCTCGCCGATTGCATTGTGGTCGTCGTCAGATGTCGCCTCGTGGTTATGTACAAAGAGAATGACGTTGTTGATCACCTCAAGCAGTATTCGAGGGGAGTGGTACGTGAGGTGTGGGTTCAGCATGTTGCCTGCCCTGCTCTGGGGTCCGCTCGTCCCCGCGTTGCGATGCAGCCGATCAAGAGTGCAGGTGCCATCCTCTCTGATTGGTGCTGGCGGACGGCAACCTGACCCGAATCGGTCCGCTCCCTGAAATTGGCCGCCCGGCCTGAGGGCAGAGAATTCACCGACAGCGCTTCGCGTGTCGGTGAATTCTCTACAGGTCATCGCCTGGCGATGAGATTGGCCGCCCGGTCGTCGGCTCCCAAGCTGCAGCCTGCGGTCTGCGCGACACTTCTTCGATCGCTGGTTGGCAGGCTGCGCCGAGGTCAAGACCAGCGCAGAACCGCGCCAGCGGCACTCATTCCCGACGCCAGCGCGAAGAGGACGACGACGTCGCCGCGCTTCAAGAGTCCCTCACGCGTGGCGGTGGCCAGCTGGGCGGGAATGTTCACGGTGCTCAGGTTGCCGGTGAAGGATGACGTCTGCGCCATCTTCGCCGCGCCCAGCCCCGCGCGGGATCGGCAGAGCTCGGGAAACCAGGCTGCTGGCTGATGCGGTGCAAAGAAGGCCACCTCCTCGTGCAGCACGCCCGCTTTGGCCAAGAGTGCAGCGATCAGGTCGCGGGCGATGTCGGCGGCTTCGAGCTGCATCTTGCGCGCGCCAGCGCGATCTTCATTGGCGGCGACGACGCGGCCGCCCTCGTACCAACGGCCTCCTGGCACCGTGGCGCAGAAGGCGCGGCAATGCTCGCCCCACGTCCGGAAGCTCGTCGCCAGCAAACCAAAGCCCGGCTCCGCAGCCTGCAGGACGGCAGCCCCTCCCGCATCGCCGAACCACGAAGAGAAAGGATCGGCCTCGGGCATCAGGCGCGTACACGCCGACGATTGGGTCGCGAGAACGTAGCGGGCATCACCAGAAAGAATCGCTTTGCGCGCGAGATCGAGCTGTATAATGAAAGAGGTACAAACGCCGTCGACACCAAAGGCTTGAACTTCGGGTCGCAGACCGATCTTATGGTGCACGATTGAGCCAGGGTTGACACATAGATAGTCGGGGACCATCGGGTGCGAGAGCAAGAGATCGATGTCTGTCGCCGAGATGCCCGCACGGGCCAGTGCTTGCTGGGCCGCACGGGTTTCGAGATCGCTCGAGTCGTCGGCGGCGTCGATGACCCGCACTTCGACGACGCCCTGAAAAGGATCGTCGCGGTGCGCGGCGATGGCCGCCAAGGTCAGCCGCACACCCTCGGCGGTGTCGTCGGCCGCAGCCGTAGGCACCACTTTGGCCAGGCGTTCACGCCATTTTTCAACCACGGTAGTGGGCCATTCACTGCTGTGTCGAATGCGCGTCGGAAACCAGACTTCGACGGATTTGATCGCGACGCTCTTCATGCTGTCCCCTGCTATGAATTCCGGAAGCCAGACACGGTCCGGGCTCGATCGCCCAGCGGCGGCGCGATGCTCGGGTCGACTTGCACGTGAATCAGCGCTGGCTTCTTCGCCGAGAGGGCGGCAGCCAGCGCGCCCTGGATCTCATCGGGGGCGCTCACCTTCCACACCAGCAGGCCCAAGGCTTCGGCGATGGCGGGGATGCGCAAGGGATGCTTGTAGACGACCGAGCTCATCGGCCGACCGCCGCCGACGAGCTTGCTGCCGTGCCAGGTAATGCCGTGCATTTGGTTGTCCTCGACGATCCACACGACGGGGATTTCGTATTCGCAGGCCGTCAACAGGTCCATGCCGTTCATGGCAAAGCAGGCGTCGCCGACGATGGCGACGACGGGACGTCCGGGGGCTGCGAGGGCGGCGCCGATGGGGGCCACGGTGCCGTGACCCATGGAGCCAAAACCGAGGTTCAAAATGAAGCGCTGGCCCCGACGGATCTGCAAGTGGTGCAGGTTGAAGAGCATGTGGCCGCCGATGTCCGAAAAGACGATGGCGTCGTCGGGCAAAGCCGCGTCGAGGTCGGCGCGCCAACGCTCGGGCGTGAGGGGAATGGCGCTCGACGCGCGACGGTCTTCGTTTTCGAAGCGGGGAGCGACCACCGCGAGCTTTCCCCAATTGGAGCAGATCTTGACCCCGGCAGCATGACGACGACGAAGGTGGTGGGAGAGCTCCAACAAGATGGTGCCCGCGTCGCCGACGAGGGGAATGGCGACCGGGTAGTTGCGACCAATGCGGTCGACGTCGACGTCGAGTTGCAGAAGCTTGCGCTCGTGCGTGACGGCGGGGTCCCAGCTCAAGGTCGTGGTCTCGTTCAACGACGATCCGATGGCAAAGAGCACATCGACGTCGTTGCCGAGCATGGCGCGCCGGGCCGCGGGATGGCCCGCGAAGCCAAACACGCCCAAAGAGAGGGGGTGGTCTTCGGGGAAAAGGCCCTTGGCCCGTGGCGTCGTGACCACGGGTGCGCTGAGCCCCTCGGCGATGTGCAGAATGTGAGCGCGGGCCTCCTCCGACGACGCCCCCGACCCGACGAGAAACAGGGGACGCTGTGCCGCCAACAGGGCGTCGCCAGCCGCCGCCACGGCATCGCGATCGAAGAGACGCGAGGTGGGCCGGTAGCTCTCGGGGGCGAACCACCTTTCGCTCACCGGGTGGTTCCAGAGGTCGACGGGGACGTTGAGGTGTACAGGCCCAGGCCGGCCGTCGTGGCAGCGGCGCAGGGCGCGGCGCAGATGGTCCGAGACGCGATCTGCCGACGTCACCATGGCCGAGTATTTGGTGACCGGGCGGTACATGCGGACGATGTCGATGTCCTCTGGCGTCGTCTCTTGGGTCGCACCCTTGCCAAAGGTGTGGCTCGGGGCCTGCCCGGTGATCACCACCATCGGAACGCCGTCGCTGAAGGCCACGCTGACGCCGGTGAGCAGGTTGGTGGCCCCCGGCCCCGACGTCGCCGCCACCACCGCCGGTCGCCCTGTCGTGCGCGCGTAGCCGTCGGCCATGAAGGCCGCCCCACACTCGTGCTTGGCAACGATCAGGCGGAAATCGCCGGCGCCTTCGACGGCCTCGAAGAAGGGGTGGAGCAGCCCGCCCGGAATGCCAAAAACGGTATCGATGCCCTCGGCGCGCAGGTGCTGCAGCAGCACGTCAATCATGCGCCCCTGCAGCAGCGGGGTCACACCCCTCGTTGACGTCGACGGCGCATCGGCGCGTTGATCCGACCGAGGAGTCGCAACGTCGGCGCCGCGCTCGGACCGGTGCGTCGCCAAGTCCGAGGCCCTCTGCGGTGGAGACGCGCCTTTGGTCATCGACTCCTCGATCTTCGGCAAACCACAGCGGGCCCACAGCCGCGGGGGAAGATCGTACGGTCGTGTCAACCGTCCTCACAAGGATGCATCGAAGCGACGTCGTCGTCGAAGAAGCGCCGAACGGCGACGCCCTCATCCCGCGTCCGCTTGATATTCGACCGCGTTCCGAGACGGGAAGACGCGGGATGATGCGCGTGAAGCGCGCCCGCGGAACGCGGAGTTGGTGATCGGGATAGAGGCCGGCGGTGCTGCCGCCGGTCCCCTCCCACACCACCGGACGTGCGGGTCCGCATCCGGCGGTTCGATGTGTTGAGGTCACGCTTCGA
>JAHFED010000017.1 GCA_023248635.1 Myxococcales bacterium
GTCGCCCACGTGCAGCATCTCTTTGACGTCGACACCGAGGCGGTGGGCCGCTCGCTCGAACAAAGCGGCGGCAGGCTTGAGCACCCCTTCGTCGTCGGCCGACACCAGAGCGCCCCAGGGGAGATCCAGTAGGCCCAGAGCGGCAAGCTTGGCCGAGATGCCGCCGCGATCGCTGATGAGAGCGATGGCGAGCCCCGCGTCGACGAGCCCCTGCAGCATCTCCCGCGCGCCGGCCCGCGGCCCCACCCGCGCCAACACCCCCACCAGGCGCACCTGAAAAAGCTCGTGCAGCAGAGCTTGGGTCGACGTCGCGTCCCGCTCGAGGCGCTCGGCGGCGATGCGGGCTTCCTCGCGCAAGAGGGCGCCGCCATCTTTGAAGGTCTGTCCGCGCAGCTCTTCGCGCACCCGTCGTCCAACCCGCAGCGTGCGCCAACGGGGGAAGGTCGCCCACAACATGCGCAGCCGCGTGCTCTCGAGATCGTAGAGGGTGCCGTCGAGATCGAAGCTCACGGCGCGCAGGGCGGGTCCTCTGTGACTGCTGGCTTCCCGCGTCAGTGAGGAGCAGCCCGCAGCGTCCGTGTGGACCGCGCGCAGGCTCACGCGGGGGATCGTCGGCAAGGGAGGCCAGCGACGACGTCGTCGGCGACGCCCAGATCGACCAGCAAGCCGCCGTCTTTGGAGAGCAAGGGCAACTTCACGTGCGCATCGGGAGCCCCGCGCTCGACCCGCTCCTTGCGCGCCCGCCAGAAAGACCCGGTGGCGACGACGACGACGACGACGGCGGCCAGGCGCAGACTCTTGCGTTTGGCGTCGTACTCCTCGTTGGCGGCGCACAAGCCGGCGTCGAAGGCCGCGGCGTCGAGGGCACCTTCGACGGCGGCGACGTAGCCCGGCGGTCCTTGGTCTCGGTACAGCGGTGCCAGGCAGAGTCCCGCGCCGCCAAAACCCACCGACGCCAAGGCCTGGGCGATGTGCGCTTCGCCCAGCTTCTCACCGGTGATCGACGTCATCGTTCCTTCCTTGTGGCGAAAGACGGCCAGGGGAGCGTTGCCTTCTTTGCCGGTGATCTCCACGACGTCGTGCATGCGATAGCGATAGAGCCCCGCCGACGTCGTCACCACCACGGCGTAGCGCTGGCCCACCTGCGCCTCATCGAGAAACAAGGTCTTGCCGCCGTCATCGCAACCCTCGGGCAAGAGCTCGATCAAATGGCCGTGGGGCAAGAGCAGGCTGGCGGCGCCGTCGGCGGACAAAGGGGCGCCGAAGCAGCCCTCCGAGGCCGCGTAGCCGTAGTCCAACACCGGCTGGGGGCCCCACGAAGGCAGGAGGCGTTGCAGCCACCACGACGACGTCCCCCCCTTCCAGGTAACGAGACCGCAGAGCGCGGGAAAGGCATCTTGCATGCGGGCCCGGCCGTGCTTCATTGCGCTCTCGCGCAGGCGCCGCGCCGCCGCCGCATCTTTGCGCCACGGCACCGACGCTGGGCCAGGGCCGAGATCGACGTCGACGGCGCCGCTGTCCAGGGAGCGGGCCAACTCTTCGGCTTGGTCGGCCAACACTTCGGCAAAGAGGTGCAGAGTGGAGGGGTTCACCGCCGAGGCCACCGTGATGCGCTCTTGCAACGCGGCGCGCAGCGCGAGTCGATAGCGGGTGGCGAAATCCCCGACGTCAAAGACGCTCGAGGGGACGGCGTCGAAGACGTTGTCGCCGTCGAAGCCACCCAGAGCGACGGTGATCGAACCTGCTTCTGCCCGGGGCGAGAGGCGCTCGGTGCGGGGCGAGCGCATCGACAAACGCTTGCCGCGTACGAGCCCAGGCAGGCACTGCAGCATCGAGCGGTAGAGCAGCCGGTTGGCGTGGCGGCACTCAGCGACGAAGGCCGAGGTCACGGGGATCAGCTTGCGGCGCCCCGTCGTCCCCGACGTCGTCGCGTAGTAGATGGGGTCTTCGTCGACGAGCACGCCGGTCTCACCCTGCACCATGCGCTCGACCAAGGGACCGACCTCGTCCCAATCGCACAGCGGCACCTTCGAGCGCCAATCGTGCAGGCTGCCAATGCCAGCAAAGCCGAGGGCCCTGCCGCGCTCGGTGCTGGCGTTGCGCCCGACGATGTCGAGAAGCCGTCGTGTCTGGGCCGCCCGGGGATCGGCGCAGGCCGCGGCCACCTGACGGGACGTGCGTGAAAAGGCCCAGCGGCCGAGGGAGCGGATGCCATCGTCAGAGCAACGCGAAACGACGCCTTTGACAAGGCCGGCCAACATCACCGCGTTCTGAGCGGCCGCTCTTTGCAAAGAAAGGGGGCAAAGAGCACTGGCTGGCAGCTTCGGACCCCGCGCGTCGGCGTCGAGAGGCCCGAAGCGCCCAGCCGAGGCTCAGCGGTCGAGGTCGTCGGCTTTGGGCATGCCCCTCATCGCTTCGTCCGGCATCGGCGGCACAGCGCTGGGCGTGGCGGGCGCAGGCGACGTGCTCGAGGGCGGCATCTTGCGGGCGGGCTGCTCCTTCACCGAGAAGCGCTGCAGGCTGGTGTCGCCGCCGGTGACGGTGATTTCGACGGTGTAGGCACCAGGCTTGAGGCCCTCGGATTTGCTCAAGGCGAAGTGGGTGCGGTTGGTGCCGCCGTGCTCGACGGCGAAGACGTCCTTCTGAACGACGACGCCGGCAGAGTCCTTCCAGGTGGCCACCACGGTGGCGCCGGGCACCAATCCCTTCAAGTCCACCGAGGCATACACGGTGTCCATCGGTCGGAAGCTCTTGGTTTTGTCGAGGATGGCGCCGTAGACGTCGACGCTGCGACCCATGTCGACGTCACGAATGTCGGCCTTGCGAGGGTCGGCGGTTTCAGCGGCGCGGGCTGTCTCTTTGGAGCGGGACTCCTGGTAGTTCCGACACCCGGCCAGCGCCCCGAGCACGACGAGACCTGTCACAATTGTTCTGCTGTGCATGACGACCTCCAGTTCTTCCTCCAGGGTCCTAACGGCGCGGCGGCGCCCCGGCAGGTCGCAACCGACCCGTGGTCGCTATCGTTTGACGCGCGCCCCGTCGACGAAGGCCGCGAAGGTGGGCGGCAGACCCGTGTCGAAGCGCAGCAGGGCGGCGGTCCGGGGATGGGGGAAGGCAAGGAGCTGGGCGTGCAGGCCGAGCCGTCGATCGTCCCAGCGACGGTGCAGGGCAACACCGCCGTAGCGATCGTCGCCGAGGATCGGATGCCCCCGCTCGCGCAGGTGCACGCGAATCTGGTTGCGCTTCCCGGTCTGCAGCACCACCGACAAGAGCGTGGCGGAGTCGACCCGCTGAAGCACGCGAAAGAGCGTGATCGCTTCTTCGCCGGCGTCGGTGCCCGAGGAGCGCCGGGTGAGCGAGCGCGCATCGGTGACCAGACGAGAGCCGATGGTGCCCTCGTCGTCGATGACGATGCCGGCGACGACGGCGGCGTAGCTGCGCTGGTGTTCGCTCCAGCGTTCGCACAGTCGGTCGCGCGCGCGCGGGCTCTTGCCAAAGACCACGAGCCCCGAGGTCTCCCGATCGAGGCGATGCACGATGAAGGCCTCCTTGGTGATGCGCGGGCTGCGCGAGAGGTAACGCGACACTTCGTCGACGAGGGTGAAGCGCTCTCGGCGCGGCGTCGGGACCGTCAACACCCCGGCGGCTTTGTCGACGACGACGACGTCTTCGTCTTCGAAAACGAGCTGGA
Source organism: Myxococcales bacterium (assembly GCA_023248635.1). Lineage (GTDB taxonomy): Bacteria > Myxococcota > UBA727 > UBA727 > VGSZ01 > VGSZ01. The sequence continues at coordinate 3,692 of JAHFED010000017.1, forward strand.
AGGCCCGACTCTGGTGGCGGCCGCCGCTCGGGCTCATCCAGCGGTCTACCGTGCCTGCGCACCGCCACGAAGGGAGTTCCGCGTCCCGAGGAGGGCCCAAGGCTTGACGCAATCGCCGTCGTCGTTACTCTGTAGCGAGTTGGAGGTTTTCATGTCCGAGACCGTTTCCCTCACGCCCTTCGCCGCACCCTCAGCCCCCCCCGCGGGTTTTCCAGGCGAGCTGGTGGCCCTCGAGGAGTTTCCGCTCCTGTTCACGGCCAAGGCGATCGACATGGTCCGCAGCGCCCTCGAAGAGACCCACGGCGAAGACGGCGACTACCTCCGTGTCGGCGTGAAAGGCGGCGGCTGCTCCGGCTTTCAATACAGCCTCAACTTCACCGACGAGGTCGACGACGAAGACCAGATGGTCGTCGTGCAGGGCGTCAAGATCGTGACCGACGCGTTTTCGGCGAGCTACCTCAAGGGCACTGAGCTCGATTACGTCGAGACCCTGCAAGGTGCTGGCTTCAAGTTCGTCAACCCCAACGCCAAGCGTACCTGCGGCTGCGGCTCCTCTTTCTCGGCGTAGCTGCATCGTTGATGCTCTCGAAAAGCGCCGCGTTGTCGCGGCGCTTTTTCGTCTCCTCGCTTCGGCAGCGGCACCAGCTGAGCGCGTAGCTCTGCCGGGAGCCTCACTGCCGCTCATTGCCAGCCGAGCGTGCGGAGGCCCTCGTCTTTCGTCGACGACGACGCTAACGCCGGCACATGCGTTACAGCCGCGAGACCATCGAGCCTCTCGAGTTGAAGTCCCAGCAGAAGTGGGCGGAGCACCACGCCTTTCGCACGCCGACCGACCTCGAGGAGCTCAAGAAGAAGCCGAAGTTCTACGTCCTCGACATGTTCCCCTATCCTTCTGGAGCGGGGCTGCACGTTGGACATCCAGAGGGCTACACCGCCACCGACGTCGTCGCTCGCCTCAAGCGCATGCAGGGCTTCTACGTGCTGCACCCCATGGGCTGGGATGCCTTTGGCCTGCCAGCCGAGCGCGCGGCGGTGCGGGAGAACCTGCACCCTGCATTGATTACGAAGCGCAACACCGACAACTTCAGAAGACAAATCAAGCGGCTTGGGTTCTCTTACGACTGGGATCGTGAGATCGATACCTCGTCGATTGACTACTACAAGTGGACGCAGTGGATCTTCCTCCAGCTCCACAAGAGGAATCTGGCCTACCTCGCCGAGGTTCCGGTCAACTGGTGCCCCGCCATGGGGACGGTGTTGGCCAACGAAGAAGTGAAGGACGGCAAATACGTCGAAACTGGTGATCCGGTCGAACGAAGGCAAATGAAGCAGTGGATGCTGAAGATTCCACTGTATGCTGAAAGATTGCTCGAAGACCTCGACGGCCTCGACTGGCCCGACGGCGTCAAAGACATGCAGAAGAACTGGATCGGCAAATCCGAGGGCGCCGAAATCGAATTCGTCGTCGACGGTACGGCCAGCCGGTTCACGGTGTTCACCACGCGCCCCGACACGCTCTTTGGGGCCACCTACGCCGTGCTCGCACCCGAGCACCCCCTCGTTGGCGCCATCACGACGCCCGCGCAGCAGGCCGACGTCGACGTCTATGTGAAAAAAGCGGGGCAGAAGACCGATTTGGCCCGCACCGATCTGGCCAAGGACAAGACCGGCGCGTTTACGGGCGCCTTCGCCCTCAACCCCGCCAACGGCGCCAAGATCCCCATCTGGGTCGCCGACTACGTGCTCATGACCTATGGCACCGGCGCAATCATGGCCGTGCCCGGTCACGACGAACGGGATCATGAATTTGCCCGCGTGATGAAGCTTCCCATCGTACAGGTGGTGAAACAAGACGGCGTCGGCTTCGACATCAACGCCGCCGCCTTCGTTGACGACGGCCTCGCGGTAAATTCGGGCTTTCTCGATGGCAAGAACACCGAGGATGCCAAGCGCACGATGAGTGATTGGCTCGAGCAGAAGGGGCAGGGCAAAAAGCGCGTGACCTACAAGCTGCGCGACTGGCTCTTCTCGCGCCAACGCTATTGGGGCGAGCCCTTCCCCATCCTGCACGCCGACGACGGAGAGATCGTGGCCGTCGACGAAGCTGAGCTGCCCGTCGCCCTGCCAGCCATCGATGAATACAAGCCCACCGCCGACGGCAAGCCCCCCCTCGGCCGCGCATCGCAGGACTGGCTGCGCGTGCGGCTCAAAGACGGGCGCATGGCCACCCGCGAGCTCAACACGATGCCCCAGTGGGCTGGCTCCTGCTGGTACTATTTGCGGTATATTGATCCGACCAACGGCAAACAAGCCTGGGACCGCGATCTCGAGCGGCACTGGATGCCCGTCGACCTCTATGTCGGCGGCGTCGAGCACGCGGTGCTGCACCTGCTTTACGCGCGCTTCTGGCACAAGGTGCTCTTTGATTGTGGATTGGTGTCGACGAAAGAGCCATTTCAGAAGCTCTTCAATCAGGGCATGATTCTGTCTTATTCTTATCGAGACGACGCCGGGAGGTACTACCACCCCGCTGACGTCGAGGAGAAAGACGGCGGCTTCGTCGGCAAGGCCACGGGCGTGCACGTGAGCACGCAGATCGAGAAGATGTCGAAAGGCAAAAACAACGTCGTCGACCCCCTCGATGTCATCGCCGACTACGGCGCCGACGCCCTGCGCCTCTACGAGCTCTTCATGGGACCTCTCGAGCAGGTCAAGCCCTGGCAAATGGCCGGCGTCGAAGGCGTCTACCGCTTCTTGGCCCGCACTTGGCGCCTGGTCGTCGACGAGGAGAGCGATGGCCTGAGCAAGAAGGTCTGCGACGCGCCGTCGTCGTCGGAGCCTGCGCTCGAGCGCTTGCTGCACAAGACCATCAAGAAGGTGCTCGAAGACACGACGCATCTGCGCTTCAACACCGCCATCGCCCAGATGATGAGCTTCGTGAACGAGGCGACGTCGTCGGCGACGTTGCCGCGCGAGCTGCTGCTCACCTTTTGCCAGGTCCTCTCGCCCTACGGCAGCCACCTCGCTGAGGAGCTGTGGGAGCGCCTGGGGGGCAAAGGCCTGGTGTGCCAACAGCCCTGGCCCGCGCACGACGAGGCCCTCGTCGTCGACGACACCGTCACTTTGGGCGTGCAGGTCAACGGCAAGCGCCGCGCGGAGATCACAGTGGCCAAAGACGCCGCCGACAGCGAGGTGCAAGGGGCCGCGCTGGCATCGGCCGCGGTGCAGAAGTTCATGGAGGGCAAGCCCGCCAAGAAGGTCATCGTCGTCAAGGGCCGCCTCGTGAACATCGTGGTTTGATGTTGCGCGTTGCTCTCCTCTTGCTGAGCGCTGGGACCTTCGCTTGCGCGACGGTGCCCTCGGTCTCGTCGTCGAGCCCGGCCACCGCTCTGTACGTCGCACCCTTCGTCGATCAGACACCGGGCATGAGGCTCGGGATGGTGATGACAACGACGATGCAGGATCACCTCTACCGGCGGGCCCCAGGGCGCTTCTTGGTGGTCTTCGACGACGCCGCCGTCGCCGTCGATGGCACTGTGCTGGGGATCTCTGAGATCAACGCGCCCTTTTCTCAGCCGCGCAAGCACGACGTCATCGTGCGGGCTTCGGCAGTTCTCGTCGACAAACGCGGTCGGGTGCGCCACCAGACCGGCATCGTCGAGCGCCGCGCGCGTTACGAGCTCAGCGCCGACCAGAGCGAAAACGAGCGACGACGCGACGCCGCCCTGGCCATCGCCACCACCATCGTCGGCCGAGCCCTCGTCGACGCCATCCTGCGGGTGCCCTGAATGGCCACGTTTCAGAAACCAAAGAAGAAGAACCAAACCGGCACGGCCCAAAGGCCGCTCTCCCAACGCGCGCCTTCGCCGCCGTCGACGCCCGAGGCTGAAAAGCCGGCGCCCCGAGCGCGCCCCCAGGCGAAGAAGCCCCTGACCGCCGCCCAGCGTCGCATCGGCAAGCGCGCGCTCCAGGCCCAGGCCGAAGCGGCGTCGGTCGCCGAGGTGGTGTCGTCGGCGAAGCCGGTCCCCCAGCGGACCAAGCCAAGCCCGCAGCCGTCGTCGTCGTCGAAGCAGCGGCCGGCGTCGTCGTCGAAGCCGCCGCCGGCCCCCGTGCCCCCCGCGCCCCTGCGGCCCACGCGCTGCGGCACCGTCGCCCTCGTCGGACGTCCCAACGTCGGCAAGTCGAGCCTGTTGAACGCCATCTTGGGCCAGAAGATCGCGGCGACGACCCACAAGCCCCAGACCACGCGCCGCGCCTTGCGCGGGGTCTACAGCGACGACGACACCCAGATCGTCTTCGTCGACACGCCGGGCCTGCACCAGGCCAAGGGCGGCCTCTTCTCCTTCATGCTCGAGGAAGCCAAAGACAGCGCCGCCGACGTCGACGTCTTGGCCTTTCTCGTCGAGGCCGACGCGCGGGGAACGGGGATCGCACCCGCCGACGTCAGCGCGCTCAAGGCTCTTGAAGGCAAAATATCGGGCAAACCTGCGTTGTTGATTATCAACAAAATCGATGTATTGCGGGACAAGGCCAACCTGCTGCCCCTGCTGCAGGCCTGGTCCGCTGAGCACACCTTCACGGCGTTGGTGCCCGTGTCGGCCCACAAGAAAGACGGACTGGCGGCCTTCGTCGCCGAGATCAGAAAGCACCTCCCCGAGGCACCTTTCTTGTTGCCCAAAGACAGCATCACCGACCAAAGCGAGCGCGACATCGCCGCCGAGCTGATCCGCGAGAAGGTGATGCTCGAGCTGCAGCAGGAGATCCCCTACCGGGCCGCCGTCGTCATCGAGCTCTTTGACGAGAGCCGTCGGGACGACGAGCGCAAGCCGCTGGTCCACATCGCCGCCAACATCGTCGTCGAGAAGGACTCCCAAAAGGCCATGGTCATCGGCAAGGGTGGACAACGCATCAAGGCCATTGGCCAGCGCGCTCGCGCCGAGCTCGAGCACCTGCTCGATTGCCAGGTGCACCTCGAGCTCTTCGCCAAAGTCGAGCCCGGTTGGACAGAGACGGCCCAAGGTCTGCGCAAGCTCGGCTACGTGCACTCGACCTGAGCCCGCAGAGCACCTTCAGCCGAAGACGGGTACCATGCGCCATGCGCTTGCCTGCCCTTGCTGCCGTCGTCGTCGTCTTCAACGGCTGCGGACTCATCGGTCCCACCAACTCCTTGGATCCCGATGCGCCGCTGGAGACCCAAGCCCGGGCGGCGATCTCAGTGTCGGTCGTCGATGTCGACGGCGCCCTGCTCGTCGATGGAGTCACCGTCGACATCGAAGGGGCCGCCGCTGACTTCGTGGCCGGGCTCGACGACGACGTCTTCAAGGCGGTCGATCTGGTGCCCGGCGCCTACGCCGTCGTCGTCCGCCATCCCTCTTTCGTGCCCGCCACCCGCGACGTCGAGCTGACCGCCGGGGTCACCCGCGTGCTGCAGGTGGCGCTGTCGCCCCTCACCGATGCCACAGCGACTGGCGGCACGGTGTCTGGAACGGCGCGCAAAGAGGGGCAGTTGATCGAGGAGACCCCTGACCACAGCGGCATCGTCGTCGAAGTTTTGATCGAGGGCGCGAGCACCGGGGTCCGGACCCTCACCAATGGCAGCGGGCGCTACGACCTGACCCTGCTGGCGGGCTCCTACTCCCTGTTGTTCACGGCCCCCGATCACGAAGAGCAGATCCTCAGCGACGTCGTCGTCGCCGTCGGCGGCGCCCTCGAGCTCGATCCCCTCACGCTGACGGTGAACCCAGGATCCATCGATGGCACCGTGCTGCTCGAAGACCTCGATCCCGCCGATGGACTGACACCCTCGCCTGCTGCGGTCACCATCAGCCTGGTTGGCGGCACGGCGACGACGACGGCCGCAGCCGATGGAACCTTCCTCCTCACGGGGCTCCCGCCGGGGACGCAGGCGCTGCGCTTCGCGCTCACCGATCACACCGCCGTCGAGGTGCCGGTCGTCGTGCACGCGGGGGCCACGGCCACGCTCGCCGCCGTGACCCTCGTGCGCGATCGGGGTGTGATCTTCGGCGTCGTCGACGTCACCGGCGCTCCCGATGTCTCCGGCGTGCTGGTCGAGGCCGAGGGGGCAGGGGTGGCCGATGTCACCGGCGTCGACGGCAGCTTCTCGCTCACCGTGCCTACGGGCACCTATGACGTCACGGCCTCCAAGCTGGGGGCGCGGCGGGCCCGGGCCGATGCCGTCGTCGTCGTCGCCGGCGCCGTCGTCGACGCCGGCGTCTTGACCCTCGCTCCCAACATCGGCGTCTTGGTCATCAACGATGGCGCTGCGCTCACCAACGATCCCGAGGTCACGCTGGTGCTCGATGAATCCGATGCCGTATCGGTGCGCGCCAGCGAAGATCCGACCTTCATCGACGACGAGTTCGTCGAGTATCCCCTCGATGGCCGCGTTGCCTTCAGCTTGTCCGACGGTGACGGCGACAAGACCATCTTCGTGCAGGTCAGAGACGACGCCGGCGACGTTCGCCAGCTGCAGGGCGACATCGCGCTCGACACCACGGCCCCCGCCCTCGAAAGCGTGGTTGTCGACGACGGCGACGGCCTCACCACCAGCTTGTCGATCACGGTGTCGGTGCTGGGCACGGGTGCTGATGAGATGGCGGTGGCCACCGATGGCACCATCGACAGCGAGCTCTTTCAGCCCTTCGCGCCGACGTCCATCGCGCTGCTTCCCTCCGACGATGGCGACAAGACGGTTTGCGTCGAGCTGCGCGACAGTGCCGACAACCGCGCCGGACCCGTGTGCGTGACGGTCACGCTCGAGACCGCGGTGCCGGTCGCGCCCCGCATGCTCATCAACGGCGAGAACGTCGACAGCATCACCGTCACGGCCGTCGACGCCGCTGCTCTACGCGTGGTCTTCGTTCCCTTCGGTGGCCCCAACTCCGACGTGGCGCAGCTCGAGGGCAGCATCGAGTCTCCGGATCCCGACGTCGGCGGCGTCGGCGTCGCCGTCAACGTGCCCTGCGTCGCGGAGGGCGGCCTGGTGGTCTGCGACGACGACGACGGCGTTCCTGGCATCCTCTTGGATCTCTTCACGACCGTGGCCCCGGGCGATGTGGTGAGACCAAACCTGGTGCTCTTCCGGGCCCGCGATGAGGCCGGCAATTTGTCAGGCGAAGCCACGTTGCTCGTCGTCATCGACGAGAAGCTGCCGTCGGCGCCGACCCCGACCAACGCCAGCTGCGCGGCCGGTCCCGGACCCAGCTGCGCGGGCAACCTCTATCTCGCTCGCACGGTGAACTCCGACTCGTTCACCTTGCGCCTGCGCGAGCAAGCCTTCCAGATCGATCGCACCTTCACCGAATACCGCGTGGCCCAGACCATCGCCGACGACGTCACGCCCAGTCCCCTGGCTTTTGAGCCCACCGCCAGCGTCGACAACATCGTCTTTGCGCTGGTGCAGGGAGCGCCCTTGAACGGTTCGCCGGTAACGGCCACCTGCAACCCGCTCTCCTGCTTGAACCACCTCTTCATCGTCGCCGTCGACGCGGCCGGCAACCAAGGGCCCACGGTGCGCATCGACCTCGTCGAAGACAGCTCCCCCCCCACCCGGCCCCAGCTGGCGCCCCAGGGCGGGCGGCAACGCGGCAACACGGCCCTGTTGCGCTTGGCCGAGCCCGCGCGGGACAGGAGCGGCGTCGACGACGACGGCGACGCGGTGCGCGCCTACGAGATCAAAGAGGGCATCGACGGCTCCTTCGAAGGTGTGCCCGATGGCCAGCCGACCGCTGGCCCCTGGGAGCTGCGCTTGAAGGAGTCAGCAGGCAATGAAGTTTGTGTCCGCGGCGTCGACAGCGCCGGCAACGTCGGCATCGAGGACTGCATCGACGTCGAGGAGGCCACCATTCGCCACCCCGTGCGCACCGAGCAGGCGGACGGGAAGGTCGCTCTCGCTGGCGACCTGATGGTGTCGGGCTTCGACGACGCGGTCTTCCTGCACCGGCTCAGCGCCCCCGATCTCACCGACTCCGGCGACCGAATCGTGCTCGCCGACGTCGACGCTGGCCGTTTCCTCAGCGCTCACCGCCTGAACCACGCCACCGGCCTCGACGTCGTCGACCTGCTGCTCGACGCCGACGACGGGCCCGACCAGATGCAGGTCTTTCTGGGCCTGATCCTCCCCCCGCCGGGCACGCGCCGCTCGATCTGCGGCCGCGGCGGCGACACCGATGGCTTCTCGTTCGCATTCAAACGGGGCGCCGACATCGTCGTCGCCACCCGCGCCGAGGTGAGCGCGGTGGTCCCGGAGGCGGATCCGGCGGGCTGCGCCAACGTCGGCACCGCCATCGCCACGCTCAGTGGCGGTCTGTGTGCCGGGACGGCAGTGCGCGTCGACGGCAACGTCGTCGTCTGGTGCGAAGGAGCCGGGATCATCAAGCGCAGCATCGGCCGCGCCGCAGCAGTCACGCTCTCCGGCGCTGGAGGAGCCGAACGCGCGGGCCTGCTCTTTGGCAACGCGGATGACTTCCAGCAGCCCCTGGTGACGTCGACGGCGACCTTCTTCAATTCGGGCGCGACCTTGCGCCGCGTGCCGCACACATCGACCGTCGCGGTCGACACGGGCATCACCACCGCGCGCCTCGAAGACGCCGAAGGAGACCGCGTGGCCTATATCGACGTCGACAGCGAGGGCGCCGGCTTTGACGTCTTCGTCGTCGACCTGTCCCGCAGTCCGGTCGCCCAGGTCCGCATCACCAACGACTTCGCGCCAGAAAGCAACGTCACCCTCGACGGCGACCGCGTGGCCTTCGTCGACTTCGGCAGCCTGAACGACGACATCGGCGTGGCCGACCTCGCCACCGCGCGCTGGTTGGTCGCCAGCCCTGCGACGGAGTTTCAGCCCTGCGTCGGGACCGATCTGGTCGCCTGGGTGGGCTTCGACGACGGCATCGCGGTCTTTGTCCAGACCACCCTCGGCAACGCCGTCGTCGAAGGCGTCGTCGCCCGCCTCGACATCGCCGACGCCGCGGCCGCGCCCTTCAGCTTCATCGGCGGTGGCGTCCTCGGCCCCGCTCCGGTCAGCGTCGCCGGACGCAACGTGCTCTTGCTGAAAAGGGACGCAATCAATTTCACCTTGCGCGCCGTCGACGTCGACGCCGTGCCGCCGACCCCCATCGTGCTCAGCAGCGATCTCAAGCCCATCGACAACACCCGCGACGACGCCACGGCGGCCTACGCGACCAGTCCGGACGGGGCTGCGCTGGTCTTCGTCGATTCCGCTGGAGCCGTGCGCTTCGGCCGCCTGCCAACGAGCTCCCCGCTGTCGACGACGACGCTGGCAACCATCGTCGGGACGGTCCCATCCATCGACACCGAGCTCGTCGGCAACGTCGGCAATACCGTGCTCCAAGTTGGCAACGCTGGGGGCGATCCGCGCACCGCAGGGTCTGGGGCGTTGAGCTGCATCGGCCACGACGCCGCCGGTGCCGTCGTGACCCCCGCCGCCACCATCAGACGCGGCGGCGTCGACATGAGCACCCAGCGCGCCCCGGCGCTCGCCGCGGTCGGCGCCGACCTCTATCTCGCCTACCAGGACGGCGGCGCGACGCGCACCCATGTGTGCGAGCTGGACTGCGCAGTGGTGCCGCCGGTCTGCTTCAACGACGTCGTCCTCGGCGTCGTCGGCGATCGGGCGCCGCGCATCTCGCGAACAGGGCTCGTGGTGTGGGTCACCTTCGCCCGCTCCGCCTTTGGCGACGTCGCCGTCTACGACATCGTCACCGATCGAGTCACCCTGCTCACCGGCGTCGACGGAGAAGAGGCGCCCCGCGCCGACGTCGACGTCAACGACGACCGGGTGGTGTGGGCCGACGGCCGGCTGGGCGACTTCGACATCTGGGAGAGCCGCGCGCCTTGAGCTGCTGAGGTTTGAGCTGCGCTCACGGTTCAGCGCAGCGGCATTTCGGACGCCTTTTCTTGACTTCTCCTCGTCGGGGTGACGAATGTCGCCCCAGGTTTTCTGTGGCCAAAAAGAGCCTTCTCCTCGTCGACGCCGACAGCAAGAGCCTGCGCATGCTCGAGGTGAGCCTGCGCAAGGGGGGCTTTTCTGTCACGACCGCAATTCACGTGGCCGACGCGCGCGAGAAGCTCAAGCACGCCACCCCCGACTTGATCATCACCGACACGAGGTTCTCGGTCCCCCGGCCCGGCGGTCCACTCGCCCCGTCGCAGCCCGGCACTCAGCCCCCCGGTGACGAGAGCGGCTTCGAATTCGTCGCCAGCCTCAAGGCCAGCCCCGAGACGGCGACCATTCCCATCATCTTTTTGTCGTCGGAAAACCGGCTTGAGCAGAAGGTCGCGGGCCTCGAGCTCGGCGTCGAGGACTACCTCACCAAGCCCATCTACATCAAAGAGGTGCTCACGCGAGTGCGCGTGCTCCTCGACAAGCGCGAAAAGCAGATCCTCGAGCGGCGCGAGCGGTCGTCGTCGTTTTCCGGGCTGCTCGGCGACATGGGCCTCGTCGACCTCATGCAGACCGTCGAGATCGGCAAAAAAACCGGGCACCTCGATATCGAAAGCCTCGGTGGCGCGCGCGGGCAGGTGAGCTTCAAGGACGGCAAGGTCACCAATGCCCGCAGCGGACGCCTCACCGGCGAGCGCGCCTTCTACCGGCTGCTGGTCTGGAACGAGGGCCGCTTCGCGATGGAGTTCGGCCCCCACGACGAAGCCGACGTCATCGAGCTCTCGACCCAGGGCCTGCTGATGGAAGGCATGCGCCGCGTCGACGAATGGGGTCGGCTCATCGAGCAGCTGCCCCCGCTCGATCATGTCTTCGAGATCGATTTCAACGAGCTCGTCGCCCGGCTCGCGGAGATTCCCGACGAGATCAACGTCCTGCTGCGCTTGTTCGACGGGCGTCGCACCATGCTCGGCGTCGTCGACGAGACCGACTTCGGCGACCTCGAGGCGTTGGAGATCGCATCCAAGCTCTACTTCGAAGGCATGATCTTCGACGTCGCCGATCGCGAGCCGCAGGCCGCCCAACCGCACAAGGTCGAAGCCTGGCTCTCGGAGCCCGCCGGGACACGCAGCGACGACGACGACGACGATCAAGCCTTGCTCCTCGTGCCGCCCGTTCTCGCGCGCGCCACGCCGCCGGCCGACGGTGGTCCCATCCTCGCCCCGCCGACCGGAGCGGCTCCGAGCCTCGATCCGACGCCGGTGACTGAGACGACGACGCTGCCGCCGCGCTCGGATTCGGTGGAGCTCTTGGGTGCCAGCGAAGCGCTCCCGGCCCCGCGCCCCCTCCCAGCTCCCATCAACGACGAGCCCGAAGCCCGCGGCGTGGGCGTGCGCAGCGCCGTCGGCGCCACGGCCTGGTCCTCCGCCCCCCAGCGCAACAACGACGACGACGACGATCTGGATCGAACCGATCGGCACATCATCGCGCCAGAAGATCCAACCGCCGCCGACGGGGACGCGCAAACGATCAGTCCCCTGCCTCCCCCCTTGTTGCCTGCGTCCACTCCGATCGCGCCGCCGCCGCCGCCCTTGCTGGCGGCCCCCGAGGGTGCGCCACCAGCCGTCGCCAAGGCCGACGACGTCGACGCAGCACTGCCTCCGGCGGTCGCCGCCGCAGCCCCGCCTCTCGACGTCGCCGCCCCAGTGAAGGCCGAGGCCCCGGCCGACGTCGGGGAAGCTGCGCCTGCTCCCCAGCTCCCCATCGCGCCGACAAAGCGCAGCGCGGCGGAGCTGGCGCGCGATCTGGGCCTGTCCGACGACGAGCTGGCATTGGCGCTCTCGGCCCACGACGAAGCGGGTTTCGCCAAGCCGCCACCCAAGGCCCTCAGCGCATCCGCCGACGCCCCAGACCTCGCCGGCAGCATCGCCGCCCAGCTCGACCCGCCGAGCCTGCCCCCCGAATTGGTGAACACGCCTGCCAGTGGTGGCTTCGCCGAGCACGATCCCCAAGCCGACACCGACAAGGGTGGACGCAGAGGTGCCCAGCCACCGACGCCGACACCCGACACCGCGACGCCGTCCCTCGTCCCCGTGCCCGAGCCCGCAGCTCCCAAGGCCAAAGAGCCCGAGGCGCCGCCGTCGACCGAGCCGGCCGATCTGGTGACGGCGCCCATGAGCGCAGCCGAGCTCGCCCTGGGGGCTGACGATGGCGGACATCGCGGGCGGGTGGCCAGGCCCCTGGCGGTCCCCGCGTCGGCGCCCTTGTCGATGACCGGCCCGCCCAGGCCCAGGCCCACTTCCGTGCCAGGCCGGGCGCCCAAAGCCAACGTACGACCCATCGAGGTCGAGCAAAGCAAAGCGGAGCAAGACCTCGAGCCCCTGGTGATCGACCGCTTCGGGTTCAGCAAGCCCGCGGCGGCGGCGCTGATCATCCTCGGCTTCATCATCGCCGTCGTCGTCGTCATCACCGCGACCGACGATGGGCCCGAGGTGCTCATCGACGCCGGCGTTGTCGTCGCCGCCGATATCGTCGTCGATGCCGGTGCTCCAGCCCTCGGCCCCCTCGATGCCGGCGGCCCCTCGGCCCCAGATGCGGGCAAAGAAACCAAACCCGGCCCGCCGGCGATGGCGGCTGCACCCCTGGTCGACGCCGGGCCCAAGGCGCCGGATCTCCAGGCCGACTACGCGAACCACTTGAAGGTCGCCGAGGCCGCCACCAACCGACAGGAGTTCGGGCGCAGCGTGCGCAGCTACAAGGCAGCGCTGGCCATCGAGCCGGACGCCGTCGCCGCCCACCTGGGGCTGGGCAACGCCTACTACGAGCTCGACAACCTGCCGGCGGCGCTCTTTCACCTTGAGCGCGCCCGCGAGTTGGCGCCCCAAGACCCGCAGGTGTTCGTGCACCTCGGCGCCGTTTACCAATCGTCGGGCCGCAAGGGTGACGCCCTCGATGCCTACCAGCGCTACCTCGAGCTCGCCCCCGACGGAAAGTTCGCCCGCGACGTCAAAGGCATCATGCGGGGCTTGAAGAACTGATCAGTCGCCGAGGGCGATGCGATCGGGGGCACACATCTCGACGTTGTTCCAGGCAATGCCCATCACGCTGCCGTCGATGGCGTCGCAGTTGGTGCCGGCGACGCACTCGGTGACCCCTTCAGTGCAGATGTCCAAACAGATGCCCTCGCGGGTGGCAAAGGCGCCGGTCTGGTCGACGACGAGCATGCCCAGAAAGTTCTCGTTCACCGGGACATAGCCAAAAGACAGGCCGCCCTGGCAGGCCTCGCCTGGATCACAGCTGCCCTGCACGGGTCCGCCGCCGGCCTGTTGCACGACGGTGCAGCGCTTGGCGCAAAAGCCCAGCGCGGTCGGGTCGGCGTCGGCGTTGAAGAGGTTGGCCTGGTAGCAGGCCCGCCCGGTCTCGCACTGCGACGACGAGGTGCAGGGGGCGCCGTCGCTGCCGGTGCCATTGGTCGCGCTCGCAGCGCACAAGCCGGTCTGCAGGTCGCAACTGGATTCTCCCGAGAGGTCGCCGAAGAAGAGGCTGGTGGCGATGGCCTGCCCCGTCTGCAGCACGCCGCTGCGCACGCAATGGCTCAAGTCAGCCCGACACGGAGACACGCAGAAGCCGATGGTGGCGCCAGCGCCGTCGTCGAGAAAACGCGGATCGCACACCCGATCGGCGCCGCACTGGGCGCTGGCGGTGCACGGCTTCAAGCAGGTGGCCGCAAAACCATCGGGCGATCCCGACGACGAAAAGAGCTTGAGGATGGTGCCCACCGGACAGGTCGGTGGCGCCGTCGCGTTGCCGACAAGGGAGCAGTAGCCGACCTCGCCGCCGTTGTTGGGCCGGGTCACGGTCAGTTGGTCCTCCCAAAAGGGCAAGTTCATGCCGAGGGTATTGAAGGCGCCGTCGCTGGTGACGATCACGCACTCGAGGCCCTGCTTGCACTGGTTGGTGGGATTGGTCGCGCCGTCGTAGGCGCAGTCGACGCCGATGTCGTCGGCGGTGATGACGTCGTCGTCGGGGGGGCCGGCATCGGGATCGTCGGGCGTGAAGCCAGTGGGTGGGCAGGCGGACAACGCGACCAGTGGAAGCAGGGCAACAGCACAGCGCATGGGCAGAGCTTCGGCGACGGGCGGGCGTTCGGCCAGTCTCCGCCACTCGTGCTGGATCAGGCTTCGGCCGCCGGGACCGAGGGCGTCTGGCGCAGGGCCTGCTCGTCGGCGAGGCCTTGCAAGATGCTCCGCGCTTCCTGGCGCCGCTCGGGATCGACGAACACCCGCAGCAAGAGGGCCGGCGTCTTGTACCGCGCGTACAGCGGCGTGTAGTCCTCGAGGGGCACCGGTCCCTGGGTGCTGCTGACGACGTAGATCGGCTTTTTGCTGGCGTTGTCGAAGTACTTGGACAGCACGCTGCGCGACCGGGTCGCGATGTGGTCGATGCCGGCGCTGGTCAAGCGAAAGAGCAATTCGTCGTGGGATACGCTGGTGCGCGCCATCTGGTGACCCTCGTTCTGCTCGTCGAGCAAGACAAAGGGACGTCGTTCGATAATGCGGCGGGCCCAGGGGTTCTTCGACTTGCGCAGGGCCATCATGAGGTCCATGTCATCGAGCTGTGTGTAGCGATCGACGTCGGCGGGCAAGCTGAACTCGCTCTTGCCCGCCTGCCGGCAGGTCTCGAAAAAGCGGCTCAGCATCTTTTCGAAGATCACCGGCGTGTAGTGTAAATAAACGGTAGCAAACATGTGATAACGAGACAGTAGAAAGTCCTCAAAGGAGAAGATCGCGCGACTGCGAATTCCCATGAACATCTGACCATCTTGTTCGACGGCGACGACGTTGTCGATGAGCCAGTCAGCATCGAATTTGCCGTAATTAACACCGGAATAGAATGAATCACGCTGTAGGTAATCCATGCGATCGGCGTCGCATTCAGAGGATACGATCTGCCGCAGGGCTGGCGCATAGTCGACGCCGGCGTGGCGGAAGCGCAGCGAGGCTTCCTGCCAGGTGGTGCCGACGATGAGCTCGGCGACGTCTTTGGCCAAGATGCCGTCGCTGTCGTGGAACTGGCTCTCGATGAGCTGGCCCAAGGAGCTGTCGAGCACGATCTTCAGCGTGTAGTCCTCGTGGGTGGCGCGGCGCGTGACGTCGTCGCCGGCGAAGGATCCGAGGCCCAGCTCGCCCACCGCCGGCATCAGCAGCTCGGTGGTGTGGCTCAGGGGTGCGTGCCCCAGATCGTGAAAGAGCATCGCCAGGCGCACCGTCTGGCGAAAACGGGTGCGCACGCGCTCGGGCAGCTCGGGGGTGTCACCGCGGACGCGCTCCGACGCCGTCGGCCGGTCGCCCGCAAAGAGGCGGTCGAAGAGGCGAGTGGCGACGTGCATGGCGCCGAGGCTGTGGGCATAGCGGGTGTGGGTGGCACCGGGAAAAGACAGGTCGGCGAAGCCCAGCTGCTTGATGTTGCGCAGCCGTTGAAAGGAGGGATGGTCGACGAGCTTGATCTCGCGTTGGGACACCAACAACGTGCCGTGGATGGGACAGCGGATCTGAATGTGCTCATCGCGCATACACGCCTCTTCCCCCGTTCCGGCGCGCAGGGCAAAGCCCAGGGGCCGACCGCAAGCCCGCTCCACAGCGCCCGACGAGCACCAGCACCGACGGCCGAAGCCAAACGCTTCTGCGTCGCTAGACTTCGGCCGTGGTCATCGTCGGCGATCAACAGCACCATCGGGGTGGCACGTCGCCGCGGCAGGGCCGTCGCCGGCGGGGCCTTGCGTCGACGCCGGGGCGGGTGTCGCCGTGTCCTTAGGCCCAACCTTGAGGACGGTGTTCGCCGCATTCCTCGGCCTGGTCATCGTGGTGGCCGCCCTCCTCCTGTGGCCGCGGCCTGCGGTCGTCGCGCTCGTGCCCGAGCCGATCATCGATCCCCGCATCGAGGCCCAGGACGTCGACGCTGGCGCCTTCGCCGTCGACGAACGCTTCGCTGCCGCCCTCACCGGGCATCGGGGCCACGTCTATTTCGGCGACCTCGACGACGTTCGCTCCCGCGGGGTGCTGCGGGTGCTGAGCCGCAACAGCGCGAGCGGCTATTTCCTCTACCGCGGCGTCGAACGGGGCTTCGACTTCGAAGTGGCCCAGCAGTTCGCCGATGGGCTCGGGGTGCGGCTGGAGATGGTGGTGGCCCCCACGCGCCGCGACCTGATCCCCTGGCTGCTCGAGGGGCGTGGCGACCTCGTCATTGCCGGGATGTCCGTGCAGAGTCCGCGTGCCGACCGGGTGCGCTTCTCCATCCCCTATCAGCAGGGCCCATGGGTCGTCGTCGTGCCCCGCTCCGGGCCCGCGGCTTTGGACATGCCCAAGCTGAGCTCCACCGACGACCTCGGCACGGTGGCCCTGCTGGTGCGACCGTCGTCGTCGGCGTTGGCGCGCCTGCGGGCTTTGGGGGTCCCCGGCGGGCTCACCCTGGTCGCAGCTCTCGAGACCCTCGAAAGCGAGGACCTCCTCGACGAGATCCGCCTCAAGCACAAGACCGCTGCCGTCGTCGAAGAACGCGTGGCCCGGCTCGAGCTCCTGCACCGCAGCGATCTGCAAATCGCCCTGACCCTCGAGGGCGACGACGACGCCGGCATGGCCCTGCGCAAAGAGGACACCGCCCTCGCCGCCGCCGTCGACGCCTTCATCGCCGCCCACAAGGGCACCCCAGATTGGATCGCCCTCTATCGGCGCTACCACGAGGATCGCCGCACGACGGCAGCGGGGGCCGACGATCGTCGTCGCGCGGACAAAGAGGGTCGGCTCACGCCCTACGACGAGATCTTTCGCAGCGCCGCCGCTCACGTCGACGTCAAGGGCCCCGGCGCCGACGACGTGCCGCTGGATTGGCGCTTGCTCGCCGCCGTGGCCGTACAGGAATCGCAGCTCGATCCCCAGGCCGAGAGCGGCTTTGGACCTCTTGGCTTGATGCAGCTCTTGCCCTCGACCGCGACGGAGAACGGCTGCGACGATCCCCTCGAGCCCGCCTGCGCCGTGAACGCCGCCGCCCGCTACCTGGCGCGTTTGGCCCGACAGGAATCTGCACCCTGGCGCGCGCTCCTCCCCCGCAGTGACGTCGCCGGCGTCGTCGATGCCGGCTTCGTGCGCGTGCCCGCCGATCCCACGCGCTCGGTGGCCCTGCAGGACCGGGTCCGCTTCGCGCTCGCCTCCTACAACGTCGGCGCCGGCCACGTCGACGACGCCCGCGACCTCGCTGCCCAAGAGGGCCTCAATCCCGATCGCTGGTTCGGCCACGTCGAACAGGCCCTGCTGCTGCTCGAAAAGCCGCGCTACTACACGACCACCCAACACGGCTACGCCCGGGCCAGTGAAACCGTCGCCTACGTGTCAGAGATCCAATCCCGCTTCGACGCCTACGTCGCCCTCACCGACCGCAGGTAACCCGGTTTGGATGCGCAGGTTGGAACCCGCTTGTGCCAAGCAAATTGGCCGCCCGGCCTGAGGGCAGAGAATTCATGGGAGCTTTCAGACCGCGGAGGTGTCCATGAGCCGATTCGTCGTCACGCTTTGTTTCCTGAGCCTCTTCTGCGTCGCGGCCTGCGACCCGTCGCAACAGGACGGGGAAGGTCAAGACGGGCAACAGGACGAGCAAGGCCAAGATGGCGCGGGCATCGCGGCGGATCCCAACACCACCACCGCCGACTTCGACAGCTTCACGGCCTTTCAAGACGCGCCAGCGCCTTGAACATCAAAACTTCAACGCGCAACCCACTTTGGCTCCCGCCTCGACCGTTCCCAGCAGCCCATCCTGTACACGGCGACCAGGGAGTAGCCGCGCGTCCCGAGGACTTGCGGACCATCATCGACGACGGAATGTTCGCCTGCCTTCCACCGTCGCGATGATCGCCGAGGTCTTTCCATGCGCCTGCGTACCCTCCTTGCTCTGTTCCTCGCCCTGCCCGTCTTGGGCGGCCCCCCCGTCGTCGGCACGGCAGCGCTGCCCGCGGGCGTGTCGGCTGCAGCCAACACCGTGCTCTTCGAGCAGAGCCTGGTCGTGAACCTGGCCGGCGAGGACGTCGGCACCATGTCCTCGCGCGATGTGAAGACGGCGACGGGCACCTTCTTGCTCGAGCGCAAGAGCGACCTGACCATCCGCCGCGGCACCACCGTCACCAAGCTGCAGACGACGACCTTGGTGACCCTGGCCAAAGACGGTGCGCCGCTGTCGTACCGCTTCGAAAAAACCGATCCCGGCGGTTCCCTCGTCGTCGACGCTGTGGTCATCGATGGCGGCAAGAACCTGAGGCTCACCAGCAAGCAAAACGGTGCGTCGGTCGAAAACAAGGTCGCTCTCCCCGCCGACACGACCTTCGCGGTGGCCTTGGAGCACCAGGTTCGTTCCGCTCCCAAAGACGGCACCAAGATCACGCGATCGGTGGTGCTAGAGGAGCTGGGCGCGGTGGTGCCGATGACGACGACGGTGACCCAGACCGCGACGGGCACCTTCATGGTGTCGGCGACCTTCTCGGGCATCACCACCGACGAAGAAATCGACGCCAAAGGCCGCACCCTCGTCGCCCGCACTCCCGCGGTGGGCCTGGTCGCTTATCCCTGGGGCAAGGCCCCCAAAGACATCGAGGCAGCACTCAAAGGCAACAAGAAGGCCGATCTCTTGGCGGTGTCGACGTGGAAGGTGAAGACGGTGCCCCTGCCGGCCCACCGCGTCGTCTATCGCATCACCACCCCCGACGCCGACCTCTTCGCCGTGCCCGAAGACCTGCGCCAGAAGGTCATCGCCCGCACCAAGGACCACGTCGACGTCGAAGTGAAGGCAGGCCTCACCACCGCGGGCCCATTGGTGGGCGAGGTGAAAAAGCGCGCGCTCTCGGCGACGCCCTACGAAGCCGTGGCCGACCCCCGCATCCAAAAGGCCGCCCAAGACGCCGTCGTCGGCGCCGCCAGCGACGCTGACAAAGTGAAGATGCTGGCCGCCTTCGTCTTTCACCACGTCGAGAAAAAGGGGCTCGATCGCGGCTACGCGCCGGCCATCGCCACCCTTGAAAGCAAGGCCGGCGACTGCACCGAGCACAGCGTGCTGCTCTCGGCCCTGTTGAAGAGCCAGGGCCTGCCCACCCGCATCGTCGACGGCGTCGTCGTCGACGGCGGCAACGCGGGCTATCACGAGTGGGTCGAGGTCAACCTCGGCGCGGGCTTCATCCCCGTCGACCCCACCTTCAACGCCTGGCCCGCCGGCCCGGAGCGTCTCAAGCTCGCCGAAGGCAGCACCTTGCCCGACGAACACCTGGGGCTGAGCCTGGCTGCAGCTCGTTTGCTGAAGAGCGGCGTGAAGCTCGAGGTTCTGAGCGCCGAGTAGGGCCGTCTGGTTGCCCCGAAGTGTGTGGTGGTTAGCGTGGGCTCCGCCGTGGAGGATTCCCAGCTCACCCAAGGTGTTGGCCGTCCTCGTCGAAGGTCGATGCGCGGTCTTGCTGCGCTGCTGGGCGCCTTGGTCGTGCACGGGCTGGTGCCGCTCGTCGTCGAACATTCCGACGTGCGGGTGCTCTTTCCCCCCCACGAGCGCGTTGCGATCACCGTCGTGCCCCCGCCCCCTCTGCCCCCTCCTCCTGCCCCGGAGCCGCTGCTCCCATCGCCGGAGCCCCGGCTGCCCCGCGACGTCCCTCCGCCCACCTCGACGCCCCTGGTGGAGCCGCCGGCAGATCCGATGCCAGCGGCTCCGACGAGCGCCTCGCCACCAGCTGGGACGCCGCTGCCTGAGCCTGCTCCACGCAGCGTCATGCGCCTGCCCCGGGGACCGTCGACGATGGATCGGGTGCTCGGTGCCGGTGATCCCCTCGCGCCCTCGCGGGCCAGCCTCGAGCGGGCCCTCGATCTCCAAGTCGACAAGCCGGTCAGCGATAAAGAGGCAGCGGGCCGCGCGGCGGTGCAAGCACTCCAAGCCGACCTCGCCGACGACGCCGTCAGCGCCGGGCTCGCTGATGACTATTTCCGCACCCTCAAGGGGCATGTCGAAACGCAGTGGCACCCAGAGATGGCCCACCTCAACGACGGCGGCGCCAGCACCACGCAGCTGGGCATGATGCGCGGCCTCGTCGAGGACACCGCGGCCTGGGGCGAGATGTGGCAGGCCTACATGGACCTCGCCAAGCAGTACGCCAACGGCGAGCAACCACGGCTCGAGATCGCGCGCCGCGAACGACTGCGGGAGCTCATGCGCAGCCGCAAGGGAGCCTTTCGCGTGCACGCCATCTCCGAGCTGAAGCTGACCCAGGACCCCGAGGGCAAGCTGCTGCTGCTCGAGCTGCCACTGCCTTCAGGACATCCCAACATCGACGAAGGCATGCGCGAGGCGGTGGTGCAGGCTCTGCGCGCCATGGTCGATCCGCCCCCGTCGCGCGTGCACCACGGCCGCAGCTTCTCGTCGTGGTGGAGGCTGCGGGCCACCTGGACCATGGTGCCGCCGACGGCCTTCCTGACCGGCGCCGGCTTCGACATGACGCCCAAGGGCTTCACTGTCGACGTCCCCTTCGAGATCAAGCTCACGACCAACGTGATCCTCCTGCGCACCGACGCGCGCACCAGCATCAACGCCGAAGGCTCACCGGAGTGACGACGTCGACGCCCTGCGTTGAGCGGGCTCTCCGTCAGCCGACCGATAGACGCTCGCGTTCCCCCGTTTGACGAGG
This sequence comes from Myxococcales bacterium, assembly GCA_023248635.1. Lineage (GTDB taxonomy): Bacteria > Myxococcota > UBA727 > UBA727 > VGSZ01 > VGSZ01. Next base: position 24,310 of record JAHFED010000017.1, read on the forward strand.
GCAAGAGCGCGCGAGACACAGGGCTCCTTGCACAGGGGGCCTCCATGCGTTCGTCGTCGGCACAGCCACACCGCATCGCCACCGTCGGGACGCGTCGGCGTCTCGAGCTTGGGTACTTCACCGCAGCCATCGCCTTGGCAGGGTTGGGCAGCTGCAACTGCGACGAGCTCGTCGCTCAGATCCCCACACCCGAGATCGGCATCCTCGACGAGCAGGGCAACCTGCACAGCGACGCCGACCCCTGGATGCTCGTCGCCTTCGGTGACGCCGACAGCGGCCAGAGCGTCCAGCGCAACTTGAAGGTGAAAAACGTCGGCAGCGCCCGGCTCCACATCTCTCAGGTGTGCCTGGTCAACGCCCACGACGAGGCCAGCGCGCTGAACGCCGACCTTCCCTGTCTCGGCAACGGTGCCGCGCCCTTCGTGTTTCCGCTGCTGCTCGGCACCGAGCTCCAAGCCGAAGAAACCGTCGACCTGCCCGTCACCTTTCGCCCCACCGCCGGCGGCCCTCAGAGCGTATTTCTGCGCGTGGGCAGCGACGCTGGCGCCGAACCCCTGGCAGCGGTGCAGCTCACCGGACGCGGCACCGATGGCGCCCTGTGCGCCGATCCCCTGGTGGACTTCGGCGACGTCGTCGTGGGGACCACAGCCACCCGTCAGGTCGTGGTCACCAATTGCGGCGTCAAGCCGGTCGTCGTCGACACCTTCGCCTTCGCGCGCAACCCCGACAGCGCCTTTGGCGTCAGCATGGCCGCCGCCGACGTCGTCGTACCCCTGGGCCCCCTCGCGGGCGGCGCGACCTTCACCCTCGACGTGAGCTTCACGCCCACCCAGCCGGTGCCCTACGTCGACGTCCGCAGCGGCGACATCCGCGCGACCACCGCCGCGCCCTATGCCGCCATCTACGACATCATCCTCATCGGGCGCGGCACCGAGCTCCCCAGCTGCCGCGTCAACGTCGTCCCCAGCGTCGTCAACTTCGGCGGCGTTGCCAGCAACAGCACCCAGACCCGCCAGCTCATCGTGCAATCCGTCGGGCAGTGCGCGTGTAACCTCACCGGCTTCACCGGACCCACGCCATCCGACGTCGGCTTCGCCATCCCCTCGCCGCCCGCGCTCCCCGTCGTGCTCAAGGGCACCACGGGCTGTGCCAGCGATCCCAGCGACGCTGCCAGCGCGCCCTCCTCCCTCGCCGTCGACGTCACCTACACCTCACCTGACCGGGCCATCCCCGTCGCCGACCGCGCCACCGTCGAGGTCACCACCGACGCACCCATCGATCCCACCCGCACGGTCAACCTTGAAGCCAACGGCGGCGGCGCGCCCTTTTGCCAGCTCGACGTCACCCCCCACAGCAGCAGCTCTGGCACCGGCTTCTCCTCCCTCGGAGCCCAGGGTCGTCACGGCGTCGTCGAATTCGGTCGCGCGTCCATCCACATCGAAAAGCGTCTGCCGATCACGCTGACCAACGTCGGCAACGCGCGCTGCAACGTGACCCAGGTGGTCTACGACAAAGCCGACAACACGCTGGACAACGAATTCCACCTCGAGGACGACGCCGGCGGCAGCGGTGTGAACCTTCCCGCCTTCGCCATCGAGCCCGGCCAGAACCGGACCTTCCAGGCGGTGTTTGCCCCCACCCACACCATCGAAGCCGAGAATCCCTTCGACGTGTTTTCCTTCGGCTCCTACTCCGGCGCCACCGGCGATCAGGCCATCTTTTGCGGCCTGTTCAGCCCAAACACCCGCTGCAACGGCGTCGCCTTCGTCACCGACGACCTGGTCACCGACATGCTGTCGTCGTCGACGGTACCGGGACGCTTCTCCATCGGCTTCTCGGGCACTCCGGTCGAGCCCTCCGTCGACGTCATCCCGGCCGAACTGGACTTCGGCCTCGTCACCGTCGACTGCGGATCTCCCGAGCGCCGCACCACCCTCTACAACACGGGGGCTGCGGATCTGCTCGTGGGTCAGCCCACCATCGATCCGGCCACCACGCCGGCGACCTTCGAGGTGCTGTCGACGTCAAATCCCGGTGATTCTCCGACGAATCTCACGAGTGGTTGGCCCTACACCGTGGCGCCGGGCGCCTCGATGAGCATCGCGGTTCGCTATTTCGCGCGCTCCGAAGGTGTACAGAACGCGCTGCTGGTCATCCCCACCGTCGAGAGCACGGGCGGCAGCCAGGTCGACGGCCCACCTGTGACGGTCCCGCTGCGCGGCGAGGGCACCTTCGAGCGTGAACAGACCGACATTTTCGATCAGGCCAGCGAGCCCACGGTCGACGTGCTCTTCGTCGTCGACGACTCCGGCTCCATGAGCGACGACCAAGAAGAGCTCGCCGACAACTTCCCGCAGTTCTTCACCGCCTCCAATGTCGACGACGCCAACTACCACATCGCCGTGACCACCACGCTCACCGTCGACGAGGGCTGCGTCGACATCACCGGCACGGGCTCTTGCTCCGACGACGAAATGTCGGGCTACTACACGGTGGGCCGCAGCGGGAACGATCGCTTCCTCACGCCGGTGTCGACGAACCCTGAGGGGCAGTTCAGCGACAACGTGCATGTCAGCGACACGAAGATCCCCGACCGCGATGCCTCGGACGCCGGCGAGGGAGGCCTGCGCGCGGCCTACAACTTCTTGTCCGCGCCCAAGATTGGCGATCCGGCGATCAACGGCGGATTCCTGCGCGATGAGGCCAAGCTCCACGTGATCATCGTGTCCGACGAGCCCGACCAGTCCCGCGGGCCCACCGATCTCTACATCGACTTTTTTCAAAATCTGAAGGGCTTCCGAAACTCCAGCCTCGTCGCGGTTTCGGCCATCGCCAAGCGCGGCGGCGAGACCTGCACCGCAGACGATCCCGACGTCGGCAGCGGCCGCTACGAAGACGTCGTCACCGCCACCAATGGCACCTTCCAGTCCCTGTGCGATCAAGATTGGACCAACGGCATGCGAGCCCTCGGCCTGGACTCGTTGGGCCTGCAGGTGGAGTTCTTTCTGACCCGCGCGGCCACCGCCGAGACCCTCGAGGTGTGCGTGCGCTCGGGGTCGCCGACGGCGTCCTGCGTGCCCGTGGCCCAGACCAGCGCTGGCAGCGCCAGCGGCTACTTCTATGACGCCGCGGCGAATTCCATCGTCTTCAACGGCCAACCGCCGCCGCGCAGCTCGCGCATCGAAGCCCACTACGAATCGTTCTGTTTCTAGCTCGGCCAGGGACGCGACCGGGGAGTCGCTCACCAGCCAATTCTCTGCCCTCAGGCCGGGCGGCCAATGGGCTATGACAGCGTGTGACCACCCGCCGCGACCCTCCTGATCTCCGGAGCCACCGGGCCCCCACAGAATCGACGGCCCTGATCGAGCAACCGATGTTCTCCGACGACGGAGAGGGAGAGCGCCAGGTCTTCGACGACGTCGACGAGCTACGCGACTACGGCGTCACAGCCCCTCCCCTGGCAGCCCCACTGGCTGCCGACGACGCCGCCACCGGCCGTTTCGATCTCGCCAGCCTCGACGACTACGACGGCCTGCCTTCGGCTCATATCTCTGAGCTCGACAACGAGGTGCACTCCGGCGGTGCGCCGACGGCGATCATGCAGCTGCCACCCGAGATGGACGAGGCCCACGCCAACACCGATACGGCCGAGAGCAATGTCGTCGCCGCCGACAGCGTCGAGATGATGCGCTGGAGCGCGGGTCAGCCTCAAAACGCAGCCGAAGCGCCGAAGAAAAGCTCGGTCATCAGCACCACGTTGCCGGCCCTTTCCGTGACCGCTGTCCGCGCCGCCTCCGAGGCGCTGCACGTCGACGCACCGCCGCCGCCGGTGGCCCAGTTGGGCGCGCCACCACTGGTGGAGGTGCGCCGGCTCGCCGAAGAAGCCCTCGCCGCCGTCCAAGGCGCCCAAGCCTGCGTCCGCGGTCATCCTGACGCGATCCTGCACCGTCAGTTGGACCGAGCGCTGTCCGCCCTCGCCCAGCTCCTGGATGAGACGGACTAATCCCCGATCTCGCTGAACTTCGACCGCGGACCGGTCTCGTTCAGCTCCGTCGGGGATGCTCTTCTGGGAGGTCTGGTGCAGACCTCCCCCCGCGCCGCCGGAGCCGGACGCGGGGCCCCCCACCAACTCCGCGTTCCGCGGGCGCGCTTCACGCGCATCATCCTGCGTCTTTCCCATCTCGGAACGCGGTCGAACATCAAGCGGACGCGGGATAATCCACGGCACCGCGCGCATGCGCTTCTGGTCGGCCGCGCTGCGGTCCCCCCGGCGGATCGGCTCCCAGGGCCTTCTCGACGACAATTCGCCGTGACAGGGATGAGGAATGTCCGCCCACTTTAGCGTTTTTGTCACCGGCGCCACCGGCTTCATCGGGCGTCACACCGTCGAGGCGCTGCGGGGTGCTGGGCACCAGGTGCGCGCTCTGTGTCGCTCCGCCGAACCAGGTCTGGCAGCCCTTGGTGCGGACATCGTCCGAGGTGACGTGCTCGACCAGCGGCTGGTGCACGAAGCGGTGAAGGGCGTCGACGTCGTAGTCCACGGCGCTGGCTTGGTCTCTCGCAACGTCGACGACGCCAGCACCATGCTGCGCCTGCATGTGAACGGGACCCGCAACGTCGTTGGCGCCGCTGCCGCCGCTGGGGTGCGCCGGGTCGTGCACCTGTCGACGTCGGGGACGGTGGCGGTCTCTGACGATGCCAGCCTGGTCCTCAAAGAGAGCGACCGGGTTCCTTTCGAGCAGTTGGCGCGCTTTCCCTACTACTTGTCCAAGTGGCTCGCCGAGCGCACGGCGGCAGACCTCGTCGACGGCAGCCGCACGGAGCTTGTCACCCTCAACCCTTCTTTGGCTCTGGGACCGGGCGATGTGCGGGGATCCTCGACCGAAGACGTTCGCCGCTTCCTCAAGCGCGAGTTGCCCATCGTCCCCTCGGGAGGCTTCTCCTTCGTCGACGCCCGCGACGTCGCCGACGTCGTCGTCACAGCTCTTCACCGCGGCAAGTCCGGCGAACGCTACCTCTTGGGCGCCCTGAACCTCACCTTCGCCCAGTTCTTTCAACGCCTCGAGCGGGTCAGTGGTGTCAAGGGACCCACGCTCTCCTTCGTGCTGCCCAAACAGCTGACCACCTTCGGCATCGGCTTCCTCGAGCGGGCGGCGTCGGCCATCGGCGCCAAGCTCCCTGTGACGTCGACGGAAGCCGAGATGGCCTCGGCCTTTTGGTACTGCGACAGCCGCAAGGCCGCCGTCGAGCTGGGCTTTCGGCCCCGCGATCCCATGCACACCTTGCTCGACACCGTGAAGGACATCCGCGGCCAGGGCAAAAAGGAAAAGCTGGTGACGTCGTCGTCGACGCCAGCGGCCGCCTGACTGGGGCTGCCCGCTGCCGCGCCCCAGAAGCCACCCGGGAGCGACCAAGGGATCGCTCCGCCGCAGCGCTGTATGGTGCGTCGCGATGGAGCCCGAACCGCCCCTGACGACGACGAGCGCTCCGCCTGCCGGGGCGCGCGCCTTTGACGTGCGCTTGCTCGCACGACTGCTGATTCGCCCGGCTGAAGTGTTCATGCGGGTGGCGGCCACGGGAGGTGGGCTGCTGCTGCTGGCCCTCATCGCCGGCCTGATGTGGAAAAACAGCCGCTTCGGCGACGACTACGACGCACTTTGGACGGTGCCCGTCGTCATCGGCTTCGGCGGCGAAGGCCTGTCGCTCACCCTGCTCGAGCTCATCAACGATGGGTTCATGGCCGTGTTCTTCCTCGTCGTCGGCGCGGAGATCAAACACGAGCTCGTGGTCGGCGAGCTGCGTGGGGGCCGTCGGGCCGCCGTACCGGTGTTGGCGGCGCTGGGGGGGATGTTGGTGCCTGCCCTGCTCTACGTTTTCATCGCGCCCTCCCACCGCGAGGGCTTCGGGACGCCCATGGCCACCGACATCGCCTTCGCTCTTGCCGCCATCCGCGTCGTCGGCAGCCGGGTCCCGCCCTTTGTCGTCAAGGTGTTGATGGGGCTGGCGATCATCGACGACCTCGGCGCCATCGTCGTCATCGCGCTCTTTTATGGCGGCGAGCTGCACCCCTCCTGGCTGGGGGCCGGCGTCGGGTGCGTCGTCGTCTTGCTGGGCCTGAACCTCGCCGGGGTGGGCCGGCTCACGCCCTATCTCGTGGTCGGGGTGCCGTTGTGGTTGGCCCTGCACCACGGCGGCGTCCATCCCACCATCGCGGGGGTGCTGGTGGGTTTGTGCCTCCCCACGCGGGGCAGCGTCGGCGTCGACGTCGTCGTCGCTGAGGCGCGCGCGCTGGTGGGGCTGGCCGCCGACGAAGCCGAGCTGCCCGGCGACGGCCGCGCCGAGGAGGCCCTCAGGGGGCTGCAGGAGCGCCTGCGCCAACACCAAGCGCCCCTGGAGCTGCTGGTGCACAAGGCCTCACCGCTGGTGGCCTGGTTGATCCTGCCGCTCTTTGCTCTCGCCAACGGCGGCGTGCGCCTGGCAGGCCTCTCGATGGGCACCATCATTGCGCCCGTCGCCCTCGGCATCGTCGTCGGCTTGTTCGTGGGCAAGCAGCTCGGCATCTTTGCCACGCTGGTGGCCTGCGTGAAAAGCGGACTGCTGCGCCTCCCCGACGACGTCACCCTGGCCCACTGCTGGGGCATGTCGATCCTGGCCGGCGTGGGTTTCACCATGTCGCTCTTCGTTGCTGGCCTCGCCTTCGCCGAAGGCTCGCCCATTCACGCTGAGGCCAAGGCCGGCATCCTTTTGGGATCGACCTTGTCGGCCGTCGTCGGCGTCCTCGTCTTGCGCCTGCAGCCCCACCGCCGGCCGTCGCCTGCGTGATCCCGCTCTTTCTCTGCCTGATCGCTGCCGGCTCCAACCACGGTTTGGAAGGTCGCCGCGTCGTCGTCGTGGGCGCGGCGGGCTCTCCCGAGGCCGCCGAGCTGGTGACGGCGGCGCTGCAGGCCCGCGGTTTGGTGCCCGTGGCGGTCGCTGCGCGCGCTGGCATCGACGGCGTCGTCGTCGACCTCGCCCGGGGGGATCGCGAGCAGGTGCGCGCGCTGCTGCAATCGGCCCGCCTGCGCTTCCGCGAGCTCGACCTCGAGGCCGCCGAGCTGGGGGGCCGCCAGGCACTCGACGAAGGCCTGCGCCTGGAGCGCCCCGAAGATCAGCGCGAGCTCTTGGTCGACGTGCTGCTCTTCTTGGCGGCGGTGCGCTTGTCCATCGCCCACGACGACGACGACGGGGCCCGCTTCCTGCGCCTCGCGAGCCGCCTGGAGCCCGAGCGCCTCGAGCTCAATCCTGGGCTGCATGCTCCCAGCGCGGTCGCTGCCTGGACGGGAGCCCGCGAAAAAAATGCCGACGCCGAAAACGCCGTCGTCGTCGTCGCTCCCCGGGTGCTTGGGGCTGCGATCCAGGCTGCCGGTGTTGAGATCATCGTCGACGGCACCGCCCGCGCGGCCGGTGGGGGCTTGTTGGTGCTCCCCGCTGGACCCCACCTGATCACCTTGAGAGCTCGTGGCTGCGAGAGCTCCAGTCGCATCGTCGACGTCAAAGGGACCACGACGCCCCCGCTGAACGACACCCTGGCGCCCCCAGGCGTCGCCGCGCGGAGAAAGCTGGCAGCCCAAGCACTACAGGCCGGCGACGTCGCCGCCTTCGCCGTGGTGGCGGGCCTCGTCGACGCCGACGTCGTCGTCGCCCTTGCCGCTGGAGGAGCTGCTCGCGGCTGGCGGGGGCCCGAGCGCGGCGTTGTCGACGTTGATGCCGATCCGGCGGACCCCGCCGCCTTCGCCGCCGCCGTGGTCGAGGCGCTGGGCGATCGACCGCTGCCACCAAACACCCAGGCACCGGTCGTTGACGACGACCCCGCTCCGCTGTGGGTGGTCGGGGTGTCTTTGGGATCGCTGCTCGTCGTCGCGACCGCGGCGGTGTTGACGGTGTTCCTCTTGCCCGGCGAGGTCCCCGATCCCCCCCCGCGCCCCGTGCCGGTGACCTGCTGCGCCAACTGATCGCTCTTGCCGACAACGACTACTTCGCCGTGAAGTCCTTCTCGAAGACGAAGGTGAGGGTGCCGTCGTCGCCGGCCTTGAAGTCGGCGCGGGTCAGCTCTTGAACGATGCGGTCCATGTTGCGCGGCTTGATGATCAGGCGGTGGCCTTCGTCGAGGTCGACGTTGGTGATCTTCTTGTTACCGGCGCCGCGGCTCTTGCCGTCGAGGTCGACGTCTTCGGGGGTGGGGCGCAGCTTGACGACGATGACGCCGAGCTCTTGGGCCTTGCCCGAGAACGCGCGGCCCACCATGGCCGACAACTCGTCGCGAAAACCGAACCACACAGCAGCGACGACGACGACGGCGCCGGCGGCCACCAAGGCTGCGCTCCTTTGGCCTTGACCGGGGGCGCTGCCCATGGCCCGGGCGATGGCCAGCAGCTCGGCATCGTCACCGACGTGGTTGACCCACGACAAGCGATCGTTCTTCGCCAACACGAGGGTGCGGGGATGAGTGGCCATCTCCTTGGCCGACGTCGCCGGCAGCGGTGCCAACTGGCGCATCGGCTCGGTCTTTTCGGCCAGCGAGATCACGAAGCTGTGGTCGGCGTCGGCGACGGCCGGAGCTGCGGTTTGGGGCATCGGCTGGGTGCGCGGGCTCGAGGGCTTCGACATGGCGGGCTCGGTCGGCGCGGTGAGCGATCGCTGCGGCGCCACCGGAGCTTCGTCGACCCGCGGCTGGGTGCGGGGTGCTGCTTGCCCCGGGGCGTCGTCGATGGCCTGCACCGCCCGGGCGAGACCCGAGCCCGTGAGCGCGATGCCGTTCCTGGCGATGACGGTGCGCAGGGCCTCTTCGAAGTCGGCGGCGGTCTGCCAGCGCTCGGGCAGGTTCACCGCGAGGGCCTTCATGATGACGGCGTCGAGGTCGGCGGGCAGGGCGGGATTCAACGTCGAGGGCGGCGGCACCGGACCGGCCTCAAACACCTGTCTCATCTCGGCGACGTCCCAGACCGGAAAAAGCCTGCGCAGGGTCAACAGCTCGAAGACCATGATGCCGACGCAGTAGATATCCGAGCGATGATCGATGGATTGACCATACATCTGTTCCGGCGACATATAGCCGGGCGTTCCTTTGATGACACCCGAGGCCGTCTGGTGGCGCTTCGTCGACGCCCGGGCGATGCCAAAGTCGAGGATCTTCACCTCACCGCCCTTGGTGATCACGATGTTGCGGGGGTTGATGTCCCGGTGCACGAGTCCCAGCGGACGGCCGTCGACGTCGGCGCGACCGTGGGCATACGCGAGCCCCTTGCAGACATCGGCGGCAATGCCGGCGCAGTGGCCCCAAGGGATGGGCACGCGCTTGCTGTGGGCGTCGCGCAAGACGTCGAGCACGGTGCTGCCTTCGACGAATTCCATCGCGATGTAGTAAGTGCCGTCGAGCTCGCCGAGCTCATAAATGGGCACGATGTTGCCGTGGCTCAAAGATACTGCGATTTTGGCTTCGTCGATCAACATCTGAACAAAAGATGGATTTCGCGCGTACTTGGGCAGGATGCGCTTGACGACCATGTCCTTCTCGAAGCCCTGGGCACCGAAGATCTTGGCGCGGTAGACCTCGGCCATGCCGCCGACGGCGATGAGCTGGATCAGCAAGTACTTGCCGAAGGGCGCCGGCAAGATCGCGGCAGAGGAGCCATCAGGAGCCGGGGCAGACATCACCCCGGTTTAGCCCAAGCCCGGTCAGCGCATTTGAGCCGTGCCAACGGCTCAAAGCGGGAAGCACTTTGCGCCGTGCCAAGGGCGCAAAGCAGGAAGCCCTTTGCGCCGTGCCAAGGGCGCAAAGCAGGAAGCACGTTGCGCCGTGCCAAGGGCGCAAAGCAGGACGTGCCCGCCATTGACGCTCCGGCCGTCGCCCAGCCGGAGGCGCAAAGAACGGGGACCGGCCTACTCGCGACGGGGCGGCGCCGTCCACGGCTTCAGCGCCTTCTTTTTGTGCAGGCCGAGCACTTCGCCAGGGGCGGGGGCAGCGCCCTCGATGGGCAGCACCAGGGTTTGGCTCGGGACCAAGGCCGGACAGAAGGTGGCGATGTCTTTGGCGAGGGCGTCTTTGGCCTCGACAAAGGTCTTGCCCGTCGTCGTGCGCGTCTCGAGGGGTTTGTCGGGAGAGGCGGCCGACTTGCGGCAGGTGGCCGTGACGAAATGCTCGCCCTTCTTGGTGCCGAAGCGCACCCGCACGCGCCACGAGGCAGCCAGGGCGGCGGCGTCGAAGTAGGCGAGCTGGGCATCCTGAATGGTGGTCTCGGCCGACGACCCCAGCAGGCGCTTCATTTGCTCGGCGCTCTTGCGCTGGCCTTCGAAGACAACGGCGTCGCTGCCCAGGCGTTTGCGCAAGGCGACCATCAACACCTCGTGGGCCGACTGGGCATCGGCGATGCGCAGCCCCACATCCGCTGGGGCGTCGAGGACGACGACGCACTTCTTGGGATCAGGGAGCTGGGGCGCCGCCGACGACTGCGCCTGGGCGCTCGCGCAGGCGATGCCCACAAGAAAGAAAGTCAGCTCACAGACAGGACTGGATGTGGACATTGGCGGCCTGGGTGGCGTTGTCACAAGCGGATCCGAAGAGCTCCACCGTATCGACGTCGACCAGATCGAAGCCATTTACCCGGTTGGTGTCTCTCGCCACGTCGCTGCCGTCGATGTCGACGCTGATCCCGTCGACGTTGGGGCTGCCGGGCAAGTCGAAGCGGCAGGCGCCCAGGCGGTTGGCGATGTCGCCGAGGGCATCGGCCAAGGCTCCTGACGACGTCGTTTCGTAGAAGGCACCGGTGCCGCCGGCGACCGCGAGCCCGTTCAAGACGTCGTTGAAATTCTCCGCACCCGGCACCGTCAGCACGAAGGTGGGAAAGCCCAGGGTGTTGAGCTGGCGGGCCGCGCCGATGGCGTTGACGTCGTCGAGGCAGTTCTCGGCGAAGCCCTGGCAGTCGGCGGGATTCTGCGAGACGCAGCGGCAAGTCTGGCCGTTGAGCGAGCCGTTGCAGTTGGGTCCGCCGTCGGTGACGAGGACGACGGCGCGCTGTCCGCCTGCGCTGCCCAAGGCCGTGAGCGCGTTGCCCGCCACGAGCAGGGTCTGGGCCGTTGGGGTGCCACCGCCGGGCCCGGTGTTGAAGAGCGCGCTGGTGATGTCGTCGGCGTTGTTGAGCTCGACGGCTTCGGCCACGGCGCCGACGCTGCACTGGTCGTCGCTGTCGGCCCCCACCGGATAGAGGAGCAGACCCATCTCCATGGTGCTCTGCAGCTGGTGGGTAACGTCATCGAGGGTGGCGATGGCGCCGTCCCATTTGCTGCCGAAAAAGCCGTCGGCGTCGAGGTCCATCGACCCCGAGCGATCGACGGTCAACATGATGCGCGGGGGCACGGGATCGGCGGGGCTGAAGTTGTCGTCGCGGCAGGCCGGATTCTCGCCTTCGCCTTCGCCTTCGCCTTCGCTGGGGGGCTCGACACAGACCGGATCCGGCGGGCCCTCGAGGTTGAAGCAGGGATCGCCACCGCTGGGGTTGCCGTCGTTGCCGTCGGGGGTGCCGTCGTTGTCGTCGTCGGGATCGAGGGGGTTCGGCAGCCCGTCGCCGTCGTCGTCTTCGGCCCCCGATCCGGGAGGCGCGCCGTCGTCGCAGGTGCTCACGCCCCCCTCGAGATCGATGCAGAAGCCGTCGCAGTCCTGGCTTTCGGGCTCCGCCACGCCATCGCCGTTGCAGTCGTTCTGGCCAAAGACCCCATCGGGAATGCCGTCGTTGTCGTCGTCGGGGTCGTCGATGTTGGGCTCGCCGTCGCCATCGGGATCGGCCCAGGGTCCATCGAGGCCATCGGGATTGGCACCAAAGGGCGTGTCGTCGTCGGCGTTGTCCTCGCCGTCGCCGTCAGCGTCGTCATCGATGGGATTGGGAACCAGGTCGCCGTCGGCGTCGAAGTCCGAGACGTTGGGGATGTCGTCGCCGTCGATGTCGCCGTCTTCGTCGTTGGGCGTGCCGTCGTCATCGAGGTCGGTGGGATCGTTGCCCTTGTCACCCGGGCGGCCCGAGCCGCCTGGGGGGGTGGGCTTGGTGCATCCAGCCAGCGCGACGACGACGAGGACGCAAGCAGCGTGGCGCACCGACATGAAGCCTCCCGAACTGGTCCGATGATGCGACCGGAACATCTGTAGTGTCGACTCTGAGCTCGCAGTCCCCCATCGGCCGGACGGCCTAGGAGCGCGTTCCCTACATCGGCCAGCCGGTGCTTCCTTCGGCCCCAAACTGGATGACGGATGCCCGCCGATGGAGTCTGATGCAGCCGTCGCAGCCGCAGGAGAGCACGTGATCCGCCCCGTCGTCGTCGTCGCCATTGTTGCAGTGCTCGGGCTTGCTGTTGGCGCGCGAGCCGGCGGCATCAACCACTTCGAGGCAGCAGCCGGGCCCCACAATTACGTCGTCACCAACCATCCCGCCGTGCTGCCCCATCTGGTGCCGTCGGCGTGGGTGCTGGTGTCTTACGCCAACGATCCGCTCGTGTTTCGCGACGACACCGGCAAGCAAATCGGAGACGCCATCGTCGCCAACCAAGTCAACGCCGAGATCGCTGCGGCACTCGGGCTCTTCGACCGCTTCGAGGTCGGCATCGTTGCGCCCGCCTACTTCATGAACGGCGCGGGCTTCGACGGCGCCGGCCTCACGGCCTTTGGCACCGGCGATCTGCGCGCGCTCGCCAAGGTGCTGTTGACGCCGTGGAACGAGGGTTTCGTCGCCTCCTTTCGCTTGAGCTCGGACCTGATTCCCATCGCCCAGCTCATCAACAGCGACTCCGTCGCTGGGGCTTTGGCGGGGGATGTGCTGCCCAACGTCACGCCAGCCTTTACGCTGGGCTTCAACAGCGAATACGTGCGCCTCGGCCTCGACGTCGGCGTGTTGATCCGCGCGCCCCGGGAGATCGCCGGCAACGACCTCGTCGCGGGCTCCCAATTCACCTACGGCGCTGGCCTCGAGGTCGCCATCGTTCCCACGGCCCTCTTTCTCACCGCCGACGTCAACGGCCGCGCGGCCCCCGCCTTCTTCGGCTCCGACCGCGATCGCTTTCCCCTCGAGGGCGACCTGGCGCTCAAGTACTTCGCCGGGCCCATCTTGCTCATGGGCGGCGGCGGCACCGGCCTCATCCCCGACTACGGCGCTCCCGACTTCCGCATCTTCGCCGCCGTCGGCTACTTCGATCGCCCGCCTCCCGAGGACAAAAGGCCACCCGAAGACCGTGATCACGACGGCATCGTCGATCGCCTCGACGAGTGCCCCGACGATCCCGAAGACAAGGACAACTTCGAAGACGACGACGGCTGCCCCGAACCCGACAACGATCACGACGGCATCTTCGACGCCGACGACGCCTGCCCGATGGAGCCCGAAGACAAAGACAACTGGCAAGACGACGACGGCTGCCCCGAAGACGACAACGACGGCGACGGCATCCAAGACGGCGCCGACGAATGTCCGAACGATCCCGAGGTGAAAAACGGCTTCGAAGACGAAGACGGTTGCCCCGACGAAGCCGGCAAGAAGAAGACCGTCGTCGTCAAACGCGATCGCATCGAGATCACCGACAAGGTGTTCTTCGCCTACGACTCCGACCGCATCTTGCCCAAGAGCTATGAGCTGCTCGACAACGTCGCCCGCGTCGTCAACGAGCACACCGAGATCGACCGCATCTTCATTCAGGGGCACACCGACAGCGACGGCAACGACACCTACAACCTCGCGCTCTCGGACAAGCGGGCCAAGAGCGTGATGCGCTACCTGACCGAGACCGCGCACGTCGACGCCGCCCGCTTGCGCGCCAAGGGCTTTGGCGAGAGCCAGCCCATCGCCGACAACAGCACGGAAGAAGGCAAGCAGACCAACCGCCGGGTCGAGTTCCTCATCGACGACGACAAGGGGTCCAAGGACAAAGACGGGTCCAAGGACAAGGAAGGCAAAGGGGACGTCCCACCAGCCGCCGAAAACCTCAGCGGCAAAGAGCTCAAGGCCCAGGAGCCGAAGGCCTCCGCGAAGGTCGACGGCGCTCCTTGAGCCCGTGACGCGACCGCTGTGGTCGTGACGAGGAAGCCCCGACGCTGTGGCGATGCGCTCGCTCAACTGACCGATAGCGCCTCGCCATCGGGGTGCCACCGTCTGTGCTCGGCGGCACAGCAATCTGAGCCGTCAGAGAACCCGGCCGCTCGGATCCCCGAGCCGGCCGACCCTCGGTGTGTCATACCTTTCCGCACCGCCAGCCTGAGGCACCTGAACATGCGTTCCACCCTTTCCGTCAGCACAGCCTTCGCCACCCTCTTGCTGTCGGCGACGGCGCAGGCGCAGGACTTCACGCTGGCCGGAGTCCCTCTCGCGCCCATCCTCGAGCGCCGCGGCCCCTTCAACCACATCGTGGTGGGGGCCTCGGTAGCGGCGTCGTCGGCGACCCTCTTGGCGTCGGCGGGGGGCGTGGTGTCCATCGCGAGCGATGCGGAGGCGGCCAACGGGTTCCTGTTTTGGTGGGGCTCCGGCGACATCCCCGACCCCTCAGTGGTGCTGCGCCTGCCCGACAATTCCACGGTCGGCTTGAACGTCGACGCCGTCACGGATTGCTTCACCATCGCCGCCGACGACGTCACGGGACCGGGCGGCAGCTTTTTCTGGCAGTGCTCGGCCGACGTGACCTCGCAGCTGCGCGAGCTGCCGACGGGGCTCAATGGCGAGTACCGCATCGAGGGCCTCGTCGTCGACCAGAACGCGCCCTACAACGCCCCCTGCCTATCGGGCAGCCAGGCTTGCTCCGTCTACGTCGGCGCCTTCGCGTTGGTGATCCTCTATGTGAATCCGAGCGACCTCGCACCGCGCGTCGTGCAGATCGCCAACGGACTCTTCTTCACGCAGTTCGTCGGCGATGACGCCTCCGAAGCCCTGCTGCCGTTCAAGTTTTTCGCCGGCGCCGGAGGTCGCGCCACCTTGGTGGCCCTCGAAGGCGACAAGGAGTTCCCCGGCGCCGCCACCTGCACTCAGACCCGAGACGCCAGCGGCCGCTTCGTCGACGTCGACAAGCTCAACGCGTCCGGCCAACCCCAGTGCGACTACTTCACCTTGTGCGACGACTCCTGCGCCAGCGATCGCGGCATCCTGCAGCTCACCCGGAACGACATCGACACCTTCCTCGAGAACGCCGCCAACCCCGCCGGCAACGTCTTCAACGAGACGGCGTCGTCGGAATTCGCCGGTCAGCTGACGGGCGTCGTCGGCGAAGAGCTCAACTCCCTCGACATCGACGACTACGATCTCACCGGTCGCATCGCCGCCGGGCGCCACGACACCATGCGCGTGGGCGTGCAGTCCGGTGCCGATGCCGTGTTGCAGACTCTGGTGGTCGTGAACATCAAAGACGGCGACACCGACGACGACGGCCTCTCCGACATCCAGGAAGAAGACCTCGGCACCGACCCCGAAAACCCCGACAGCGACGGCGACGGCTTGCTGGATGGGCGCGAGGTCTTTGGCGGCCTGCCGGGCGCCCCAAGCAACAATGTGACCAATCCCCTCGATGTCGACACCGACAACGACGGGCTCTGCGACGGCGCTCGCGACGCCAGCTTCAACGCCGAGTCCTGCGTCAACGGCGAAGACACCGACGGCAACGGGCTGCGCGAGCCCGAAGAAACGCTGCCCACCGATCCCGACAGCGACGACGACGGCCTCAGCGATGGCGTCGAAGTGCTCGCCAACTATCCGGGCCCCATCGACACCTTCGTGGGCCGCGCGGGCGCGCAGACCAACCCGCTCAACGCAGACACTGACGGCGACGGGCTGCTCGACGGCATCGAAGACGGCGACGCCTCGGGCACTTTTGAGCCGGCCAACAACGAGACCAACCCCACCGACCCCGACACCGACGATGGTGGTGAGCTCGACGGCAGCGAGCGCGCAGCGGGCCGCAATCCGGTGGATTTCCCCGACGACGACTTCGGCGCCCTCGGTGACGACGACAACGACGGACTGCCCAACGGCGACGAAGACGACCTCGGCACCAATCCGAACGATCCGGACTCCGACGACGACGGCCTTCTCGACGGCGTCGAAGTCAACGGCACCAACCACACCGATCCCCTCGATCCCGACACCGACGGCGACGACATCCTCGACGGCACCGAAGACGCCAACCACAATGGGTCCTCTGAGCCCGATGAATTGAACCCGACCAACCCCGACACCGACGGCGACGGGTTGCGCGACGGCACCGAAGACGCCAACCACGACGGCAACGTCGACGCCGGCGAGACCAACGGTACCGATCCTGACAGCGACGATGACCAGCTTTGCGACGGAGCCAACACGGTGGGCCCCTGCATTGGCGGCGAGGACAACGACAACGACGGGGATCGGGGTGCTGGCGAGACCGATCCCCTCAACCCTGACACCGACGGCGACGGCGTGCGTGATGGTGTCGAAGTGCAGAGCGGCTACCACGGACCCATCGACCAAAACCCCCAGCGCGACGACAGCCAGACCGATCCCCTCAATCCCGACAGCGACGGCGACGGCCTGCCCGACGGCAACGAAGACGTCGACGGCAGCGGCCGCCAAGACTCTGGTGAGACCGATCCCACCGACCCCGACAGCGACGACGGCACCGTCCCCGATGGCGTCGAGGTCGATCGCGGCTCGAACCCTCTCGATCCAGCCGACGACGTTCCCCCACCTGCCGGCGAAGGCGAAGGCGAAGGCGAAGGCGAAGGCGAAGGCGAAGGCGACGGAACCGGCCAGGGCGGCGGCGGCGATCCCCTGGTACAGCCCGCACCCCCAGACCCCGCCCCGGACAAACCTGAGATCAAGCTGAACATCGCGGGTTCGGCGGTCTACGCCGCGTGCAGCAACAGCGCCTTGGCCGACGGCGCTTTGCCCGCCCTGGCCTTGGCTGCGCTGCTGCTGCGTCGTCGTCGTCGCTGAGGCGGCTCAGACACCGGTGACCCCTGGGGCAAAGGCGGTCACATAGACCAGGCCCAGGCGCAGGCGCCCCCGCGGGGGGAGGGCCATGTTCCAGCTGAGCAAGCCGTCGACGTCGATCTTGGGCGCGCCGCTGGTCTTGTCGGCGACCAGCGTGACCTTCACCTGTTCGATCTCGCTGACCGGCAAGCGCTCCACGATTTGCACCTGCTTCTCGTCGCCGCCGAGGTTCGAGAGGTAGAGGGCCACGGTGTGGGTGCGACGGCGCCATTTGTCGACGTCGTCGACCACCTCTTTGGTCTCGATGGTGCGCTGCACGCGGACGTCGTCGTCGGGGCCAAAGCCGAGCTGATAGCGCTCGCCCGGCGCCACGAAGAGGGTGCGGGTGGTGCCGACGAAGCCGCTCTCGCGCACCAGCTCAACGGGCCCCGCCAACACCGGATCTTTGCCCTTGTGGGTGCCGATGGCCTTCAAGAACGCTTTGTCGTCGACCTCGGCCATCACCACCAGCGAGGTCTCGGCCGTCGACGAAAACGAGGACACCGGCACAAAGGCCGGGCGTCCATCGGAGGGCACGCTGACCTTGTGCAGGCTCTTGAGGGTCTGGATGTCGCCGCCGTCGTCGACGCCGGGGAGCTCCACGCCGGTGGGTTTGGGCGCTGCCCCCGCGTTGCTGCGACCCAGACCCGCGTTGCTGACCGAGACCTCACGGGTCTCGACGACGACGCGGTTGTCCTTCTTCTGCACGCTCAGGCGATCGTCGGCGAGCTTGGGCGGTTCGTGTCCCAACGATGAGCGCGCCGTCGAAAAGACCAGCTCGACATTGCGCCAATCTTCGCCCGTGTTCTGCCAGACCGCCGCGCGTGACGAGAGGGTGAGCACGCCGTCGTGCAGTGCCGCCTCGTGCGTGGGGCGCCACAGCGCGTTGGGCACGGTGTATTCGACGACGACGTCGATGGGGCCGTCGGTGGAGCCGAGCACATCGATCTCGATCATCGCCAGCATCGACTGGTCGGGGCGGTCGATGAGCGCGCGGGCGTTGGCGGTGAACTGGGCCTGGGCGCGCAGATCTTCGATCTCCAGGCGCGTGTGCTGGGCCTCGTGCAAGAGGCCGCGCGACTTCTGCGACAGAGCCTCGAAGGTTTGTTTCCAAGCCGCGGGATCGCCCAAAGACCAGGCGGCGTCTTCAGGAAGCTCGGCCATGGCCTTCTGCATCATGTCGCCCACGACGGCCGCACGCTGCTGGGATCGCTCCGCGTCGTCGACGAGCTCGCTGTGACGTCGAGCCACCTCCTCGAGTCGACGCTCGAGGGCCGCCGCCGCTTCGGGTTTTTCGCGGTGACCCACGCGCATGGCACGCCGAACGCGGGCGTCTTCGAGGCGGGCGCTGCTGCCGTTGTGAAGCGTCTTGAGCTCCACCCTCAAGCTCACGTCCTGCAAGACCGGCGCGACCTCCCACAGCGCCAGGCGGTTCTTGCCGACGACGGCGTTGATGGTCCCCTGGCGCAGCACCTGGGCCCGATCTTCCAGCAGGGTCACCCGCACGATCGGCAGCTCCACCTTGAGCCGCGTCTCATCGACCGCGGGATGAAAGAGCACCAGAGCCGGTGCCGTCGTCGTCGTCGTCGTCGTCGTCGTCGTCATCGTGGTCCCGATCTTCTGGTGGGTCAGCGCTCTCGGCGGTTGCCGCCGGCGACTTCGGAATTCGAAAAGAGCTTCAGCACGTAGCGGGCGCTCAGCTTCTGGGCGGCGCCGGCGTCGACCTTGAGGTGCCAGCGGCGACCGCCCAAGACGACGGCGTCGCGCTCTTCTTGGGTGTAGGCCTCCCAGGGGGGGCTGACGGCGCGTTCGTCGACCTGCACTTCGGCGCCGGCGACGGGCACGGGCACGCGCTCGCGCACCTCGATCTCGATGGGGCGGCCCAGGTGGTTGACGATGTCGATGTCGATGTCGTGGCAGAGCTCGACCATGGCGACGACGCCTTCGCCGGTGCGGGTTTCGGTGAAGCGCGCGTTGCGGGCGATTTTGATCGCCTGTTCGACGCCCAACCCGAGCTTGAGCTCGCCGCGCAGCGACACCGTCGGCAAGGCTGTGGTCAGCACGTAGTCGCCGCCGACGTAGACCTCCGCCGGTCCTGCCAACAGCGGCGCCGCGAGGGGATTTTGGATGACCGCGGTCCGGTACACGGCCAGCTCTTCGCGCGGCACTGACACGTAGCGCACCGAGGCTGCTCCCTCGCGCTCGCCCAGGGCCACCGAGTGGTAGCCGCCGTCGCCAGCGACGTCGACGACGCCGTCGGCCTCGTAGACGAAGTCGTAAAACGAGCTGAGGTCGTTCATGTCCACCGTCATCGGCGGCGGCGCGCTTCCGGCCTCCATGGCTTCGCGCTCGGCGCTTTGCACGGCCGAGAGCACATCGAAGGGCACGGGGCGGCCGAAGCGGGTCAGCGATTGCGTGTAGAGCGAGCGCAGATCGGCGGGCACCAGGCGTCCCCGCTGCGCTTCGGAGCCGCTGGGCAAGCGCAAGAGCGGAAAGACCATGGCGGCGACGACGTCGTCGACGCCGGCTGGAGCTTTGGCAGGCCGGCCTTTTGGGCTGGGCGCGCCCGGTGGGGGACCTGCTCCGGCCGACAGCCGGGCCATCGAGGGCATGGGCGCCATGGAGGGCGGCGGCGGCGGCGCCGGGGCGTCGTCGCTGTCCATCACCATCAGCTCGTCGCCGGCGTCGAAGGAGCCTTCGGCTGCGGGCAGCGCTTCCTGCATTGCCATGGTCTTGTTGGAGCGCGTGACAGCGTCCTTCACGTTCCTTCTCGCGGGCGGCGGCCGGGGGGCTTGGCGGTGGACGACGACGGGCGGCACCAGGTCGCCCAGCGGCGCTTCGAGAGGGGGCATATGCCACCCCCGCGGCGGCGGCACCGCGGCGCGCACGCGGGTGCTTTCGCTGTCGAAATCGCGAAACAACACCTCACCACCGGCCGGAGGAGGACGAAAGCCCTTCTTCGTCGGCGCCGGCTGGGCCTTGCCGATGCGGATCGACGAGAGCTCGGGCAATTCGGTGAAGCGCAGCGGCAGCGCCGTCGACAAACGCAGCTTCACCCCCTTCCAGTCTTCACCGCTGCGCTGCGCGATGTGGGCGCGGAGCTGGATCGACGCCGTGCTCCCGTCGCGTGCGAGCTTCACCTGGTAGGCAGGTGTCCATCGGGCTCCGGGGACGACGTAGGAGATTTCGACGACGACCTTCGAGGGACGCTCGCCCTCGCTCCGCAGACTGATCACAGCGGACTTGCTCAGGTCACCCTGGTGGACCTCGACGGCCGACGACGAAGCAGCGATTCGCTCCCGCTGTTTCTTGAGCTCTTCTTCGAGCTGGTGCAGCTCGGTGGCGAGGACCCGGCGCTCAGCACGCCGGCGCAGGGCAGCGTCGTCGGCAAACCCCTCGAGGGCCAGGCGCATGTGCAGCGGTGCGGGTGGGGGGGCCCGCCCTTCTTCGGCCATCGGGCGCTCCGGCACGGGGATGGCCTGCAAGAGAGCGATCTCGCTGTCGATCAGGCGCACCAGCTCTTGTTTGTCGCGCAGTTGCCGCTGGAGTGCGTCGACGAGCTTCTGCTCGGGGGCCACGGGCCGCTCCCCGCTCCCCCGCACATACAGACCCACTCGCACACCAGCCGCCGTCACAGACGACGACGACGGCTCGACGTCCAGCACGCGCACCTTCACGGTGGGATCGAGCAGCGCCAGCGGCAAACCCGGCAGCTCGATCTCTGCGGGCAGGCCTGAAGCGAGAGCGTCGCCGTCGACGAGGGCCCGCCGCACGACGGTGGCTCCGCGTCGGTACACCTGCACGGCCTGTATCTGCGAGGAAACGACGACGGCGGACATCTGGCCTCCCGGGCAGCGGAGGGTCGTTCAGGTGTCCCCGCCGCCGCAACTCACAAAAAAAGCGGACCCGCAGGCCCGCTCTTTCCAAGGGAGACGAGACGAGGACTACGTCGCCGCCGTGAGGCCCTGCTTCTCGAGGCGCCCCATGATGCCGGTGAACTGCGCCAACAGCTTGGTGTCGTTTTCGGTGACGACGACCTTGCCCTGGTCGGGGAGGGCCAGCTTGTTGGCTGCCGACGCCGACAGCTTGGCGCCGATGACGGCCAGGTCGCGCAGGTCGCGGTTGGCGGCCTCGGTGAGATTGATGGCGCCCTTGGCCACCTCGCCCAGGATCCAGGCCCCGGCCGCGCGGGCCTCGTAGATTGCAGCGCCGAAGCCTTCGACGGCGGCGAGGCCTTCGAGGGCTCCGGTGGCCGCGAAGTGCCCCAACATCGCAGTGGTGTGGCCCAGGGCGTTGAGCGCGTTCTTGCCGCTGTCAGCGAGGTCGCCGATGGCGCCGACGTAGCTGGCCCAGGCCATGTTCATGCTGTCGGCAGACAGGTTCAGCTGCTTGGCGGCTTCGCCGAACATCTTCTTGGAGAAGCGGACGGCGTCGACGTCGCCGGCGAGCTCGCGCACGGTGTAGGTCTTGCCATCGAGGGCCTTCCCGAAAAAGGTGGCCAGCGCTGCAAAGGCTTCAGAGACGTTCTTGGCGACGAAGCGACCTCCAGCAGCCAGGCCTTCGACGACGAAGCCTGCGGACCCGGCGACGGAGAAGCCCGCAGCCGCCCCGAGATGACCGCCCGCCGCCAGCGTGTCGCCGACGCCGGCCAAGACATTCACCGTGGCCGACAGGGCCTGGATGCCAGCCATGGCCGCGGTGTCGACGGCGGCGGCACCGTGCTCGAATCCGGCGGCGGCGTGCTCACCGGCTCCCTTGAGATCATCGAGAGCCGCTTTGCCGAGGTTCTTGGCCGTCGTCTGGAGCTGGTCGATTCGTTTCTCCTCGAGGGCACCGATCTTTTGGCGAGCACGGTCGTACACATTGCCATCGCGGGGCGGGATCTTCGTCATGTGAACCTCGGAAGGGGAAACGGTCGCGCTTTCTACCGCGGCGGCCGGGGGTTTGGCTGGATCGCTGGAAGCAACTGGAAGGACGGTGTTTTCTGGGTGGCCAGCGGGGACGCTGCGCAGCGCCGGGCTTCGACGCCGTGGAGGGCAGGCGCCACTCGCGGGCTGGGACAATACACGCGCTGATCTCGCCAAGCTGCGGGCGAGCGGGCTAGAGGGAGCGGGTGCTGCTGGAGTTCCGCTGCACAAGAGGAGTCCGCGATGAACATGCGTCTCAAGACCGGCGAGCCCGAGTCGGTTTCTCCGTCCACCTTTTTCAACGATGTCTGCCCCAAGATCCTGAGCGCTCAGAAAGAAATCTGCGCGAAGATCGGCGGCACCTACGGCATCCAGCTCTTCGGCGACAAGGGCGGGGCATGGACGCTCGACTTCGCCACCGCCAAGATCGGCGCCGGCGTCGCTCCGAAGGTGGACTTCTACCTCGAGATGCAGGCCGCCGACTTCGAGAACATGATGATGGGCAAGCTCGACGTCATTGGCTCGGCCAAAGACGGCAAGATCCGCTTCGAAGGCAACGCCAACATGTTCAACAACCTCGCCTCCGTGCTGCGGCCAGCCGGCTGAGACTGCGTCGCTGGCGCCCCGAGCCAGCAGCCCTGGCCAATTGGCCGCCCGGCCCACAGAATTTTCGCCCGTCTGACCTCACCGAGGGCGGGCTCAACAACGAACCCAACACCAGGATTCCCATGTCGAACACCATCGGACCCAAGACTCCCAACAGCTACGACCGCGCCCGCGCCAACGTCGACGCCACCACCGACAAGGCCGCCGGCGCCCTGCGGGACACGGCCAAAGACCTCCACGACGGCGCCAAAAACCTGATCGACGGCGCCGCTCAGGACCTGAACAAGGCCGGCAACCACGCGAGCTTGGCGGTGGGACACACCCTGGCCGCCGGCGCCAACGCCATCATGGCCACCGCTGACGTCCTCGTCGGCACCGCTGACGTCGTCGTCGCTGGGGGTCACACGGCCGCCGCCGGCGCGCTCGGCCTCGCCGGGTCCGCAGGCTGGGTCGCAGAAGGTGTCTTGGCCGGCGGTCGCTTCGTCGCCAAGAACGTGTCGGCGGCCTTTGCCGCTCTGGCCACGGCCCTGTCTGGGCCCCTCGGCGACAGCAAGACGTGGACGGTTCGCGAGCTCAAGGGCGACGTCAACGCGGTGCGCTTCTCCGACGAGATGTTCGGCAAGGCCGCGGGCCAGCTGAACAAGGCCGGCGACGCCATGAACATGGCCTGGGCGAGCTACGCCAACGCCGTCACCGACCTCGCCTACACCGGCGCTCACGCCATCGTCGCGGTCGGCTACGCGGGCGCCGTCGCTGTCAACCTCACCACCGCTGCTGGCAAGGGCGCTCTCGCAGCCACCGGCGTCGTCGGCGAAGGCCTGCTGCGCGCCGGTGCTGTGGGTGTGGAGCTCGCTGGTGCCGTCGCCAAGGGCGCCATCTCTCTGACCGAAGAAGCCAACCGCGACCTGCGCGATCTCGCGGTGGTCACGGCCAAGCTCTCGGCCAGCGTCGCCAACAAGCTTGCGCTGCCGGATCAAGGCAAGATCGTCGTCACCGAAGGCGAAGACAAGATGCTCAAGCAGCTCAACGACACGTTGAACCGCTTGAACAAGGCCGGGCTCGGTCAGCACTCCGCCACCCTCGCCGCGGCCTGAGCTGCTGCACTGCTTTGGTGAAAGAGGCCCCGCGAGGGGCCTTTTTCATGGATCGCGACCGTCCTCGGCCAGGGATCGGAGGATTACGCACAGCGGCAAGAAACCGAGCCAAAGGGGCACCGTCGTCGATAGAATGTCGGTCAAGGAGTCGAGCAGCCCGTGAGCACCTTCGGACCCAAAGGCCCCAAAGGCACCACCGATCCCCGGCTGAGCCTCGGGAAGGTCCTGCTCTTGCGCCAGCAGCAGGTCGAAAAGGCCGAAAAAGCCGAAAAAGCCGAAAAAGCCGAAAAAGCGGAGAAGCTCGAGGCCGAGACGACGACGACGGCGAAGCCCGCTGATGCTTCGGCTCTGTTCGAGGGATCCACGGGCACCTCACAGACCCTCGCGACTCCCGTCGAAGGCGCTCGTGCCAGTCAGGTGCTCGTGCGCTTGAGGGGTGCCGAGGGCAAAAAGCTCACCAAGACCGCCGAAACGGGACCCCGCGTCGTCGACACCAGCGAGGGTAAGGTGATGTCGGGCTCCGTGAGCATTGAGTCGCGCAGCGGGCTGCAGAAGCTCGAAGGCGTCGTCCGCGTCGGCGGCGACCTGACCATTCACGAGGGCGTGCTCAAGAACACCGATTTGCTGGCTCTGAAGACGCTGAAGTTGGTGGAGCGACGGCTGACCTTCGAGGGCCTCTCCGCATCGTGAGTTGGCTGGTTGTGCTAGGGCTCGCCCTATGGGTTTGACCCTCGACCAGGCCACCGAGCTCGAGCACGTGGGCGACACGCTCTACATCGGCTTCAACGACGATCTGGAGAAGGTGAGCTTTCCCAAGCTCCGCACCGTCGGCGGCGCCTTGATCATCGAGGCCAATGGCGCCCTGAAAGAGATCCATCTGCCGGCCCTCGAGCGGGTTACCAAATACCTTCACATCCACGACAACGGCAGCCTGGCCGTCGTCGAGCTGCCGAAGCTGCGCGAGGTGGGCGCCGAGCTCTCGCTGGCGAAATGCCCCGCGCTGGTCCAGCTGCGCGTCGCCACGGCGGCGTCGCCCGCGAAGGCCGCCAAGCTCGAGATCAAGGGGTGCGCGATGCCGGCTTATCCGGCGGCTCACGTTCGCGCCTAGCAATTCATCGCCGCCAGGCGATGAACGTGTAGATAATTCACGGGCACGCAAAGCGTGTCGGTGAATTCATCGCCGCCAGGCGATGAACCTGCAGACAATTCACGGACACGCGAAGCGTGTCGGTGAATTCGTCACCAAGCGGGCGGAATGAAAGTCAGCGCCAGCTGCGTCGTCGACGGCGTCGCCACCTGTGCTCCCCACGCGCCTGTTGCGTTGCCCTCGGCCCACACTTCGACGTCTTCGTTGGGGGGCAGCCCGTCGAGGAGGAAGCGGCCTTCGCCGTCGGTGGGGGCTTCGCCTTCGAGCCCGAGCGAGCGCACGCGGTAGTGCACGCCGCTGAACGCCAGGGGGGCGCCCGTCGTCGAAAACACCGTGCCCGAGACCGTGCGCCCGTTGGTGGCCACCAGGGTCAGGTTCTGGAAGCGGTCGACGTCGTCGACGACGCCAATCAGGGCGCGTCCGATGCGTCCCTCGCCTCGCGCGGTGAGGGAAAGCTCTTGGCCTTCTTGCACCGGCAGGGAGAAGCGTCCGAGCTCGTCGGTGACGACGCCGCCGGCGCGGGCCCGCGGGTCCCAGGCGTTGCCCATGGCAACTTCTGCGTTCTTGATCGGATGGCCTTCTTCGTCGACGACGACGCCCCGGACGGCAGGACTGAAGGCGAGGGCGAGCTTCACTTTGGTGGCGGCTTGTTCGACGTGCAGGGTGGACTTGCGGGCGACGTGGTCGGTGGCGGCGGCGTAGACGACGTAGTCGCCGACGGGGAGGCGGGCTTTGAAGTCGCCGTTTTCATCGGTGCGAATGCGGACGGGACCGGCCAGACCGTTGCGGTGGCTGTCGTCTTGGTAGAGCGCGACCGTCGACCAGGGCAGGGGCGCCTGACGGCGTCCAGAGAGGTGTCCGCTGACCACGCGATCGCTGTCGGCGACGACGACGTCGAAGAAGGCGCGGTGCCCGGCGCCCCCTGCTCCAGGTTGGCAGTGGAAGGTCGGGGTGCCCTGCAGCGCTTTGCCCGCAACGTCGACGGTGACGTCGTAGAAGCCCGGATTCAGATCGAGCAGGCGGTGGGTGCCTTTGCGATCGGTGCGCGCTTCGAAGGTGCGGGCCACGCCGCCGTCCTTCAGCTCGACGACCGAGACTTGGGCGCTGTCGACGGCCGCCCCTCGCTCATCGACCACGCGCAGCGAGAGCTGGCAGGCAGCGTCGTCGACAGCCGCTCCGCGGGCGACCAGCCAGGGCGACGGAGCGGGTGGAAGCTCGGGCGCCGGGGTGATGCGCGGGTCGAAGAGCCCGCTCGACGACAACGCAAGCAGCACAGCACCGCCGGGAACGAGGGCTGCCAGGCTCCTGGCCACTGGCGTCGCACGAGCGAAAGAGAGGAACCGGTCGACGATGAAGTGACTCATGCTCGGCCTCGCAAGGAACGCGGAAGAAGCGTGGAGAAGAAGTGCCCGCAAGACCACGCTTGGAAACAGGGAAGCGAGCAAAGCGTAGCAGTGGTCGACGGCGTCGCTGCTGATCTCGGGCTTGGCCTGTGTCACGGGCACGACCGACATGTGGGCTAAGGTGGAGGTGATGAGCGATTGGAAACCCAAGCAGCGGGCTGGGTTGCGTTGGGAGTCGCTGAACCTCAGCGCCGAGGAAGGTTTCTTGTTGTCGCGCATCGACGGCAACACCTCCGTCGACAGCCTCACCCACCTGACGGGGCTGAGCGCAGCGGCCGTGACCCTGGCCCTGGCCAAGCTGCAGTTGGGCGGGGCCATCGAGGCCCCACCTGCACGGGATGCGCGCACACCGGCGTCGTCGAATCCCGAACCCACCGGGCCTGTGACGGCCCAGCGCCAACGCCGAACCGGTCCCTTGATCGATGCCACCGCGGAGCAGCCCCCGCTGTTCAGCGCCGACGAAAGTGGAGACGAAGAGGAGCTCTCTGCTCTCAAGCCGGGCCAATTCGACGACGACGAAGACGCCATTCGCGCGGCCCTCGCCGAGATGAGCGATGACAACCTGACGCTGCCTGCCCTCGAAGGCGACGACACCGATGAAGGGGCTCCCTTCGCCGACGACGTGCCCTGCGGCGTCGAACCCGACCTCGCCGCCGGTGCCGATTCCCCCCTCGATGGGGCCGAGCAACAAGAGGTCGAGGGCAAGGCAAGCAACGAGAGCGCCGATGCCGAGGGCGCCGCCGACGTCGAAGAGCCCCACGAAGACGAAGGCGATGTCGACGAGCCCGACGAAGCAAGGGAGGCGCGCGCCGCCGCCGCCGACGTGGAAGAGGGCAACCACCGCAAGCTCTTCGAGACCACACTGCACGATCTGCCCCAGGAGGAGCGTGAGCAGCTGGGTCGCGTCGAAGGCGGCCACGTCTTGTGCGCTCTCTGCTTCGATCCAGTGCCGCAGGTGATCAACGCCATTTTCGAGAACCCGCAGGTGGGCTTTCCCCATGCGCGCCTGATCGCGCGCTACCACCGCACGCCCCAGGGCATCGACGTTCTGTTCAAGCGCGCCGAGCTCGTGCGCGATGGGCAGGTGCAGCGCTATCTTCTGGGCAATCCGATGTTGCAGGATTCACATCTAAAGAGAATCCTGCAATCGAAGCGATTGGCGATTGTATACAAGTGGGCGCTGTCGCGGGACATCCCCGAAAAAAATCGGAACAAGGTCCGCCAGATGCTGCGCAGCAAATGGTCGACGGCGGAGGGTGACGAGCGCGCCAACCTGGTGTTCAGCACCGAGGGGCGGGTGCTGCTGATGCTGGCCGGCTTGCCCTTCGATTCCCAGACGACGTCGCTGCTGTGCCAGCGGACCTACAATTCGATGGTGCTGATCCAAAACCTCGCGCGCTTCTCAGCGACCCCCCCGCTGCTGATTTCGCACCTGATGCGACAAGCCCTGGTCAAGCGCCAAGCTCACTTGCGCACCATGCTCCTGCAGCACGCCAATTGCCCATCGGACCTCAAGCGCAAGGCACAGTCGTAGAAGTTTGACTGCTTTGGCTGCACTTTTCAGTGTCTTGTTATTCGGGCAGGTCGTTGAGGTCGAAGGCGACGACGCGGCTGCTCGCACGATCGAGGACCAGGGCCTGGCCGTCGGCGACGATCAAGCCGGCGGCGTCCTGCACGTCGAGGGAGGCTTCGGAGATCTTCGCGCCGTCGAGGGTGAAGCGCGCGAGTCGGTTGGCCGAGACGCCGATCAAGCCGTCGCCGTCGGAGGCCACGCCGGCGAGATCGAGGCCGAGGCCCGTGAGGTCGGCGCTGCCCGTCGGGTTGCCGGTGGCGACGTCGTAGGTGCGCAGGCTGGCCTCGATCTGTTTGTCCTCCTCGTAGAAGCGGGGCGCGGCGACGATGGCCGCACCCACGAGGGCCAAGGCGTCGTTGCGCTGGACGATGGGGGTGCCGACGGGATCGGGTTCGTCGGGCTGGGGCTCCGTCGGCGCGGGATCGGCGGGGTCACAGATGCCGTCGCCGTCAGCGTCGGCCCAATTGCCGTTTGCGTCTGTGCAGTCGGGCCCTGGGTTCCAATCGGGCTCGACGCAGAAGTGTACGCGCTCGGTCTCTACGACCTCGTCGTAGAGGTAGCCCTCGCTGTCGGCGATGAGCAGGAAGCGTCCGTCGCCGATGACGGCGAGGTCGCGGTAGGGGCGGTCCTTCAGCCCCTTGGTGCCCACGGGTCTTTCAACGACCAGCACGCCATCGCGATCGAGCTGCAAAATGCCGCGTCCCTCGATCAGCACGTGGAGGTCGGTGCCGATGGGGTCGGTGGCGAGGCCCTGCAGACGGCCGCCGTCGACGACGAAGGGGGCAAGATCGATGGTCGGGGTGCCCGCGAGCTCAACGGTGTCAGCGCAGGCCACCAGGGCCAGGGGGAGGGCGGCGAAGGGCAGCGCGAGCTTGGACAGGGCCATGTGTTTCACCTCGGCGACGGCATCTACAGGCTTCGTGCCAAGCACCGCGTCGCTTCTGGATGCCCTGGAGAAGGAGGCGGCT
Organism: Myxococcales bacterium; assembly: GCA_023248635.1. GTDB lineage: Bacteria > Myxococcota > UBA727 > UBA727 > VGSZ01 > VGSZ01. Next base: position 53,011 of record JAHFED010000017.1, read on the forward strand.
GCGATCCCCACCTCGCAGCCTGCGCTCAGGACCCCGCAGCCGCCGCTTTGGCTGCGTGGAGCAGCACCTTGTCTGGCAGGAACTTGCCGGGGTTCAAGATGCCCCGGGGATCGAAGGCGTCCTTGAGACGCTGTTGGAGGGCGACGACGTCGGCACCGAGCTCTTTGGGCAGGTACTTCTTCTTCGACAGCCCCACGCCGTGCTCGCCGGTGATGGTGCCGCCCAGCTCGAGCACGGTGTCAAAGAGATCGTCGAGCAGGGACTCGACCCGCGGCAGCTCGCTCTCGTCGTCGAAGAGGATCTGCGTGTGCAGGTTGCCGTCGCCGGCGTGGCCAAAGGAGCAGGTCATCAGGCGGTGCTTCTCGCCGAGCAGTCCCGTGCGCGCCACCATCTCAGGAATCTTGGATCGCGGAACGACGATGTCTTCACTGACCTTTCGTTTCTTGATCTTTCGCGTTGCTTCACTCAGCAGACGGCGGGATTGCCAAATGTCGCGTCGCTGCTTGGCATCTTGGGCCAAGAAGGCGTCGACGGCGCCGAATTCCGCCGTGACGTCGAGGCATCGTTCGAGGGCTTCGAGGGTGCCTTGCTCGCTTTCGCCATCGGTCTCGAGGATGAGCGCTGCGCCAGCATTGGCCGGAAAACGATAAGGTGGATTCATGACCCGCACGGCTTCAATGCTGTCGCGATCCATATACTCGAGGGTGCGGGGCAAGATGCCGCGCGCCAGGATCGCGCTCACCGATCGCACGGCCGGCTCCGTCGACGGAAACACGGCCAGGGCCGTCTGCACGAAGCGCGGGTTGGGCAGCAGCTTCAAGGTGATGCCGGTGATGATCGCCAGCGTGCCCTCGGACCCGGTGATCAAGCTGGTGACGTCGTAGCCGGCGACGCCTTTGGTGGTGCTGCGTCCGGTCTTGATCCGCTCGCCCGTGGGCAAGACGGCGTCGACGCCGAGCACATAGGTGCCGGTGACGCCGTACTTGAGGGCCCGGGGTCCGCCGGCGTTGCAGGCCACGTTGCCACCGAGCGTGCACCACGACAGCGAGGCCGGATCGGGCGGGTAGAACATGCCCTCGCTTTCGACGGTCTCTTGAAAGGGCTGCAGAATCACGCCGGGCTCGACGCGAGCAAGTTGGTTCTCCTTGTCGATCTCGAGGGTGCGCGTCAGCCGATCGAGCCCCAAGACGACGCCGCCGTAGACCGCGACGCAGCCGCCGGCCTTGCCCGATCCGGCTCCACGCGGGGTGACGTAGACGCCGTCTTTGGCGCACAGCTGCATGACCCGCTGCACCTGATCGACGTCGCCGGGGCGCACGACGACGTCGGGGAGGGAGGGCTTGAGGTTGGGCGTCTCATCGTGCCCGTGGCGCAGCAAGGTCTCTTCGTCGTCGACCGCAAAGGTCTCGCCGACGATGTCGCGCAAGCGAGAGATGAAATCTTGGGGAAGGGGCTTTCTCACTGGTCTCCCGAGGCACGCGGCGATCTAGCAGGGGCGAGGGTCTGCACCCACTCGTTGATGCGCGCGCACACCCAGTCTGGCGCGTCGAGGGGCAGGTCGTGACCGGCGGCGTCGGCTCCGGTGCCCTCATGCAGCCGCAGGGGCAAGGAGAGCCGCTGCGCCATCGCCGCGCTGCAGCGGTAGGACACGAGCTCGTCGCCGGTGGAGGCCAAAACCAGGGTGGGGACATCGACGCGCTCAGGGCTGCGCAGCTTGATGGCGGCGCGCATCTGACCCAAGGCGTTGTGCCGGTGTGGCTTCGTCGACCTCGCAATTTGCGCGTAACGGTCGGCGTCTTCGTCGAGGTTGCCCTGGTGTCGGGTCATGCCGAGCAGCATGCGCTCACGGGCGCGCGATCCCATGAAGGGCGCGCGAAGGATCTTCGGCCAGTTGGCCGGACGCATGCGGTGCCACACCGGCGAGAGATCCGAGAGCGAGCTGTTGATGACGACGCCGGCGACGAAGTCTGCGGGGTGCTGGGCCATCCAGGTCAGGGCCACCATCCCGCCGAGGGAGACGGCCACGATGCCGCAAGGCTCGCCGACGGAAAGCACCGGGCGCAGCCGCTGGCGCAGGTCGTCGACGAAGCCGGCGACTGTGTCCGGGACCGGGGCTTCGTTTTGGGTGCCGAAGCCCGGCAGATCGGCTGTGACGACGGTGGTGGGCGTCTCGTCGGGTCCCTGCACCCGCGCTTGGAAAAAGGCGGGGAAACCGAGCCAATGACGCTGTTCGCGAATCAAGCCCCGCAGCAGCAGCCAACGCATAGCTCCCCTTCGGTCAGCGAAACACCAAGCGCGTGGACCGCGTCGGCGGGTGACCGCGCAGCGTGAGCGTGAACCCCGGGGCGCTGATCGCGAGATCGCCGACGACGTCGAGGCCGCCTTCGTCGTCGACGCCGGCGGGCAGCGTGCCGTTACCTTCGAGCACATAGCTGGCGCCATCTTCTTCGATGAAGGATCCCGCCGCTCCCAAGGCGACGACCACCGTGCGATCGCCGCTGGTGGAGGAGAGATCGGCCAGGGCGTCTCCTTCGACCTCGCGCAGCGTTTGGGCCGGCAAAGCGGTCAAGGGAACGAGGCCGCCGGCGGGGACAAAGATCGGGATTTCGCCAAGGGCTGCGTCGACGTCGAAGTCTGCTGGCCCGCTGAATTCTGCCCGCGAGGAGGCCAAAGAGCCGGGCGCTGCACCGGGCATCGGGAACGCGACCCAACGTCCCGGTGGCAGATGCACAGAACGAGAGAGGGCGCCTTCGACGACGACGGGAGCCAGCAAGAGCGAGGGCCCGAGCATCACTTGATCCTTGATGGCCCAGACCGCGTCGTCGTTGGGAAAGAGCAGCGGCAGCGGCACCCACAGAGGCAGGGGACCCAAGCCGGCGGCGCCGTCGTCGTCGTCCCGGGTGGCGGCAATCATCAGCGCGCGGAGATAGGGGTAGAGGCGGATGTGGATCTCGGCATAGCGCTTCCAGTGCGCCGTGCTCTCAGCGTCGGTGCGCAGGTTGTGGTTGAGCGCGGCATGGGTGCCGTGGTGGGAGCGCATCACGGGCGTGAAGGCCCCCAGCTCGGTCCAGCGAAACCACAGCTCTTTGGTCGTCGGATCGTTGGTCGAGGATTGGTAGCCGCCGATGTCGTGGGTGAAGAAGGGGAAGCCTGTGGTCGCTGTGCCGATGCCGATGGGCAGCACGGTGGGCAGGCCGTCGTCGTCGGCGAAGCTGGTGCGCTGATCTCCCGCCCACAGCACATCGACCAGGGCAGGGGATCCGAGGTGGCCCGAGCGCACGAACACCACGCTGTCGTCGGCGACGCCGGCTTCTTGCAGGGCTTCTTGGTTCAGGCTTTGCCAGAGCTCAGGGTAACGGTTGTGCACCAGGGCTGGATCCTCGCCCGACGCAAGCGCCGTGTCTTCGACCGGCATCCATTCGGCAAAGTCGGCCATCCACCCGCGCGCCCCCATGGTCAGCGCCGGCTTGAGGTGCTCTTCTTTCATGTAGGTGCGCGCGTTCGGATTTGTCAAATCCAGCAGGGCAGTTGGCGAAAAGGCGCGGTCTGCGCCCGTGAACAAGAGGGACGCCCCCGTCGAGGCGCTGCGCAGATCGTGGCCGGCCGCGGTGACCTCGTCGAATACGTCGCTGCCTTGGGTTAGGAAGGTATTGAAATACAAATGGCTTACAAAGCCAGACGACGTCAAAGTATCGCAAAGACCTGGGTAGTCGGGGTATTGCTCGGCGTCGAGGCGCCAATCCTCATCCAAGCGGTAGACGTCGCCACCGAAGCGTCCGCCCCGCCAATCCTCGCTCCAGATCACGCTCGAGGGGATCTGCTCGGCCCTCAAGAAGGCGGCAAAGGCGGCGACGTCGACGTCGGAGAAGATCGCGTCGTTCCACGGGGCCAGGGCGTAGGGGGGCAGCACGCGAGGCCGCCCGAGGAAGTGCGTCATCGCTTGCTGGGCGCCCAAGACGTCGTCGCGGGCGAACAGGCGCAGGCGTGCCGTGGGCTCCCACACCTCGAAGCTGGCCTGGGCACTGTCGGTGGCGCAGAGATCGAAGCGAGCGAAGGCGCTGGTGTCGACGACGACGGCGACGGCATCGCTGCGCACGAACGCGGGCATCGGCACGTGGGTGGTGTGACGGCGGCCCAGCAGCTGCCAGAGGGTCGGCAGCTCATCGGAGTCGGATTTGCCGACGCCCTGCTCGCTCACCCACAGCGGAACGACCTGCCCACGATGATCGACGTCGTGGCTCTGGGCACCCAGCCCGAGGAAGTGATCGCCGGCGTTGCAGGTGGTGCCGACGACGACGCGGTCGGCCCCCTGTGCGGCTTCGATTTGCAACAAGAGGCCGCCGCCCGAGGCCTGCACCGAGGCCCTGGCCAACACCTCCGGCGTCAGGACATCAGCGCCCCCACCGACGACGTCGAAGGCGATGTGATCGGCGTCGTGTTCGGTGACGCGCAAGGTGCGACCGAAGGTGAAGGCGGCGTCGTCTTCGCGGATGTCGAACATGCCGAACTGCATGTCGTAGAAGGCCTCCCCTTTCTTGACGCCGATGTCTGGAGCGCGCACCGACAGGACTTCTCGTCCACCGCGGGCCACGGTCAGCCTGTTGTCGGTGACGATGACGTCGTCCCCGTCGAGCTGCGCCTCGGCTGTCTCAGGGGCGGGGCAAGAGGCAACGACACACCACGCTCCAACAAGCAAGAGCGCGGGCTCCTTTCTGCCTGGCTGGGGGGTGGGTCGGGAAGGACGCATGTCTCTGCTCGTATCAGCACCCATTCTGCTTGTTGATGCCCTCGTTGTTGTCGGTCATACCGATCGACGTCGAGGTGAACGCACAGTATGGAGCTTTGAGCCGTGCGCACGGCCCAAAGCAGGAACTACTGCGAGCCGCGGCAGCGGCTTGGACATCAACGCTGCAAGACGCTGAAGCGTCTTGCAGCAGAGCGAGGAAGCCCTGGCGAGCAGCGTCACCAACCTGGACAACGACGACCTCGAGGCCGTCTTGCTCGCCGACGAGGGGACGGCGTCGGCCTTTCTGCGCCTGCTGCCCCACCCCGCCGACGTCGTCGAAGCCCTGCGGGCCGTGGCGGTCAAAGAGTGGCCGCGGCTGCTGCGTCTGGTCGGCGACGACTCCGAACGCGCCGAGACTGTGGCCCTGCTCGAAGAAGACGAGCGGGGTCGCTTGCTCGAGCTGCTGGCGCCCGAAGAGATCGGGCAGCTGATCAAGAACCTCGACTCCGACGACGCCACCGACGTCCTCGAGGATCTCGAGCCCTCCGAACAGAAAGAGGCGCTCCTCTCGCTCTTGCCCCACGAGCGGGCCCAAGTCGAAGACCTGCTGCGCTACGAGCCCGACACGGCCGGCGGCATCATGCAGGTCGAGCGGGCCCAGGTGAAGCAGGGCGAGACCGTCGACGACGCCGTCGCCCGCGTACGCGCCCTCGTCGAAGACGACATCCAGGTGCAGGTGGTCTACGTCGTCGATGACGAGGAGCGCCTCATTGGCGTCGTCGATATCGCCAAGCTGCTCCTTCACCGCAAAGAAAAGAAGATCGCGGATCTGGTCGATCCAGTCATCGCCACCGTGCAACCGGACGTCGACCAAGAGCAGGTGGCTCATCTCTTCAAGAAGTACGGGATCTTCTCGCTGCCCGTCGTCGACCGCGAGGGGCGCTTGCTCGGTCGCATCCTGCACGACGACGTCATCGACGTGGTCGTCGAAGAAGCGGAAGAAGACGCGCTCAAGCAGGCCGGTACGTCGTCGGAAGAGCTTCTCTATCGTGATCGCGTCTTCGCCATCGCCCGCGTTCGCCTGCCTTGGCTCATCGTCACCCTCATGGGCTCGATGGTGTCGGCCAAGCTCATCCATCTCTACGCCGGCGTGCTCAACACCGCCATCGTGCTCGCGGCCTTTGTCCCCGTCGTCACCGCCATGGGGGGCAACGTCGGCACCCAGTCGTCGACCATCTTGACGCGCGGCCTGGCGACCGGGCGCGTCGACATGCGCGACCTGCTCTCGGTGGTGCTGCGCGAGCTGCGCGTGGGCTTGCTGATGGGGTTGGTGTGCGGCGCCGCCGTCGGTGGCATCGCAATCCTGTTCTTCTCCGACGGCAAGCTTGCGCTGGGCTTCGTCGTCTTTGCGGCCATGGTGTGTGCGATGACGGTGGCGGCGACGGTGGGCACGCTGGCTCCAGCGATCATGAAGCGCGCCGGCATCGATCCCGCTATCGCCTCGGGACCCTTTGTGACGACGGCCAACGATTCCATCGGCATCGTCATCTACCTCTCGACGGCGCTCTTTTTCCTCGAGCGCTTGAAGTGACGTCGACGAAGCCGGCGACGCCGCCCTTGGTCAAGATTTTCTGCGATGGTTCCTGTCTGGGAAATCCCGGCCCCGGTGGTTGGGCCGCGTTGCTCGTCACCGAGACCCGCAACGGCCCCGCCGAGAAGCTCGTCACCGGCAACGTCAAGGACACGACCAACAACCGCATGGAGCTGCAAGCCGCCATCGGCGGACTCCAGCTGCTGATCAAACCCTGCGTCGTCGACGTCGTCACGGACTCCAACTACGTGGTGCAGGGCATGAAGAGCTGGATTCACAACTGGAAAAAGCAGGGGTGGCGAAACAGCCAGAACAAGCCCGTGGAGAACAAGGACCTGTGGCTGGCGCTCGACGCCGCCGCCGCTCCCCACACGGTGCGCTTTCAATGGGTCAAGGGCCACGCCGGCCACGCCGAAAACGAGCGGGTCGATCTCGCCGCCCGGCAAGCCGCCGAGCGCGCGTGAACCTCTTCGTCATCGGGGTTGGGGCGTCCGGTGGCCAGGCGCTGGGTCTGGTCGATGCTGGCATTGCAGCCCTCGGCGAGCCCGACCCGGTTCGTGTGGTCGGTCGAAGTCGTCGCTACCAAAATCCAGCCTGGGGCGGAGCCACCCGTGCGCCCTTCGTCAACGCCGCCGTCGTCGTCGACACCACTTTGCCCGCGTCATCGCTCTTGGCGCTCTTGTTCGCCATCGAAGGCGCCCAGGGGCGCGTGCGCAGCGCGAGGAAAAACCAGGCCCGCACCCTCGACCTCGATCTGCTCTGGCAAGTCGCACCAGCGGGACCGTCGTCGTCGTCGTCACCGCTGCTCCCCCATCCTCGGCTCTTGGAGCGCAGCTTCGCGCTGGTGCCAGCGGTGGAAGCTCTGCGCTCGGCCGGCCTCGCGGTGCCCCTGGAGCTCGCCGCCGCCGCACGTCGTCACGCTTTGGCGCCGCTCTTTGCTCTACCGCTACACGCGGGCTGAGAGCTCGGCGACGCCGACGCGGGCGGCAGCGACGTTGGCGGCGGCTTCGAGCCCCAACATTTTCACGAAGCGCGTGATGCGCTCGGGCCACGGTGCTTCGATGTTGGGGGGCAGACGCTGTACCTCGCCGCTGTGCCGCAGGCGCCAAGCGTGCAGCAGCAAGCCATCGACGGTGGCGGTGTCGGCATCGCGGCGGGCATCGCCGTAGCGCGCATCGCCCAGAATCGGATGGCCGATGGCCTTCAGGTGCCGGCGAATCTGGTGCGTGCGCCCGGTGTGCAGCTCACAGACGACGACGGAGGCCCTCTTGCTTGAGGCCACGGTGACGAAAGAGGTGCGGGCCTCTTCGATGACCCCGGTGCCCTTCAGGCGTGCACGTCGGGCCGCCAGGGGAATCACGATGTTGCCTTCGGGCGGTGTCTTGCCATGCACGACGACGACGTATTCTTTGCGGACTCTGCCGTTGCGCCACGCCGGCTCGACGTCCCTGAGCGCGTCTTTGGAGAGGGCAACGACCACCAGCCCTGAGGTCGGCCGATCCAAGCGTCCGAGAAAGCTCGGGCCCGCGAAGCCTTCTTCGACTGCGAAGCGCTCGAGCAACGAGAGAGTGAGGACGTCGTCTTCGTCGCCGACGCCGGGGCCCTCGTGCATGGCAACTCCGTCGGTCTTGTCGACGACCACCAAGCCCCGGTCTGCGTGCAGCACCGTGAAGGCCGGCACCAACATCGGTCCCATGCGCTCAGCGCTGGCATCGACGACGACGATGCTGCCCAGGGCGGCCTTGAGCGCCAGGGTCGCGGTCTTGCCATCGATGCGCAGCCGCCCGTCTTTCAAGAGCCTCAGAGCAAAGCCGCGGTCGATGTCGGGGAAGCGGGCGCGCACGGCGTGATCGGCGCGCAGTCCCGTGATCGCCGGAGCCTTGAGCATGAAGGGCTCGACGACGAAGCGAACGGTCATCGGTTCTCGATTTCATCCAGGGGCACGAGCTGCGGGCCCTGGGTGCGGTAGGTGGCTTCAACGTGCTGCACCAGCTCGTAGAAGGCAGATTCATAGCGGCGGTCGTCGCGGGGCAGGCCCTTGAAGTCGGCGAAGAAGTTGCCGGTGAAGCAGTCGTCGGAGAGGCACTCACCATCGACCCAAATGATGATGGCTCGCTGGAGATCGGTTTTTCCAGACACCACTCGATCGCTGCGCACCGAATCCTTCATTGGTCCGATGAGGGCCAAGCCCAGCGCCACGAGCCCCTCGGCGTTCATGCCCTGCCCATGGAAGAAATAGAGCACGGGGTAGCGGTTGGCCTGGGCTTCGTCGACGAAGTAGTCGGGTGGCAGCAGCACGCCGAACTTGGCGGGACGACCCAGCACCGTCGACGGGTAGCTGTCGAGGAAGGCAAAGTCGGTGAGGTTGTGGGTGGGGGCGAAGTCGACGACCAGACCGCCGAAGGATTGGTCGCGCCCCTGGGCCGGCATGCGTGCAGACAAGAAGGAAAAGAGCGTGAAAATGCGCGAGACGACGTCACCAGCGCCGACGTGGTTGCCCTCTCCTTCGTTTTCGTCGGAACCGGGGCACAGGCTCGTGTTGCCGTACCGCAGGTAGGCCACCTGGCCCATGGCTTTCCGGGAATAATCAGAAATATAGTAATTATAACGATCCCCACCATCTACATACTTTGGATCGATGGGAAGAGCCGGGAAATCATTGTAGGCCGCCGTCGTCGGGATGCGACGCTGCAGCTCCGCGAAGAGGGCGTTGCTGGTCTGAGCGGTGTTGAGGAAGTCCCGGACCCCGGCGTCCATCCACACATCGAGGCGAGCGACCTGGTCGTCGGGGAGGTTCTTGAGCAGCTGGCCGGGTGAGTCGTCGAGCAGGGCCTGCAGCCCTGGAGCGCGATCGAAGAAGCCGTTGGCCTCGCCAAAGTCCCCGGTGCCCGGAACGCCGTCGACGCCGTCGTCGTCGAAGCTCTCGCCGGTGTCGAGATGGAAGTTGCCTTCGGTGCCCTCGGGGTTGGTGAGGGGATCCCAGTCGTCGGCGACATCGTCGCCAGCGGCGCCGTCGCAGATGCCGTCTCCGCCGCAGTCCGAGAAGCGTTCTTCGTTGTTGATGATCACGGGCTCGGCGTAGTCGCGTCGTCCGTTGCCGTTGAGGTCGACGGCGAGCACGAACTCGACGACGTAGTTGCGATCCCGCTGGTCGGGAAAGAAGTCGCCCGCGTCGTCGTCATCGCCGCCGCGGTTGTTGCCGTCGCAGAAAGTGATGACCGGGTAGCTGCCGTCGGGGTTGAACTCACGGTTGTAGAAATGGTCGAGGACGATGGGATGGGCGCACAGGTCGGCGCGCAGCGCCTCTTCGTTTTCGACGCGCGGGGGCACATGCCAGCTGTCGGGGACGCCGGGCGGGAAATAGGGGCTCAGCTCGTTGGCATAAAAGGGGTTGCCGTTGGCAGCGACGAGGTCGTGCATGACCTCGAGCAGGCTGTTGCGGGAGAAGCTGCCCCCGCGCCCCGCCTTGGGCCCGCGATACCAATGGTTGAAGTCGCTCGCGAACATGGAGCAGTCCGAGCCTTCGACGGCGGGGAAGTGGCCCGGCTTGGCCTGCTCATCACCATCGAGAGGGAACACATCGTGGGTGCCGCAGAAGATGGCTGGGTTGTCTTTGTCGTCGAGGTCGACGCCCTGGCGCATGGCCTCCTCGAGCACCTCGAGGGAGCAGAAGCCGGCCAAGTGGTTGTCTTTCAGCATGCGAAAGAAGAACTCGTTGTCGGCGAAGGGCGTGCCCATGATGCCGACGACGTCCCACAGCTCGGGGTGTCGAAAGCCCACCCGCCCCGCGGTGCCACCGCCCATGGAAACGCCGGCGACGGCGCGAGAGGTGAAGCAGCGAAAGCCAGGATTCGCGGCCACGGTGGCGTCGTCGCAGGCCAGCAACCCCTCGGTGGACCCGAAATTGGGGCTGACCGCCGGAGGATCGCCCTCGCTGATCGAGCAGGCGACCGGGAGCAGGGCGACGACGAAGAGCGAGCCGACGCGCATGGGCGACCTCACAGCACAGGGGGCGCCGAGGGTACGACCGTCGTTCTCGACGTCAACGGGCCGGGCCAAGACTCTCCAGCGCCGGTGCTTGCTGCCGGCCGCCATCGGTGCGGCCCAAAGGCGGGGGCCTGCAACAGGCAGCACGTCCCACAGGCAGTATGCTGCTGCGGTGTTCACCGACGTCTCCTTCGCGCGGATTCTCTTGGCAGTGCTGGGGATCGGCTTTCTGATCGCCTTCCACGAGCTCGGGCACTACGCGCTGGCGCGGCTGCTCGGCATGAGGGTGCTGCGCTATTCCCTCGGCTTTGGGCCGAAGCTCTGTGGCTTCCGGCGCGATGGCATCGAGTACCAGCTCGCCGCTTTGCCTTTCGGGGGCTTTGTGCAGATCGCGGGCATGTCGTCGATGGACGAAGCCGCCAAAGACGATCCCCGCTCCTATCTCAATGCCCCGCGCTGGAAGCGCTGGCTGGTCTTGGCAGCGGGTCCAGGCTTCAACTACCTCGCCGCCTTCTTCTTCTTCTTCGTCTACTTCTCGGCCTGGCCGTCGCCGACGTCGGAGGCCGCCCTCGAGATCGTCGAAGTGCACGAGGGCCCGGCCAAGGCCGCCGGTCTTCAGCGGGGCGAGTTCGTGCTCCAGCTCGACGGGGTGCCGGTCGAGGCCGAGAGCGCCTTTCGCGCCGCCATCGCCGCCAGCGCCGGCAGCCCGATCACGATGAAGGTCTTGAATACCAGCGGCCCCGAAGCCCAAATCCGCGACGTCGTCGTCAGCGCCGCCGCCGTCGACGGCGGTTGGAAGCTTGGGGTCTCGCCGGAGATGCGTTGGCCCAGCGTCGGCATCATTGCCACGGTGCAGGCGTCGGCGGTCAACTGCGTCGGCGAGAGCCTGCGCACCCTGCTCGCCTTGCAGGCGCTGGTGAAGAGAGAGCCCGGCGTCGACGTCGGCGGCCCCGTGGCCATCGTGGCGGGGATGAAGGACAAGATCGCCCTGGGGGCTCGCCACTTCGTCCGCATCTTGGCGACCTTGTCGGTGAGCCTCGGCCTCTTCAACTTGTTGCCGGTGCCCGGTCTCGACGGCATCAAGATGCTGTGGCTCGGCGTCGAAGGCGTGGTGCGCCGCAACGTGAACCTGAAGTTCCAGGAAATCGTCAACGCCGTCGGCGTGCTGCTGCTGCTGGTGCTGATGGCGGGGCTCACCGTGCGCGACGGCTTCCGGCTCTTCGGCTAGGCCTTCGGGCCCACCGGGGGCAGCGTCGGCGGGGGAAAGAGTCCACCTGCCGCGGCCAGGGGTGCCAGTGCATCGCCGAGGGCCGCGCCCGCACGGCGAACCTCGTCAACGAGGGCGTCGTCGATGGGGCCGTTGCGATCCAGGTAGAGCACCGCGATGACCTCGTCGCCGGTGAGCACGGGCAAGGCCGCGAAGGCGCGCGGCGGCGGTCGTCTCAAGAAACGAAAAAGGGTGCGCTCCATGGTCGTGGGGTCGCGTGGGTTCCCGTGGGATGCGCGGCGGACGACGACGGCTTCGGCCAAGACGCTGGGAGCGCTGAGGGGCAGCAAGATGTCCCGGATGTCGAGGGTGCCGACGGCGGCGTCGTCGGTCTTGACGTCCCAGCCGACGGCGACGTTCTTGCGCACCAAAAAGAGCGCGCAGGTGCGCAACGGGGGCACCAGCAGGGGGAGAATCTGCGCCGGCAACGAGTCGCGAGCGGCCAGCAAATCCAGCGGCGGATTACGGACCAGCTGCGACAGGGTGCTGGCGTCGATCAGGGGCGTGCGGGCCGGGCGCAGATCGCGGGTGTCGTCGATGGGTTGGAGCTTGCTCGAGGCGCGGCGTTCGCCGATGGCTTCGGCCTTCGTCTGCGCAGGCGTTTCGTCGACGACCACAATCTCGAGGTCGAGGGTGGCCGGGCGCCGTGACGCGCGAAAGGCCCCGTCGGGAAGGACGGGGGGCACATCGTAGGCGCGCGCCAAGGCGTCGAAGAGCACACCGGGACGGCAGGCCCGCGGCTCGATGATGAGCCCGCAGCTGAAGGTGAGCTTCTCGATGCGATAGGCGTCGGAGGGATCGAGGAGGGCTACGATGAGACGGCGCTTGTCGACGGACAAGGGCAGGGCCCGGTACTTCGCAGCCAGGGGCCGGCTGAAGGCGCCCAGGGCGGCCGCTGGCGGCAACCCGGCCAAGACGAGATGGGTGGCGTCGATGGCGCCGAGCCGGGCGAAAGCGGCGACCAGCTGTTCATCAGAGACCAGGCCCGAGCGAAAGAGGCGTTCGGCGAGGGGAAGGCCCCGGTACGGAGCCCATGCCTCCAGAGCCGCCAGATCGGCAGCTTCTGCGAGCTTGAGTTCGAGCAGGGCGTCCTGCAGCGTCGCCGCCATCAGCGCGGACCTCCGTCCTGGCAATTCCACCACGGCCCTCCGCTCGGCGAAGCGGGGTCAGCCGCTTTGGCCGCCTTCGTCTTCGGGAAGGCAGGCTTCGTCTTGGCAGATGAAGCCGTCGTCGCACTCCGCCTGCTCGACGCAGGGCTTGATGAGCTCACCGGTGGGGAGCAGCAGCGTGCAGCTCCCGAGGGCGGCGACGACGGCGACGAGGACGCAGGAACGGATCATTGGGTCACCACGGCGTCGGCTGCGACGGGAGCGAGGTTGGCGAGGGTGGGGGCCTGGGGCAGCCGGGCGGCCACAGCGGGGGCGGGTTCTTCGTCGACGAAGACGAAGCCCCGCAGGTAGCCCACCGTGGCGACGACGGCAGCGGCGCCGGCGAAGAGGTAGGCCATGTCGGCGAGGATGGCGCGCTGATCGATCTCGGCGCGCACGTCGAAGAGCTCGTCGCCGACGACCTTGTTTTGCAGGGTGCCATTGCAGGCGATGATGTCTTTGGCGCAGTCGAACTGCACCTGCGCGAGCACGCCCATGGTGATCCCCGTGGCGAGGCTGGCGACGGCGACGCCGGTGGAGACGTAGGCCACGATGCGGCGCTCTTCGACGCTGGGTTCTTCGGCGGGCTTGTCCGACACCGCAGCGACCGGGGCCGCAGGAGCAGCTGGAGCCTGGGCGCGCGAGGGCAGCGCCAAGCCCCCGATGACGGCGACGACGAGGACAGAGCGCAGTGCTGCAGTTGTTTGGCCCATGGGCGCTTTATGGCACGGCATCGGGTGTGACGGAAGTCCAGCGGCGGCGGTCGTCCCAGGCCTTGGAGTGAAGCCGCCCGCTGGTCGGTTGTGGGACCATCGCGCGGTCCACATTGGGTGCGCCGGGGAGCCAACCCGGCTGTGCGGAGGTTGTGATGCTGGGCGTCCTGCTGCTTCTCCCCCTGGGCCTGCCGCCGGCGGAACGCGTTCCCAGCGGCTTTCACTGGCGCGTCGACGTCGACGCCGACCCGCACCACGGCACCCTGGAGGTCGAAGCCCCCATTGCCGTCGTCGAGAGCATCCTCCCCCTGCCGCTGATCTTGTCCACGCGCGGCGTGTTCGGCGCCGTCGACGTCGACCTCTGCGAGAGCAGCGATTGCCTCTTGCCCCAGCGCGTGGTGGTGCCCCCTGGGGTCAGCCTTGCCGTCGACGCTTTGTTCCTGAACCGCTCGCCCTACCTGCGCATCGCCGGCGACGGCGGCAGTGCCTGCTGTGCACGGAACCTGGGTGCAGGAAGGGCGGTGGCCTTTGCCGGGCCCGACCTGCGGGACTTCGCCTTCTCCAGCGCCCAGGGGCAGGCCGCCGATAGCGCTGCACCAGGAGGAGCCATCGCCGTCGACGCCGGCACTCTCTTCCTCGGCCGTCCCGATCTGCTCGATGGCTTTGGTGCTGTGTTGGTGGACGACGGCTGGGCTCCCCAGGAGCTCCTGGAACCGTTGGGCCGCTTCGTCGCCCGGGGCGGGGTGCTCTCGATGCTCGAGGCCGATGCAAGGGCGCTGGGATTGGTGGCTGGTGGCGCTGCGACGCCCATGTTGGCGCGCGGGGGTGGCGATCTCGCGATGCGCCTCGACGATCGCGTGGTGCGACTCAGAGCCGCGCGCGACCCCTGGGTGCGCATCGGTGGCGGAGCGCTGATCTTGCGCAGCGCCGGACGGGCGGAAGACGAGCGGCTTGGCCAGATCGTCCTCGTGGATCCGGAATTTACCGGCCTCGGCGTGCAGCTCGATCCGCGGCAGCTCCCCATCGTCAACGTCGTCTCGGCGGGCCTCTCCCCCCAGCGTCAGGGAGCAGCAGGCTTCGCCGTCGTCGTCGTTTCCTTTCTCGGCATCGGCTTGGCGCTGTGGCGCGGCCTCAAGCGCGGGCCGGTGGTGGCTGCGCAAAGAGCCGTCGTCGTCGCCGTCGCTGGCGCCTTGGTCTTGATCGGCATGCGCCTGGCGCTGAGCAACGCCGGCGAGGTGAAGCTGCTGCACCTGGGACCGGGGGAAGGGGGACGCCGCGCCGTCGCGGCCCTGGGTCGCTCCCCAGCGAGCTTTGCCGAGGTCAACCTCAGCGGAGCCTCCGGTCGCTTCGCGGGGCCTCCCAGCACCGCTGCCGTGGTGGGGGAGGCACCCTGGCGCACGAAAATGCGCGAGCACGGCGGCGAGATCTCGGCGGATCTGTCGTCGTCGGCGGGGTTGGTGGGCTTGTGGTTTGGCACCGACGACACTCCCGGCGGGCTGCGGCTGCTGGAGGGAGGGCAAGCCTTCACCAACACCTTGCCCTGGCGCTTGGACTGGGTGCTCTTGTCCCGGGAAGACAGCGACCGCCTGCACGTGGTGAAAAACGTTGCCCCCGGGTCGACCGTCCGCATCGACGAGGCCGTCGTCGTTGCGAGCTTCGGCTCCGTTTTGGAGGAGCGCTTCGCCCGCGACGTCTTCAACAACTGCGGACGTTGCGCCGTCGCCATCGCCACCGTCGACGGCGTCCTCACCGCCATCGAGGGCAACCAGCCCCAGGATCCCCAGGGGGTCAGCGAATGAGCGCTGCCCTCGACACCCGGCAGGCCAACGACGGCGCCATCGTGGTGCGCGGGGTGACCCGCAGCTTTGGCGCCTTTCGCGCGCTGAGCAACGTGAGCCTGCAAATCCCGCGGGGGGCCTTGTGCGCGCTCATCGGTCCCAACGGCGCCGGCAAGACGACGCTGCTGTCGATCCTGGCCACCCTCGACGAAGAATTCGACGGCGACGTTTTCGTGGACGGCGTCGACGTTCGCGCCCAGCCCGGGCTCGCGCGCCGGCGCATCGGCTTCGTGCCCGATCACGCCCCCATCTACGAGGGGCTCGACGTGCGCGACTTCCTCACCTTCTTTGCCCACGCCGCAGGTCTGCCGCCGGGGGCGCGCAAGAAGGCCGTCGACGACGCCATCGCTTTTTGCGGCTTGGAGTCTCTGGCCGAGCGCTCGGCCTCGAAGCTGTCCAAGGGTTTGACCCAACGCTTGTGTGTGGCGCGCGCCCTCTTGCACCGTCCCTCGGTGCTCTTGCTCGACGAGCCGGCGTCGGGCCTCGACCCGCGCGCGCGCATCGATCTGAAGGAGTTGTTGAAGAGGCTCGCGCGCCAGGGGTGCAGCGTGCTGGTGTCGTCGCACATCCTCACCGAGCTCGGGGACTTCTGCGACCACGTCGTCGTCCTCGAGAAGGGCAGCGTAAAGGCCGCCGATCGCATCGACGCCCTCTTTGCCGAGGCCCTGCACGCGCGACCGGGAGAGGCATCGCCGCGCCATCTCACCATCGAGATCCGCGGGGAGAAGGGCACCGACGCCCTCGAGAAGGCCAAGGCCATCGCGCTCACAGTTCCGGGCGTGCGCGACGTCGTCGGCGACGGCGTGCTCTTGCAGGTGGTGCTGCCGTCGACGTCGCTGGACTCTGCGCGGCTGGTGCGCGCCCTGGTCGAGGGCGGCGTCGACGTGTGCTCGGTGGTGCCCGAGAAGAAGAACCTCGAGGCCTTGTTTCTGACGGTGACCAAGGGAGAGATCGCATGAGCGCAATGGTCAGGCGAACATTGTCGATGATGGCGACGCTGATCGTCGACAACCCGGTGCTCATCAAAGACGCGAGCCTGCTCTTGCGCCGTCGCCTGGTCGCCGCGATCTGGTTGCTGGTGGGCTGCGGACTGCTGCTGCTGATGGGCGGCACCTATCTCGCGAGCGCTCCCGACAACCTGCGCCTGTGGGGAACGCTGCATGTCCCTGGGGGCGAGATGCTGACGGTGCTGACGGGTGTGCTGTTGGCGGCGGTGACCTTCTTGCTGCCGGCGTTGGCGTCGACGTCGCTCACCTCCGAGCGCGAGAGCGGGACCCTGCCCCTTTTGATCGCCAGCGGGCTCAGCCCCGAGCGACTCGTGGTCGGCAAGGTCGCGGGGATCTTCACCGCCGCCGCGCCTTTCTTTGCCCTCACGCTGCCCCTGTTTGCGCTGTGCAGCGTGGTTCTCGGCGTCGACATCGGCGATGTGGCCCTGGCCGGCGTCGGCGTCGTCGTTCATGCGCTCACCCTGTGTTGCGTCGGGGTGTGGGCCTCGGCGGTGTGCGATCGAACGCGCAGCGCGGCCCTGGTCGCTGTGATGGCGGCCCTCGTGCCGTCGGCGCTCGGTGCCGTGCCGGTCTTCGTCAGCGTCGTCAGCGTCGCCGACGATCAGCAGCGCATCGTCGTGGTCGGCGTCGTCGGCCTGATCATCGAGCTTGTGATCGGGGCGGCCGCCGTCGTGGGGGCGTGGTCGGTGCTGGCGCCCCAACGGGCCGCGCGCGCCCAGCCCGGACGCTGGTTGCTCGTCGCCACTCTTCTCGGCGTTCCGGTCGTCGCCGCTGCCCTCTTGCTGTGTTCAGGCAACGACAACCTCGACGTCGCCGTCGGGGTCACGCTGCAAGTGAGCGCCCTCGTCGTCGGCGTCGTCGCCTTGGCACCCGTCATCACGGGTCGACGTCTGAACACGCCCACGCCGGCGCGCACCGCATTGCTGGCGGTCATCGTTGGTGCGGTGGGCCTCGGCCTCTCATCGTTGGGCTGGCCTGAACGCATGCTGGAGAGCATCCCCGTCGGCGACGTCGCTGCTTTCTTTTCGGTGTTCGCGGCCGTTGGCGGCGTCGCGGCTTTCACGGGCCGCTGGTTGAAGACGCCCGCCGTCGCCTTCTTCCTCACCGCCGGGGTGTTCATTGCCTTGTTCGCCGTCCCCGCCATCATCGACGAATTCGTCGCCGGCGATCCGCCCCTGGCCTTCCTCAACCTCGCCTACGTCGTCGACCACGCCAATCAGCCACCGGTGCCCACGCTGCTCTTCTACGGCGCCCTGGCCCTCGTCACTTTGCTCTGCGCCCGCGGAGCGCGCCGATCCGCTTGATTCATCGCCTGGCGGCGATGAATTCTCTGCCCTCAGGCCGGGCGGCCAATTAATGGGCCTCGCTCCAGGAGCGGCCGTACTTGCCGTCGACGACCAGGGGCACATCGAGCTGGACCGCGCGGGCCATGGCGTCGCGTCCGACCTCGAGGGTCAGCGCAGCGGAAGCTTCGGGCACCTCGATGACCAGCTCGTCGTGCACCTGCAGGAGAATGCGGGCCTGAGGCACCGCTTGGCGCAGGGCGCGGTCGGCGTCGATCATCGCCCTTTTCATGATGTCGGCGGCGGAGCCCTGGATGGGCGTGTTGATGGCCAAGCGCTCGGCGCGCGCGCGCTCCGCCGGATTCTTGCTGTCGAGCCCGGGCAGCTTTCGCCGTCGTCCGAGCAGGGTGCGCACCTCGCGCTCGACGTGGGCCTTCTCGAGAGCGTCGGCATGCCAGGAACGAATGCCGCCGAGCCGTTCGAAATAAGTATCGAGATAGATCTTAGCCTCGGCGCGTTTAATGCCCAGCTCTCGAGCCAGTCTCACCACGCCCATGCCATACAAGAGTCCAAAGTTGATGGACTTCGCCGCCGTCCGTTGGTCGCTGGTGATCTCCTCTGGGGCGACCTCGAAGATCTCCGAGGCGGTGCGGCGGTGCACGTCTTGGTTCTTGGCGAAGGTGTCGATGAGCACGGGGTCTTTGGAGACGTGAGCCAGGATGCGCAACTCGATCTGGCTGTAGTCGAGGGACACCAGCACACAGCCGGGTGCGGCGATGAAGGCGGCGCGGATCTCTCGGCCCAGCTTGGTGCGAATGGGAATGTTTTGGAGATTCGGATCTGACGAGGACAAACGTCCCGTGGCTGCGACGGCCTGGTTGAAATGGGTGTGGACTCGAAAGTCGCTGTCGACGAGCTGGGGCAAGACGTCGAGATAGGTGTTCTTCAGCTTGGTCAGGGTGCGGTGCTCGAGGATCAAGGCCGGCACGTCGTGGCGATCGGCCAGGGCCTCGAGGGCTTGGCTGTCCGTCGATGGCCCCGTCTTTGTGCGCTTGGTGATGGGGAGGCCGAGGTCCTTGAAGAGCAGCTCGGCCACCTGTTGGGGTGAGGAGAGCAGGAAGGGTTTTCCGGCGGCGGCGTGGGCCTTGGCCTCGATGGCTGCGATCTCGCCGACGAAGGAGTCCGACAGCCCCTTCAAGCAGCCGATGTCGATTCTGACGCCCGCGCGCTCCATCTGGCCGAGCAGGTCTTCGAGAGGGAGCTCAAGCTCGTCGTACAAGGGCGCCAAGCCCTCGGCGCTCATCTTGGGCAAGAGCAGGTCGTGCAGGCGCAGGGTGCAGTCCACCGCTTCGCCGGCGAAGCCGGCCGCTTTGTCGACGTCGACGCGGTCGAAGGCGATGGCGCTTTTGCCCGATCCGACGACGTCGGAGGGGTCGATCATGGCGTGGCCGAGGAAGCGTCGCGACAGGTTCATCAGCCCGTGGCTCTCGGCGTCGGCATCGAGCAGGTAGCTCATCAGCATGGGATCGCCGGCCACGCGCCAGGGCGGAAAGCCGGCGAAGAAGAGAGCGTTGATGTCGGCTTTGGCGTCGTGGGCGATGAGCTGCCGGCCGGTGTCTGTGAGCAAGGGCGCGAGTGCTGCGCGCAACCGATCGAGGCCGAGCTCGCGCACGGGCAGCCAGGCCGCTTCTCCGGGAGACCAGCTGACGGCCACACCCACGAGCTTGGCGTCGGGTGCCCCGGGACGATCGACCTCGGTGCGCACGGCAAATCGCGAAGCCCGACCCAGAGCAGTGATGACCTCCCGCAGGCCGCCGTCGTCGACGACAGCGCGGTATTTGCTGCGATCGACCTCGACGGCCTCGGTGGCTCCAGCCGCCGGCCAGGCAGAGAACTGAGGCGTGGGTTGGCCAAAGAGGTCCGTCTGTCCGCGCGCGGCCTCGATCACCGGCGTCGTTCCAGCTTCACCGGCGGCGGGCTTGATCAAGCTGTCGTTCACCAGTCGGCGAAATTCCATCTCGACCAAGAAGGCGCGGGCGGCGTCTTTGTCGATGCCCGGATAGAGAATGTTGTCGACGTCGAAGGCGAAGTCGACGTCGCGCTTCACCACCACCAGCCTCTTGCTGAGCCGGGCCATGTCGGCCTGGGCGATCAACTTCTCGCGTCGCGAGTTGGCCTTGATCTCGGACGCGTGGGCGATGACGTCTTCGAGGTCGCCCCACTGCTGCACCAGCTCGGCGGCGGTTTTTCCGCCGATGCCGCGCACGCCAGGAACGTTGTCGGAGGCGTCGCCAGCGAGGGCCAGGATGTCGGCGACGCGCTCGGGCGGCACACCGAACTTCTCGATGACCTGCTCGCGGCGAATGCGTGTGCCCTCGTAGCCGCGGGTCATGCGCATCTCGTCGAGCAACGACACCCGGTCGTCGACGAGCTGCATCAGGTCCTTGTCACCGGTGATGATGATGACCTCGTAGCCGCGCACCTTGCAGCGCTCCGCAGCAGTCGCCAGGACGTCGTCGGCTTCGACGCCGGCGACCAGCAGCTTGGGAATGCGGAAGGTGTCGACCAGGCGGTGGATGAGCGGGATCTGGGGCGGCAGGTCTTCGGGCGGCGCCGAACGGTTGGCCTTGTAGGGCTCGTAAATGGCGTGGCGGAAGTTCTTGCCGCCGACGTCGAAGGCGATGGCGATGCGCTTGGGATCATGCTCTTTGAGGATGCGCAGCAGCATCGTCGCGAAGTTGAAGACCGCGTTGACGGGCTGGCCCTTCGACGTCGAGAGGCGGCGCAACGCGAAGTACGCGCGAAAGATGTAGCCCGAGCCATCGATCAGAAAGACCGGTTCCGCCATCTCGGGGCCGTAGGGACTTCGCCGACGACGATCAACAGCCGGCACGAGGAGGCAGGAGCAGTGAAGCCGAGAAAAGGCCGGAATTCACCGACAGCGCTTCGCGTGTCGGTGAATTGTCTACAGGTTCATCGCCTGGCGGCGATGAATTCGGCGTCGACGGCGCCGCGTTGGCAGATCTCTGAGATATTAAGTGCTTAATCGTTATAGTTATGTTTCTATGGACCTTAGTTAACGGTCCGTCGTACCCTGAACACGGAGGACCAGGATGAACCCCAACGCCCTCGCCCTCGCCCTCGCCCTCGCCCTTGCTCTTGCTACCGCCCTGCCCGCCGCTGCTGCCGACCCGCCGCGGGATGCCTTCGAGGCCCATGCGAAGGCCGGGGACGAGCCCATCGTCGCCGAGGCGCGCTGCCGCGAAAGCAACGTTGCCTGCGCCAGCCTCGATGCGGTGAGCTTGAAGGCCGTCGTCACCGGCGTGGCGACGCCACTGGCGATGTTCGAGACCAAAGACGGGCGCAGCGCAGTGCTCCGCGTCGGCGATCTGGTGGGCAAAGGCCGCATCAAGTCCATCAGCGCCAGCGGCGTCGTCATCCAACGCTTCTATGTCGACGCCAGGGGCCACGGCAGCGTCAGCGAGCTGCGGCTCGGTTTTGACGTTTCAGTTGGTGGCGCGCGTTGACGACCTGCTGGTTCGGGCTGGCCATCGGGGGCCGGGATTGGGGTACTCCTCCAAACGCGTGAAGAAAGCACGAGCGTCGAACGTCGACGGCGGCATTTCTTTTTCCGTCCCCGTTTGGAGGTGCACCATGGCCAAGCTCAACCAGATCCTCGCCGTCGAGAAAGGGACCAAGTCCCGCGTCTACTCCGAGGTCACCACGATGAACGCGTCGGCGCAGAAGCCGGCCCTTTTCAATGGCTTCTCCAAGAACTGGAAGCCCAAGGACGAGGACTCCGAGGTCTTTCCGCCTGAGTCGCTGCGGGTGCAACAGAACGCGCGCGAGATGCTGCAAAGCCTGGCGCGCCACCTGACCGAGCTCTTCGACGTTTCAGCGGCGAAGGACTGGGCCAACTGCCTGGCCCGCGCCGACGTTGTCGTCGACGGCAAGGTGCTGGTGAAGGGATCGCCGGCGACCTACCTGCTTTTCCTCGAGAAGCAGCTCAACGACATGCAGACCTTCGTCACCAATCTGCCGATCCTCGATCCGGCGGAGGAGTGGCGCTTTGACGAGGCGTCGAACGTCTACAAGAGCGAGCTGACGAAGACGGCGCGCACCAAGAAAGTGCAGAAGCCCATCGTCTTGTATGACGCGACGAAGGAGCACCCCGCGCAGACCCAGTTGATTACGGAAGACGTCGTGATTGGGCACTGGGACACAGTGAAACACTCCGGTGCGCTGCCTCCGAAGCGTCGTCAAGAGCTGCTCGAGCGCATCGAAAAGCTCATCAAGGCGGTGAAGTTTGCCCGCGAGGAGGCCAACGCCCAAGAGGCCGAGAAGAAGGAGATTGCGTCGGCGATCTTCGCCTATCTCTTGGGGTGACTGCCCCGGGATGAGATCACTGGCACGCTCGAAGTGCCGATGGTTTGAGCCGTTGGCACGGCTCAAACAGCGTGTCAGTGATCTCTGCTTTTTTCCACCAATCAAACTTCGCCTGCATCTCGAAGTCTTGATGTTCAAGATGCTGGCGGGCATTCAGCATCAGTTCTTTAGGAACCGGGGTGACGTTGAATCGGCGCAACCGAAGCAGCAGCAACAGCTCGAGCGTCAGCCCGCTCAGAGTGAGGAAGTGTTGCATCTTGTGCCAGAAACAAAGCCCATGCGATCGCTGCTGCGCGGGATGCACTAACAGCCAAGATCTCGCAGTCTCTCCTTGCATTCAGGCACAGACTCTGGCAATCTACCGGCGACCCGAGACTGAATTTCAATCTTGTTGGTCAGGAGCCGTCGTTGGCAGCGGGTGAGAGCGTGCAGGTTCGAATCCTGCCCCCTTCATTTTAAGACGCGCCAGCGTCTTGAACATCAAAACCACCAAGAAGGGGTGGCGAAACGGTAGACGCGCGGGAGTGATTCTCCCGTGCTCGCACCCCCAAGATCCTGCTGGCGACGGAGACATGATGCCTGAATCTGTTCGGTCGAGACTGAGCATTGCCACGGAGGACGGATCGAACGCGGAACCAGCAGGGGAGAGACGCCGGCTCATATCCGGTCGGGTCCGCCATCTGGACCCGTAGTCTAGCGGTAGGACGTTCCCTTACAAATATGTAATTCCGCTATAGCGCCATCGTCTTCATGAAGTCGTGGTACGGACCCGGTGGGAAGGCTATTCCATCGGGTCTCTTTTTTCTATGTCTATCGATATACAGTTGATCGCACAGACATCAGGGCACGAGACGCAAGGCGACGGGGGCAGCCTGCACTGTGAGCACCTGGCCGTAGGGCAGCTCGAGGGCGTCTTGTTCGATGCCGTCGCCGAAGACGACGCCGCCGTCGTTCATCTCTGAGGTCAGGATCAGGGATTGGCCGGGCGAAAAGAGGCCGTCGGCGATGTCGGTGCCGGTGACGACGCTGGGCCAGGGCTCGCGCACCAAGAAGGTCAAATCGCGTGACAAGGGCGTCGGCAGGGGCGCACAGCCTTCTCGACGGCGGGCGACGCTTTTTGCCCACCCCGTCGAACCCGTGCCCGTGCAGACGATGAGACCCGACGAGCTGTGGCGCTCTTCCTTGCTCTGGAAACCGATGCGGTAGCGGGACGACTGGTGCGTGCGGTGGCCGACGTAGACCTCGTTGAGGGCCACCAAGCGTTGGCCGTCGGGGGTCGAGGCCTCGACCATGGTGCGTTCTTCACAGGGGCAGCCCTTCGCGGCGTCGTCGAGCAGCTTTTGCACGCTCTGGGGTGTGTGGCGCACGAGCACGCCGTCGTAGAGGGTCTTGCTGGGGTTGACGCCGATGACGGGTTGACCGCGCAAGTACTTGGCGACGTTGGCGACCAGCCCATCTTGGCCGACGGCGATGACGACGTCGTCGGGCTCAAAGAGAAAGCGATCGAGGTCGGTGCGTTGGATGCGTGCCCGTCGCCACGACATGGGAATGGCCGCGAGCGCGGTGTGCACGGCGTCTTCCTGCACGCCGTGGCGATCGAGGAGGGGCTGCACCGCCTGGCCGCGGCTCTCGAGGAAAAAGCGCGCCTGCGCGAGCGTGCCGTGCCGCAGGAGCATCATCTCGAGGTCGCTGGGCCGGGTGACGACGACGGCGCGGGGCGGGACAGAGCGGGCCATGTCATCCTCACTTCGAGACGCGCGAGCGTCTTGAACATCAACACTTCGAGACGCGCGAGCGTCTTGAACATCAACACTTCGAGACGCGCGGGGTCTTGATCAACACTTCTGAAACTTCAAAAATATCGAAAACAAAGAAGCGGGAGGACGACGACGAGTCCTCCCGCTTGGATTCAACACTCAGGCTTGGGTGTCTGCCTCGAGCTTCTTGGCCCCCGCACCCATCACGCGCTGCAACATGGACCCGAGCATGTCGGGGCTCAGGGTCAGGTGCTCGATGCTGGTCAGTTTGCTGGCCAGCTCGCGGGCGGCCAGGCCGAACATCGTCGTCGACGACAGGTCCTTGTAGATGTCCATGCGCTCCTTCTCGGCGTTGACCTTGGCCTCCTCCAGCACGCGGATGCTCTGGGCTTGGGCTTCGGCGTTGAGGGTGACGTTCTTGGCGGCGGCTTCGGCTTCGATGCGCTTGGATTCCGCAGTCTCGGTGGAGCGGCGGCGCTCGTTTTGGCCGCGCTGGGCGATGAGGGTCTCTTCGCGCTTCGCGAGCTCGATCTGGTTGTGCAGCTCGTTTTCCTGGATGGCGCGCTCCTTCTCGACGGCGAGGGCCCGGCGCTGAAAGGTCGCTTGATCGGCCTGCTGCTGGATGTGCTCGCGGGCGGGCATTTGCAGGGCCTTTTCCATCTCGGCGGTCGGCAGCACCGACGACACCCGGGTGGCCACGATCTCGACGCCCATCGAGAGCAGCCCCGGATCCGTCGCCAGGCCGTTGTTGATGGCTGCGCGGATCACTTCGATGCCGTCGTCGAGAATCTGCCGCAGCGCGGCCTTGTTCAAGAAGGTCGAGGCCAACTGCTGGGCGAGTTGGGTGACGCTGGCGGCGATGCGATCGAGGGGCTCGCCGGTGAAGGCTCCGGTGGCGCTGTCGACGGAGAAGTCGACGCGGCGGGCGAGCTGTTCGGGTGACTTGACGCGCCAGATCACCGCGCCGTTCACGCTGACGTCTTGGAAGTCGCTGCTGCGTCCCTTGAACAAGAAGGGCAGCTCGCGATCGTCGAGGGGGACGACGCTGACCGACGCCCCCAGGGGCAGGAACCAAAACGAGAGGCCGGGGCCCGTCTGCTTGAGCGTGCCGTCTTTGAAGAAGAGCACGTGAGAGGTGGGCTCGGCGCGCAAGTGACGCAAGAAGAGAAAGTTGCTGATGTCGATGACCATGGGGGGCTCCTTGGGGTTTCTGCGGGTCGCAGCGGGGGCAGTCGTCGTCGTGGGCGCAGGAGCGACGAAAGCGGTGGTCGACGTCGACGTCGGGGCCGGCGACGACGCCTTGGGCGGCTTTGGCGCCTTCGGTGGGGTGTTCACGATTCCTCCCTCTACAGTTCATTCACTTCGATATTTGTGAAGATGACGCTACACGGCGGACCTCCGGATGAAGCGGTACAGCTCGGCGGGGCGCCAGGTGACGTCGCGCTCGTGGCTGCCGGTGGCCTCGAGGTGCCCCGAAGCCAACATGCGCCGGCGAAAGGAGTCCTTGTTGACCTGCTCGCCCCGCACGGCTTCGTGCACGTCTTGCAGGGCCCTCAAGGTGAACTCCGCAGGCAAGAGCTGAAAACCGATGGGCGTGTAGTCGAGCTTGCCCCGCAGCCGTCGCACGGCGGTGCCGAGGATGTCTCGGTGATCGAAAGCCAGCTCGATGGGAGAGTGGGGCCCGTCGCTGTCGACGAAGACATCGACCGGTCCGCCGGTCTCGCCGGGCCAGGGGACCTCGATGCGCCCCTTGGGGCAAGGTGACGCATCAAAGCGCGCGGCTTCGATGAGGGCGACGTGGGCGACGGTGATGACGCGCCCGCGCGGATCCCGCCCGGGGTCGGCGAAGGTGTAGAGCTGCTCCAAGAAGATGTCGTCGAAGCCGGCCTTCTCCTTGACGATGCGCCGCGCGGCCTCATCGAGGGACTCCTCGATCCTCATGAAGCCCCCGGGCAGCGCGAGCTGCTCTTTGGCGGGGTGGTCGCTGCGCTCGTGCAGGCAGACGAAGAGAGCCGCGGCTCGCACGGTGAGAATGACGACGTCGACGGCCACCGAGGGGCGCGGAAAAGCGTCGAGCCGGTGACCCGCGAGGAAGGCTGCTTCGTCGGCGCTGGGGGCTTTGGTCTTCTTCGTCTTGCTCTTCTGCTTGCCCATGCCGCCCCCCTTCTCTTCGCCAAGCATATATGCACTGAGCATATATGCACAAGGAAGCGAAGCTTGCCCTGAAGATCCAGCTGCTTGGACCCTTGCCGCCCGGCCTGGGCTTCAGCAGCCGAGGCAGTCGTCGATGAGGTCGAAGGGCGCGCGGCAGCAATCGTCGGCGGCGTCGAAGAGGTCTTCAAACAGGGGTGTGATGCCGTAGTTGGTCGCCTGAAAGCGCCGCCATTGGCCACGGTCTGCGGGCACCAGCGCCAACGGCGTCGACAGGGGTTTCGACGACAAAGGCACGTCGAGAACATCGTGCAGCTGGCATCCCTCGAGCTCGAGGGTGGCGGGCATCGAGAGGCTGGTGAAGGCCGTGACGTTCCAGACGCCGACCACGATGCGGCAGCGACCGCCGAAACAGCTTGGCTGAGCCACCCCAAGGGCGGTGCCGAGCTCCACGGCGGCGACGACCTCGGGGAGGGCGCGCCACGCCGCGAGCTCGGGGCTGTCATGACTGGACGTCGTCGTCGAAGGGCCCGTCGAAAAGAGCCCGTTCAGCTCCGGGCCCACCAGACCCAGGGTCGCGATGCTGATCGGCAGACCGATGGTGAGGGCCCCGAGGGTTTTCACGAGGCTCTCGATGGGACCCGGGGTGTGCGTCGACGTCGTCACGATGGGTGAAGGCGGCGCTGGCGCTCCGAACATGGCCAACACGGTCACAGCGTCCAGGGCTTTGGCCGACACACGGGTGCCGACGGCGTCGACCAGCGTCAGAGGGCCGAGGCTCGAGAACGCGGCCGCTTCGACGACGACCTCCAACAGGGCGGGTGAGCTGAGCAACAACGAAGGCGTCGACGTCAGTGCGTGGGCGTCGAGCATGCGGGTCGTGACCTGGCCGGGGATTTTCTGGCGCACCCGGCTGGCGAGGGCAGGGCCATCGTCGTCGAAGAAGGGACTGGGGTTTCGCTCCACGGCCCAGCAGGCTTCCTTCAGGTGGCCGTCGTCGGCGAGCCCGCGGGCCGTCACGCAGCCACCCGCGAGCGAGGCAAGGAGGACCAGGGGCAGGCGCATGGCCAAGGTGTAGCCCGCCGCCGGCCTTGGTTGCCTGCTTCCGTCCACCACGCGGCTCTACATCGGGAGGAAGCCCTTGAGCGCCAGGGCGAAGAAGCCCTTCTCGAGCTTGGGCACGCCGAGCTGGTAGCTCACGTCGAGGCCGAAGTAGGGAACGATGAAGCCTGTGCCCACAGAGACGCGGTGTTGATCGCTGAGCTCGTCGTAAAGGTAGCCGGCGCGCAGCGGCACCAGATCCGCCGCGAGGTATTCAACGCCAGTCGAGATGCGCGATTTAGAGCCGTGTAGAGTCTCAAAATCCACCAACCAATCAAAGGACAGCGTCAGGCCGTCGACGGGACCGCGTAAATCACCAAACGACGACGTCCGCGGCACCCCGGCCGCCGTTTGGATGACGCCGAACGAGGGAGCGCCGCCAAAGAGCAGCGCCGAGGCTGGGCCAAGGTCCCAAGCACCAGCAAACCCCGCCGAAATGGGTACGTGCGCCGACTCGACCGAGCGAATGGGCACCAGGTTGTAGCCGACGGCGCCGATGCTGAAACCGCCCGGAATCTGCGACAGGATTCCGACGTCAGCTGTCAATGCATTCAGATAGTTTCCGGCGATCGCATCTCGCACATTTTTGTATTTGAAACCGGCGCCGATGCACAAGTAGCGCTCGAGGACCGGGTAAGCGACTGCGAGGGTGGCGGTTTGCTCCACGGTCTTTCGTCGGGTGAGCTCCCTGCCTTGAAAGGTGTAGGCCAGACCCACAGCGAGTGGGTTGGTCTTGCTGTCGACGATGGAGATGTCGCCCTGGTGGTTCTCGTCGGCGAGGTTCATCAAATAGTGACCCTCGAGAGCATAGCGCTGCAGCAAAGGCAGGCCCGCGGGGTTGAAGTAGATGGCGTCGTTGCCGGTGGCGATGGCCCGGTAGGCCTCACCGAGGGCCAGGGCGCGGGCGCCGACGAAATCCTGGGCCCGGGCCACCGTGCAGCCGAGCAGAACGAAGCAGACGACGACGACGGCGCGCACCTGCTGAACCTAGCGCAGGGGATCGGGGCAGCAACTTTTCCTCGGTCGATCTGAGCTGGCTAAGGCTTGGGGCGCGCCAGGGCTTCGACGCGCGACACGCGTTCGCGCTCGCCGATGACGATGACGACGCTGCCCTCGGCGAGGGCGGCATCGGGAGGGGGGGAATAGCGAAAGCCCGTGTCGCCGGCTCCGCGCAAGGCCACCACTTGCAGGCCGCCGTGCTCGACGAGCCAGGCGATGTCGTGGCCTGCCGCCGCCGACGCGCGATGCAGCACGACTTCGGTGACGCGTGCTTCGCCGGGGCTGCGCAGCATGGCGTCGAGAAAGGCCACCGTGTGGGGGCGCAGGACCTGGCTCGCGATGCGCATGCCCCCGATGAAGCTGGGATTGACGACGTGGCTGGCGCCAGCGGCCCGAAATTTCGGCACACTGGTCTCGTCGCTGCAGTCGACGATGATCTCCAGATCTTTGCGCAACTGCCGCGCGGTAACGACGAGGAAGAGGTTGTCCCGGTCGTTGGGCAGACAGCACACCAGCGCCAGGGCTCGCTGCAGCCCGGCCCGCAGCAGCACTTCCTCGCTCGATGCGTCGCCGACGACGACGGGCAGGTCTTGGTGTTTGTCGCGCAGCGCATGGGCCACTTCGTGGCGCGGGTCGACGACGACGAGGGCCCGACCGCTGGCCCGGTGCTCCACCAGCACGCGGTCGCTGACCGGGGAGAGCCCACACAACACCGTGTGGCCGCTCAGGTTCTCGATGCGCTTTTCCAATGCCTTCTCCCGAAAGAACAGGCCGAGGTGGCCCTCGACGAAGAACGCCGTCACCGACGAGATGGCCCACACGGTGACGCCCATGCCGATGACGAGCAGCATCATCGTGTAGATGCGGGCTGCCGCGAAATCGAGCGGGAAGGCCTCGCTGTAGCCGACGGTGGTCAGGCTGATCACCGCCATCCAAATGCAATCCAGCGCCGACCACTGCCGCCCATTGGCGAGCCCAACGCACCAATAGCCGACGGCGCCGCCGATGAAGCACATCATCAACGCGAGCAGGGGCGCGCCCATGCGCCGGAGGATCAGCGCCGGCGTGGCCAGCAGGTCTTGCAGGAACGAATCACGGGCCGTTACGGCCGGTTCCACGGGTTCGGACATCGCGGGGATGCTGTCACAACCGGCGCGGAGGCCGGAGGATGCAGCGGGGGCCGAAGGCCCGAGGGCAGAGAATTCACCGCCGCCGGGCGATGAACCTGCAGACAATTTCGCCAGGGGGATAACGACGACGCCTCGCGCTTCGCCCCCCGTCACGCCGGCTGCTACCGTCAGGCATGGTCCGCCTCGGTCTCTTGGGTCTCGCTGTCGCTGCCGGAGGATGCACCATCGAGGCAGCGGCTTTTGCCTGCAACGTCGACGGCGATTGCAGCGTCGGCTCCTTCTGTGTCGATGGTGCGTGTCGCGTCGGGGGCGAAGGAGAGGGCGAAGGGGAAGGGGAGGGCGAGGGCGAAGGGGAAGGGGAAGGGGAAGGGGAAGACGGTGAAGGCGAAGGCGAAGGCGAAGGCGAAGGTGTTTTCGCGGTCACCGTCTTGCCCGCTGCGGTTGCTCAAAACAGCTCGTTTCAGTTGCAATGGAACTCGAGCGAACCGACGTGCCACGTCGACGAGGGGGAGCCCGTCGTCTCCGCCGACGTCGTCAACGGCGTGGTGCTCACGGTGGGCGCGGGTCCCCGGACCTTGACTGTGGTCTGCGGCCAGGAACGGGCCACGGTCACCATCAATCCCATTTTGCCTCAGACCATCAATGACTCGTGGAAGGAGGACATCGAGCAGACCCTTCCCGAGACGGCTCCGGTGTACCGCGAGTATCGGCTCGAGCTCGACATCACCGTCGCCGCGGCCAGTCAGCCCGGTGTGGCGGTGCCGCTCGACCTGGCGGCCATCCTCGAGGCCAACGGACTGCCCTCCAACTTTGAGGGGAACAGCGTCCGAGCGCTCCGGCGCTCGGAGGACAGTGGGGCCAACCGCGACGACGTCGTCGAGTACTTCGACGACAGCGGCCATGGTGGCTTGCTTTTCTTTGCGATCCCGGATCCCGACGATCCTGGTGTGGATGTCTATTTCACAACGGCAGCAGAAGAACGTCCCCGAGTCTGGGGGACCAGACCCGACGACGAGGTCAGTGAGTTTCAGATCAGCGTGCACCTTGGCCGGGACTTCAAGTGGAGCGATCAGAAGTCTTCTGATGGGCATCTGGGACCGCGCCTGAGCGTTCGCGGCCTGCGCCTGGGGGTTGCGGGAGCACCAGCGATGTTGACCAAACTTGAGGGCGTGCCGGAGGAGTTTCGCTTTGAGTCGCTGGCCCAGAGCATTCGTCGCCGTGCCGTTGGCTCTCTGAGCATCTACGAGACGGTGGCAGCCGGCCCAGGCGGGACGACCCTCCGCGAGTTCGTCATCGTCAACAGCGCTGACAAGATGATGCGAGTCGTCACCCGCGTCGAGAGCGGGGACGCCGCCACGGCGGCTGGTCAGCTCTCTCTTTTCTCCGATCTCGATATCGAGGAGAACGACGACATCGACGACGATGCCGGCGCTATCGATGCGGCCGCGGGCACGGCCGTGCAGTGCAACGGCGTCGAAGAGGTCCGGGTGTGTGCGGCCTGGGCAGCGGTCGCCAGCCTGCCCGATGGCACACCGGACGTCGCCCTGACCATGGGACAGGTGGACACGCTGTTTGAAAGCTGGGTCGACGGCACCCTCAGTCCACCGGCCTTGGCCGATCCCGCGGACCTCGCCATGGCCTTCGAGTTCCAGGTCCCAGCGATGGCGCCCCATCAGAGCTTCATGGTGCAGAGCTTGCTGCTCGTGGACGACATTGAGGAGCCGCTTTCCTCAGCGCTCGCCACCACCCAGGCGCACGCTCAGGCTGCGACCAGCGCCGTCGTCGTGCCCGGCAAGCTCTGGTACCGCCCAGAACCCTGAGCCCCGCATGGACGCTGGCAGGAGCTCGGCGGCATCGACGGCGCTCTTGCGCGGTGCGGGGCTTGCCTCCCAAGTGCTCGGCCACGACGTCGTCGGCTGATCGAGCAAGAGGCGCCGCAGCTGCAAGGTGCGGGCTGCGACGCCGTCGACGCGGGCGAGGCCGGGCCAGCGGGCCGCAGCCATGTCGAGGGGACAGCGCAGGGCATCGCGCAGCTCGAAGTGCAGGTGGGGGCCGGTGACGCGACCGGTCTTGCCCACGACGCCGATCACGTCGCCCCGGCTCAGGCGCTGCCCCTCGACGACGGCCTGCTGATCGAGGTGCAGGTACTTGGCCTCGGAGCCGTCGTCGTGCCGCACGACCACGAAGCGGCCGGCCGTCCACGAACGCGCGACGCGGGCGACGCTGCCCGCTTGGACGGAAAAGACGGGCGTGCCGATGGGGGCGGCGTAGTCGGTGCCGGCGTGAAAGCGACGGCGGTGCGAGAGGGGATGCTCGCGCACACCCACGCGCGAAGAGATGGTCCAGGCGTCGACGGGACTTGCCAGGGTGGTGCCCGCCAGGGTGACGCCGTCGTCGTCGACGAAGACCTCGCAACCCAGTCCGCACAAGCCGGGATCGTCGACCTGCGCGAGCAAGGCCGTGAAGGGGCGGCTGTCGACGAAGACGCGGAAGCCGACCAGGCGTTCGCCGTCGCCGTCGTCTTCCAGCCACAAGGTCAAGGGTGTTCCGGCAGGCAGGGTGGCGATGTCGAAGCGTTCGGCCAGCAGCTCGCGCACCTCGATGGCGCGGCGATCGCTGTTGCTGGTTTCGAGGCGGCGCACCAAGGGCTGCTGAAAGCGCACATCAACGTGGGGGGGGCGATCCGGGGCCCGCGCCGACGTCGCCGACACCAAGGTCATCAACACAAGCGGGGTCGCTGTGACGCGCACCCCGCCATGGTAGTGCGTCGAGCTCAGGTACGTCGGAGGACGGGATGTTCATCGAGGTGTACGACGACGACGTACCCGCGGTGGTCTGGCTCTTTTGCGGCCGGTCCAACACCGATGAGGATCACCGGCGCTGGCTCAGCTCGATGCAGCGCTTGGACCCCGTCATGGCTGCGCGCCCGCTGCGAGCCGTCGCTTTGTTGATCCTCGACGCCGACAATCCGCCGCCGCCTAAGGAGCAGCGCGAGAGCATCACCACCGTCGCCCGCGCCATCGTCGGCCACACCCCCCTGGCCGTGGTCACGTCGTCGGCGTTGGCCCGCACCATCATCGCCGGTCTGCACTTGACCCGGGTCGTGCGCTTTCCCCTCAAGGGCTTCGCTGACGTTGACAGCGCCGTGCGCTGGCTGGGCACGCACAGCGGGTTGCCAGAAGAAGAGGCGGCGCCCGCGCTCCTGCCGCTGGTGGCCGAAGCGCGGGCGAAGGAAGGGCGACAGCGGGCGTCACCCCAACCATTTCGGCCACGGCGTTAGGGGTGAGTCAGACCCTTGTTTTTCAGGCTGGCTTCGAGCTTCTTTCGGACATCAGGAGGCAGGTTCTCGAGCCCTGACATACCGCCGGCGCCCCCCATCCCCGGCGGAGGGGCCGGCGGCTTCTTGAAGAGCTCGGTGGGTTTCTCGTAGCGGCTTCGCGTGAATGCATTGACGACGTATACGAGGCCATCAGGGGCTTTCACATAGTACTCGCGGGGCTTGTCGTCGGGCTTGGGGGGCGGTGAGCCGGCAGCGGGCTCGGCGGGAGGCACGGCCTTGCCGAAGCGCAGGCTCTCCGTCTTGCCCGAGGCCAGCTTGACCTCGATGAGTGGGTCAGCCCCCCCAGCGTCGGCGACGTCGGCAGCCACCCGCAGCCCCTTGTTGCGCAAGACCCCGCCGATGGCGGCCGGGATCTGCGTGGGGTCGAACTCCGCGGGAGCGGCCTTTGGTTCGACGAGCTTCCAATCCGAGCCGGCCTTTTCGACGACGACGCGGGTCTTGCCCGAGGTGAAGGTTACGCTCTTCACATCGTCAACCTTGGCGGAAAAGAGGGAGAGATCGCGCAGGTCTTCGAGGCCTTTGTCGACGTTCTTCGCGGTGAATTCGGCGAGGAGATAGACCTGCGGGTCGCCGTCGACGCGCGCGAAGATGCGCTTCTTGTCGTCTTTGGTGCCCAGGTGCAGCACAAGGTCCTTGCCATCTTTGAGGCGGGCGGTGACGACGGTGTGCGGCGCGCTGAACTCGGCGTCGCCCTTCACGTCGTCGGCGAATTCGGAGGCCCGCAGGGTGGCCACGGAGCCCGCCAGACGGGCCAGGGCACTGTCATCGAGACGAAAGCCCGTCGGCAGCGTCGCAGGTTCGCTGAGCTTCCACGTCGTCGTCACCCTGGGCTTCGGCGCTTCTTTGGGCTCTTCGCCGGGAGCGGGCTCTGGCGCCGGCTCTTCTTTGCTCTCTGCGTTGAGGACCAGCTTGCTGCCGTCGGCGCGGGCGATGGTGAGGGCGCTGAAGTCCTCGGCCTTCTTGTCGATGATGGTCTTCTTGCGCCACTGGGACGCGTCCTTCTTGAGCAAGCTGCCGAGTCGGCCCTTGGCGACGAAGACGTCGTTGCTGCCGCGGGCCCGCACGGTGGTTCCGCCCCCCTTGGCCGCGCGGCCAAAGACCAGATCGAGGGCCTGACCTTTGGTCGTCGTGATCATCACGCGCGCTCCCTGGTCGTCGTCGATCTCGAAGTCCTTGAGCTTCTCCTGCTTGTTCGACACGAGGTCGCCGGTGGCGAATTCGCCGATGGCGTCGAGGAGAGGTTTGAGCTGGGCGTCGTCGACGCCTTTCTTGGCGCCCTTGCCATCAGAGACGACGAAGCCGGGGCCCTCTTTCTGAAGGACCACCACGCCGGGAGGCTTGGGAGCGTCGTTGTCGACGACGGGTCCGTTGGCGTCGGGCTTCTTTGCCTCCTTCTTGGCGGGGACGGTGATCTCGATCTTCGTCACGGTGTCGGCAGCGATCTTTTCGACCTTGAGCTCTTTGACGCCGACCTTAGGCTGGCTGTCACGGGTGGCGAACCAAGCCACCAGGAGCACAAGAAAGACGGCGCCGACGACGACGAGCGCATTGCTTTTCATGACATCACCCCACTGGAGAGCTTCTGCTTCTTCTTCTCGCGCATCTGCCAGCGCACCAGGCCCAGTATGACCAGCAGCGCCGGCACACCCCCTGTGCAACCGAACTTCACCGCGTTGCGCGTGGCGTCGGAGAGGTCAGGGGCAAAGGGAGCCTCGCCTGCACCGCGGGTGCGCATGGCCAAGAGCTTGGGATCGAGCACCATCCAATCAACGAGGTTCAAAAAGAGCGCGGCGTTGGGCTGAGCGAGCACCTGCTCGTTCAACATCGTCGACGTGCCGACGACGAAGACGCGGGCTTCTCCCTCTGATTTGCGGTTGGCGTCGAAGTGCGAGGGCAGCGTGCCCTTGGCGGTGGCGATGAGATCGTAGGGCCCGGTCATGGTGACGTCGGCGGTCTGCCAGTCCCGCTGGGGGGCGAGGCCTTCGGGCGTCGCGTCCTCGAGCCACGACTTTGGCGACGAACGTCCGAGCACCACGGTGTCGAGACCCTCGATCTTCTTCGTGTACACGGGCACGACGAAAGGAAGGGTGAGGCCGACGATGCCGCGGGTGAGCGGGCTCTCGCCCTGCAGCGACTTCAGTGTCGGAATAAATGGATATTGAATGGGGCGCTGAATGGTAAAGGGACCGCGCTTTTCAGCGACGCTCAAGTTGGCGCACTCGACGTCGCCGACCAGCTGGGTGCCGAGCTCGATGCCGTAGGAGGCGACCAATTTGTCAACGTCGTGGGTCACGGCTGTCGGCTGGAAGGTGCGGAGATCGATCTGCGCGCGATCCAAGAAAAAGCCCGCGGCCTTGCCCTTCATGAGGTAATCATCAATGGCCTTGAGCTCGCCATCGCTATATGCTGTATTGGGCCCAATCACAAGCAGCGCGTCGACGTCGTCGGGCACCTTGGCTTCAGCGCCTTCGGAGGCGAGCGTCAGTGGACGCACCTCGTAGTTCTGCTCGAGAGCGCCCTTGATCTTCTGCAGTCCTTCGTCGGGGCTGGGCTCGCCATGGCCCTGCACGACAGCGAGGACGGGAGTCTTGGTGCGCGTCAGCCGGCGAATGATGGTCGTGAGGTCGTATTCCAACGACGAGGTGTCCTGCACGACGGGCAGCGATTCCTTCTCCTCGCCGTAGCGGATGGAGATGCCCATGTAGGCGCGCTTGGTCTGCTGTTGGTCGGCCTCGAGAACGCGCACCTCGACGGCTTGGATGCCGAGAGCTTCGAGGTCTTTTTCGACGGTGGTCTTCTCGCGCACCTGGCGACCGAAGATGTCGCGCTTCACGTCCTTCTTCTTCTCCTTGTCGGTCTCGGTCTCGAGGTCGGCCTGAGGGTCGACGAAGGAGAAGCTGAGGTTGT
The DNA here is from genome assembly GCA_023248635.1 of Myxococcales bacterium. Lineage (GTDB taxonomy): Bacteria > Myxococcota > UBA727 > UBA727 > VGSZ01 > VGSZ01. Next base: position 88,342 of record JAHFED010000017.1, read on the forward strand.
CACCGGCGCGGGCCCGGTATTCCTCGAGGAGATCTTTGACGAAGCGCGCATTGTCCGAGAAGGGCGGCGGCAGATCTTTGGTGAAATAGGCAGTAATGGTAATGGGGGACTCGAGCTTACTCATTGTCTCTTTGGTTGCATCGGACAAGGTAAACATCTTGTCACGGGTCAGATCCACCCGCAGCGGCATGCGCACCGCAAACAAGTTGACGAACACGAGCACGCCCAGGGTCAGCAAGATGACGGTGCTGCCACGAACGTCGCCGCCGACGCGCCGGTTGTTGGTCAGCACGCCCGTCGTCATCAGCAAGAAGGCCGCGCTGACGGAGACAAAGAACACCAGGTCACGCCAGTCGATGACACCGCGGCCGAGGGACTCGAAATGGTAGTAGGCCGAGAGATACTGGCCGACTTCGCCGACGCTCTCTGGCAAAATGATGATGGCAAAGCTGAGCAGCAAGTTGACAGCACAAGCCACCGTCGCCAGCAAGAACGCAATCACCTGATTTTTGGTCAGCGATGAGAAAAACAAGCCCGTAGCGACGAAGGCCGAGGCCAAGAGCAACGTGCCGACGTAGCCGCCGACGACGGGGCCCCAATCGAAGCTCTGTCCCGGTGCCGCCAGGGGAGCGATGGCGACGGCGTTGACGACGGAAAAGAGCAGGCCGACGCCGATGACGCCGGTGGCCGCCAACCACTTGCCGATGGCGATCTCGTGATCGCGCACGGGCAGGGTCATCAAGAGCTCGAGGGTGCCGGTCTTTTTCTCCTCGGCGAGCAGGCGCATCGTCAACGCTGGGGCGAGCACGGCGAGGAAGGCCGGCATCCAGTCGAAGAAGGTGCGGTAGCTGGCCCGACCAAACAAGAAGACGCCGGGGAAGAAGAAGAACTTGATCCCACAGACCAGCAAGAAGACGCCGATGACGATGTAGGCGAGCGGCGACGAGAAGGCGACGCCGAACTCGCGGCGCGCGATGCCCAGGATGTTCCTCATGACAGCACCTCAAGACGAGCGAGCATCTTGCAGTTTTGATGTTCAAGCCGCTGGCGCGTCTTGAGACTCAGAAAAAGGGGATTGATCATGACTTTGACGTCGACGGCGACGCCTCGGAGGTCGTGAGCTTGCGGAAGGTCTCTTCAAGACTGACCGAGCGGCGCTCGAGCGAGAGCAGCAAGAGCTTCTTGTCGACGGCGGCGTCGAAGAGGGCCTCGCGGGGATCGGCGTCACCCTTGGCGCTGATGGTGAACGCCTGGGCATCGCGCTCCGTCGTCGGTGTCGAGGTGACGTCGGAGACCCCGGGCAAGCCCCGCAACAGCTGCAAGACGCCGTCGCCTTTGACCTCGCCCCGCGCTCTCAAAGTCAGGGCGATGGTGGTGCCCTCCGACGACAACGTCGACGGTGGTCCGTCGGCCTTCAAGACGCCGTCGCTGATGATCAGCGCCCGCGAGCAGGTGTGCTGCACCTCGGGCAAGATGTGCGTCGACATCAAGATGGTCTTCTCGGTGCCAAGCGCCTTGATGAGATTGCGAATCTCGATGACCTGGTTGGGATCGAGGCCCGTGGTGGGCTCGTCGAGAACGAGGATGTCGGGCTCGTGCAAGATGGCCTGCGCCAGGCCCACGCGTTGGCGATAGCCCTTGCTCAGCTCACCAATGTCCTTGCCTCTCTTGTCGCCGAGACCGCAGCGCTCCACGGCGGCAGCGATGGCCTTGGGCGTCTTTTCTTTCGACAGGCCCCGCATGTGGGCGACGTAGGCGAGGTACTCCTCGACCATCATCTCTTCGTACAGCGGGTTGTTCTCGGGGAGATAGCCGATGTGCTTCTTGGCCTCGACCGGGTTCTTCTGCACGTCGATGCCCTTGACCTGCACGACGCCGGAAGAGGCCTCCAGAAAGCCGGTGAGCACCCGCATCGTCGTCGATTTGCCGGCGCCGTTGGGGCCGAGAAAGCCGACGACCTGTCCCTTGCCGACGTCGAAGGAGATGCCGCGCACCGCCGGCGTCGCGCCGTAGCTCTTGGTGAGGTTCTCGATGTGAATCATCGCGTCCATGCAGGGCCTCCGTCGCAGGACTGGAACAACGATCGGCGATCGGCGTCTTGCCCGCGGGCGCACTGAATGCGTCCGTCAAGGCTCGATCGTCAAGGGACTCGCGCGGGCAACCATCGACGACGCCTGTTATTCCCGATCACCCCGCAGAATTTTCGGCCCTCGATGAACGTCGGGCGCAAAGGGCGAGGACCTAGGCCTCGAGCGAATCACCTTGTGGAATCAGGACCTTGGCTAATGGTCGTGGGGCCGGACTAGGCTGATTCCGTGGAGTCGACGAACGAGACAGATCCCCTTGTCGGTCGCTTGATCGCAGGCCGGTACGAAGTCGTTGCCAAGCTCAACCAGGGCGGCGTCGGCATCGTCTACCTGGCCATGCAGCGTCCTCTTGATCGTCCCGTGGCCCTGAAGCTGTTGCTGAAGAAGCACGCTGACGACGAGACCGCCATCAAGCGCTTCGAGATCGAAGCCGCCGCCGTCGCTCGCCTGGCCGACGCACACATCGTGACCCTCTACGACTTCGGGTCGACCGAATCCGGCGACCTCTACATCGCCATGGAATTCCTGCAGGGACAAAGCCTGCGGGATCTCCTCGACGTCACCGGCTTCGTGCCCTGGGAGCGCGCGCTGCACATCGTGCGCGGCGTGTGCTGCGCGCTGGTCGCTGCCCACAGCCACAACATCGTGCACCGCGATCTCAAACCCGCGAACATCATGCTCGTCGAGACCAACGGCGACGTCGACTTTGCCAAGGTGCTCGACTTCGGTCTGGCGCGCAGCATCTTGAGCCAGCAACCGGGCATCACCCGCGCCGACGTCATCCCCGGCACCCCGGTCTATATGAGCCCCGAGAGAGCCAACGGGATCTCAAACGATCCGCGCAGCGATCTGTACGCACTGGGTGCGGTGTGGTTCGAGCTCCTCACCGGCGAACCACCCTTTTCCGGCGAGAACTCGATCAAGGTGATCATGCGCCACATCCACGAGGCCCCCCGCCGGCCGTCGGCGGTACGACCGGAGCAGCCGATCCCCGATGTCATCGACGCACTCATTTTGGCGCTGCTCGAAAAGTCCGTCGAGAAACGGCCGCCGTCGGCGCGGGCGCTGCTCGATCGCGTCGACCTCATCGCGCGGCCCCCTGGCTGGCACGTGGGACGAACCCACGAGCTCGGACGTCGCGGGCACGGCGACCTTGAGCTGCACGGCTTCGCCGCCGCCGCCGGGGACCTCGGTGATGGCATGCGCTTCCTGATCGAAGAAGGCGAACCGCTCACGTTGGAGAAGCAGAGCCCGCCGCCCGCCGTCATCACCCAGGATCATCCCGTCTCCGGCAGTCCTCTCTTGCTGACGCGGAAAAAACCGAGCTCACCCGGCATTCCCCAGGACTCTGTTCCGCCGGCACCAGCGCCCCTCGTCGTGTCTGCCGGGCCCGTGCTGCGCATCGAGTCCCTCGCCGAGGTCGCTGGTTGCATCTCGATGGCCAAGACCACCGCCACCGTGGCCGAGCTCTGCTGCGCCTTCTTGGTGACCCGCTTTGACCGCGCTTTGGTGCTGGACCTGCAGGGCTGCCAACCCCTGGCGCTGGCGTCGTCGACGTCATCGGGGGAAATCTTGCCCATGGCAGCGGTGGTAGCGGTCTGGCCGGAGTGTGGCGCCGTCACAGCCCTCTCCCGCCGTCGGGAGCCCTACGCTGGGCCCGCCCTTCTCGAGAGCGACTGGCTGCGCTGGTTCGAAGCGCTCGGTGGTTGGGCGCCGGGCGCCATGTTCGGAGCCGGCCATCAACGCGACGGGGAGCCCACGTTTTTCTTCTACGCCGACCACCGCACCGCCCCACCGCCAACGACGACAAAGGACACGTTGGTGTTGTTGCGCGAAGCCGCCGCCGCCCTGTCGATGATGCGCTGACCAGGATCGCGCTCAGCGCGATCTTGGTCAGCGCGAGAGCACCGCCACCCACTCCACATGATGGGTGCGGGGAAAGGCGTCGATGGGTGTGAGGGCGTCGACGACGAAGCCGGCCGCTACCGCCCCACGCAGGTCACGTGCTCCGGTGGCTGGATCGCAAGAGACCAGCACCAGCCGTACGGCGCCTTTTTCGGCGAGGCGGCGAAACAAGAGGGCGGCTCCGGGGATCCCAGTGCGTGGCGGGTCGGCAACGACGACGTCGACGTCTCGCAGGCGCAGGTGCTCGTCGATGAAGGCCCTCCTGGCATCGACGACCACGCCGAAGAGGGCGGTGTTGTGTCCCAAGTGTTGCAAGGCCCGCTCATCGCCCTCGACGGCCTCGATGATGGCTCCGGCCCGAGCCAGCGGCAGGGTGAGATGGCCGGCACCAGCAAAGAGCTCGAGGAGGCGCCGACCGTCGACGTCGCCGGCACCAGTGATCACGGCGTCGCGGATGGCCGCTCCCCCAAAGCGCGTCGCCTGGGCGAAGGTGAGCGCATCCGATCGCGCGGGCAGCCAGCCCGCCGTGATCTCGCCTCTCAAGAAGGGATCGCCGACGCTGCGACCGCGCGCGCTCAACACGCCGCGAAGTGCTGATGTTCCAGTCGCTGCCGCAGCCCGGAGGTGGGGTGCCAAAACCAAAACGTCGTCGTCGTCGTCGACGCCGGCCACGATGCCGTCGTCATCGACAGCGAGCCTGACGACGGCACCTGGCCTGAGCGGCGGCAGCAGGGACAGAGTTGCGGAAAGGCGCGCGTCAAGGGCGGGGCAGGCCGCGATGGCGAGACGCCCGTGACTGCGGCGAGCGAAGAAGGCGAGGCGACCAGCGTCGTCGACGACGAAGCGTGCTCGTCGCCGGGCTCCGTCAGCCGGAGCTGGGGGAGCCAAGAGCGGCCGCACGAACGCGGTGACCTCGGTGGGGGAGAAGCGGCCGACCCGCACCAGCGCGTCGACAACGAGCTCCTCTTTGCAACGGGTCTGGGCGGCGCGGGTGAGGTGCAGCCAGTCGCAGCCGCCACACACCGCCACCAGCCCGCAGTCGGGGAGGGTGCGGTCGGCCGAAGGCTCGAGCACGGCGAGCAGGCGCCCTTCGCGGGCCCCGCGCCTTTTGCGCTCAACGCTCACCTCGATGCGATCGCCAGCGGCAACCCCATCGACGAAGAAGACGCCCTCGCCGTCACGACAGAGCCCCTGGCCGCCCGGCACCAGCTTGTCGACGACGACGACATCTCGGCTCATGGGCGGATCGCATCCCCGACCCGGCACCGGCCCGACTGCACGATCTCGCAGCGCAGCCCGCCTCGGTGCACCAGGGCCTTCGAGAAAGGGTCGGCCGTGCATTTGCCCAAGTGGCCGCAGGGCTCACACAGCTCGATGCCCAACACGATGGCTTCGCCGACGGCGAAGCGCCGGCCCACGAGGTGATTGAGCGCGACGTGGCGGGTCACGAGGTTGCGGCGCGAGCATCCGGGCTCGAGCTTGAGGTCGGCAGCGGCGGCGGCGGCCAGCAGGGCTTCTTCCTCGATCAGGGTCAGCTGGTTTTTGGCCCGCGTTTGCGGCGAGCAGCGTTTGTCACTGACGATGCCCTGGCCCTGCACCAGCTCGGCACTCGTCAGAGCCAACAGGGGCCGCCCCCGAGCCTCGCTCACATGAATGGAAACGATGACGGCGTCGCTGCCAATGGTCATAATGCGTCCATGCCTTTCCGCTTTCGCAACGACGCAGACCTCGTCGACGACGTCCCCGCCACCCGTCGGATCATGCCCTTTCTCATGCCGACGCGAAACGAGTCCCTGGTCTTCTTCGACCTCGACGTCGACGCTGCCCGCATCGATGCTCGGGTCGATGCTCTCAAAGCGCGCGGGCTGCGCTCGACGGTGCTGCACGTGGTCGTGGCTGCGGCCGTCGCCGTGCTGCACGAGCGATCGCGGCTCAACCGCTTCGTCGCTGGCGGGCGTTTGTGGCAACGGCGCGGCATCCACATCTCTTTTTCGGCCAAGAAGGAAAAGAGCGACAAGGGCAGCATCGTCGTCGTCAAAAAGCTCTTGGATCCAGCTCTCGACGAAGCCGGCCTCGCCCAGGCCCTCGAAGGCGGCGTCCGCGAAGCGCGCTCGGACAAAGAATCGGTGAGCGACAAGGAGCTGAAAGTGCTCCTGGCCCTGCCGACCTTCCTGCTGGCGCTGCTGGTGCCGTTGGTGAAGTCCCTCGACGCCTGGGGACTGCTGCCCAAGGTCTTCGTCGACAACGATCCCCTCTTTGCCTCCCTCTTTGTGGCCAACCTCGGCTCTCTCGGAATGGACGCGGCTCAGCACCATCTCTATGAGTACGGAAACGTTCCGATTTTTTGTGTCATTGGTCGCAAGAAACACTCCTTCTTCGTCGACGATGCAGGTGCAGTCAAGGTGCGCGAGGTCTATCCCCTTCGCTTTACTTTTGATGAGCGAATCGAGGATGGCCTTTATTGTCTCAAGTCCCTGCAACTCCTCAAGGAACGCATCGAGTCAGCCTGAGGGCACTGACGCAGCGCATCTGCCGGCGCACCGCATCGTCGATCCACCGCCGGCGTTTTTGACCGAGCGTGACGACGACGGCTAACTTCGTGTCGGCGTGTGGGTCGTGCAGCGAGGGGTCCATGAGCAAAGTCCTGAGTGCCGCGGGTGCCCTACTGTTGGCGGGCATCGGCGTGTGGCCCGCCTCGTCGTGCGACCTCGCCAAGCCGGAGCCCGCCCGCGGTGATGGTCGCAACGACGGCGATGATGACGACGACGATGACAGCGCTTTGCCGGAGTTCGCGATGGAGTCTCAAGGCCAAGATGGCCCAGCGTCGATGGACGAGCTGCTGCAGGACGCGCCCGTTGTCGAGTCGGCGTCGGTCGTCATCGCCGGGTCTTTTGGTCGCGAGCTGTCCCTGCCAGGGGGACTGCGGGTGGTGGTGCCCCAGGGCGCAATGCCAGACGGCACCACGCTCACGGTGCGGCAGCACCAGCTCGACGGCGTGCCCGCCGGATTTTGGCAGCAGCTCTATCGCTTCGACACCGACAACCAGCCGTCGAGCCCCATCAGCGTCACCTTTCCCATCCCGGGCTTCGACGAGGGGGCAGCGCCGGCGCGAACCCAGGTCATCTGGTTCCACGGGCAAGACCCCGAGCTCATTGACGGCATCGTTGACGACGTCGCCGGCACCATGACTGTGCAGGTGGCCCAACTCTCGAGCGCCGTCGTCGACGCCTCGCCGGAGCCCAGTGCCGTGCCGTCGTCGGGGGATGTGGTGACGCAGGTCCCCTACCACAACCAAGGAGCATCCGAGAACTGTTGGTCGATGAGCTTGACGACGCTGATGAACGCCTACGGCGCGACCTCCGAACCTTGGGACAACAACCGTTTTTTCGATCTCAAGTCGGAGCACGGCCTGCCCTTTTGGCAGTTCGTCCATACCCCAGGGATCGTGAACCATATCCACGCGTTCCTGCCGGGCGTCGTCGTCGAGCGCAAGAGCTGGTGGAGCCTCGATGGCACCGATGATTTGCGCGAGTACCTCCAAGCCAACATGCGCGCCCGACGGCCGACCATGGTTTATTATTATTCTAATGAAGCGGGCGAAGAAGCGGCACATATGGTCTTGTTCGTCGGCATCGAAGGAGAGAGCTTTGTCATTGCCGATCCGCAGGTCGGCCAGGTTTATACCCTAAAGACCTGGGAACAGATTACGCCACGATTCAGCGTCACCGGATTCGATGGCGCGGGGACGCTTGCCTTTACCACGCCCGTCCCAGCAGGCGTTTCTGATGCGACGATTATGATCCCGTATGCGGCGCGGCAAAATGAGGGGATCAGCTTCATCCGCCGCGTGAATAGAACTTTCGATCTCGCCACTGCACGGGTCTTCAATTGGTACATCGAAAGTATCGACGGACCGGGTATTTCAGACCTCCAGGGGGCGCCCGGCGACCTGCTCCTCGATCACATTGCCGCCTGGGAAGTGACGGTGGCGAACACGGCCCTCGCTGGGGCGGAGCGCACTTTCCGGGTGGGCTTCGAGATCGTGAATGGCGCGGGCGCAGTGATCTACACGCACCCAGAAGTGAGCCAGCGCCTGGCTGCCGGACGCATCACCGATGTCAAGCTCATCGGCACCGCCCGGGCCACCGAGCTGCGGACCCTGGTGACGGCGGGCGGCGCCTATCGCGTGCGTTTTTTCGTCAGCGACGCGGGCGTGAGGCTTGACGCGGTGGAGATGGCGATGACGGTTCGAGCGGCCGAGCCGACGACCTGTGAACCAGCCTGTGGCGCCTCCCAAGAATGCTGCAATGGGGTCTGTGTTTTCCCGGCAATCGACAATCAAAATTGCGGCGGATGCGGCATTGTCTGCAGCGGCACCTGTGGTGAGCCAGGCTGCTGTCTACCCGAAGATTGCGTGTCGTCGACGCCCGGATTAAATAGCTTTTGCGGCATCAGTGGGTGCTTCGAGCAATGTGGCGGTGTCGGCACCTCCGCCGCCATCGAAGCCGCCGGCGCCTACTGCCAAAACGTGTGCGGAGGCGAAGGAAAATATGCCGTTTGCACCCATGACTTCGGAAGGGATCAAACTGTGTTTTGTCCTGAACCAGATGCGATGGGTTGCCAGTGTTGCCCGGCATATGACGACTGAAGTTGATGCTCTTCGCGGCAGACGTGCAACCCAGCGTCTTGATCAGTGCTTTCGCTCCGCCACCGCCGCATTTTGACCGAGGGTGACGACGACGGCTATTCTGAGGAGCGCGAGGGGTTCATGAACAGGATTCTGAGTGCGGTGGGTTTGATCCTGCTGGCGGGCGTCGGCGTGTGGCCCGCCCCCTCGTGCAAACCCACCGAGCAGCCCCCCGACGATCGGCGCGCCGGTCGCAGCAACGACGACGACGATGACGACGACGACGACTGTGCCAGCGACGAGCACCTGGTCGGCGAGGAGTGTGTGCCGGACGTCTTCAGCGACGGTGATTTTCCGCCGCCGGACCTGACGGCCATCGAGACCGATGTCTCTGGGCAGCGCTACATTGGGAACAGCCTGTTGGTGCTCGCCCGAGCTTCGACGACGTCGGCGGAGGCCGAGGCAACGTTCACCGAGCTTGGTGGCCAGATCAGCGGTGGCTTCCCGGGTCTGGGCATCTACCTGGTGCGGTTCGACGACGCCGTCACCACCGAGCTCCTCGACGCGCAGGCTCTGTTGCTTGCGGCGGAGCCAACCATTGCCGGCGCGTCGCGGGATGCGGTGCTGGACGGGCTGCCCACCAGTCGCCCGCCGGCCGATCTCGAGACCGTCGCCGCCAGCGTGACGTGGAACGATTACAACCCACCCAACCTCGGCGTCGCCGTCGTCGGCCAGAATGGCACCTGGGCCTACCGCATGATGAAAGTCCCTGAAGCCTGGGACCAGATTCACGAGGAGAACCCGGTGATGAAGAAGGTCATCGTCGGCGTCGTCGACACTCCCGTGGCCAAGAGCGTCGTTTTTCCGAATCTCGCGTTCACGGGCGTCCACGATCTTCGGCCCGCCTCCAGCGGCAGCGATCTCCCGTCCTACGCGCGGCACGGCACGGCCGCGGCCTCGATCATCGGTGCACCCAATGATGGCGGCGGCATGAACGGCATCCTCTCGGGGTTGGCGTGTGTGCATTACGATCTCGCGCCCCAAGCGGTGTTCTGGGCGAAGGACCCGCCGGCCCAGCAGCGCGACGGCGGCGACTTGACCACGACGACGGATGCCGTCGTCTTCGGGCTCCTTCGCGCGGTCGGAACGGGGGCGCGGGTCGTGTCGCTGTCCTTGGGACAGGATTTTCGGGCCGAGAGCAACTGTAAAAACCAAACCGGCGCAGACTTCGCCGCCTGCGCCGCCAATGTCGCCGCCAGCTTCGAGAACCTCCAAGGCGTGGTGCGGGTCATCGCTTCCCGCGCGTCACGAACGCTCTTCGTGTCGTCGGCAGGCAACTTGACCGCCGACGCCGCTGTCTTCTGGCCGGGGGCCGTCTCGAGACCGAGCGCCGAGAATCCGGCCGACAACTGGATCACCGTCGGCGCGTTGAACCGCGACGGCACCACGGCGGCCGCCTATTCCAATGTCAACGGTTCGTCGCCAGGCGCGGTGAGCATCAGCGCCCCCGTCGGCGGACCGATCACTGCCGACAGCCAAGAGGAGATCCTCGCGACCTTGCCCGACGGACGCCTCACCATGTTCAGCGGCACCTCCGCTTCAACGCCCATGGTGGCCGGTGTGGCGGGCCTGGTGATGGCCGTGGCACCAATGCTGAATGGGCAGGAAGTGAAGAGCCTGCTGCTGGCCAGCGCCGACACCGCTGGCGTCGATGCCAGCGTCGGCGGCAGGCGCGTCAATGCCCAGGCCGCCGTGAACGCGGCTCTGCAGGAGGTTTTCCTGCGCGCGCCCAACCGTCTCGGCGACGGCGACTGCCGTGAAGCAGACGATGCGACCGTCCCTCCGCCCGATGCGTGTGCTGCCGGGGGGAACGTCTTCGAGTGCGCCTGTGGAGGCACGACGACGGTGAACAGCGCAAGCTGCGCGGCCCTCTGCGCGGACGTGGATCCCGGCCTCAGTGGGTTCTGCCACACGGACACCTGCGGCGCCGGTGGCTGCGGCCTCTCCCTGTGCGATTGTTTCTGCGACGGCGACCCTGCCAACGCCGCAGCGAGCCTCGCCTACTGCCAGACCCATTGCACGGACCCGGCGTTTCCAGTGCCTTCCTGCATCGGGTTTCTGGACGGCTTTCATCCAAGTGGTTGCGACTGTCACGCGCCGTGACGCGACGAGCGGACAAGGGCGAAGCCTGATCTCGCCGCCGCGCGCGTCAGCGCTCGGGATCACTGCCGCAAAGGCCGGGCTCAGCGGCGACGCAGGCGTCGACCATCGGGGCTGCGGCGACGCGGGCTTCGAGGAAATCGAGCATGTCGTCGATGGCGGCCAAGAAGGTTCCCTCGTGGTTGCGGCCGGCGCACTCGGTGAAGGCGAGGGACTGTCCCTGCTCACACAAGGTCGTCAGATCCCGGCGTTCGACGGCGGCGTCGACCAAGGTGTCCTCGCTGCCGACCACCACGAGGCCGGGGGTGTCGTCGAGCCGCTCGATATCGGTGTCGGGCAACGACGAGCGCGCAAAGATGCACCCCCAGGGCTCCGGCAGCGCGGCCAAGTTGCCCGCCTGGGCAGCGGCGATGACGTCGGGCGCGAAGATCTCGTCGAGGGGCAGGTCGAGCTGGGGGAGGTGGCAGGAGGACTGCATCGAGGCTTCGACGGCGTCGACGGCGGCTTCGTCGACGATGTCGAGCAAGGCCGCGCGGGGCAGCTCGTACCACCGCTGGGCGGAGATGAGGACCGCCACCAGGTTGCCGATGTTCAAGGGCACCGCCGCCGACGACATCGCCAGCTCCGCATGGCCGACCAGGTCGAGAGGCGGGATGGCGCTGACGCTGCCGACGAGGTGCAGGTCGGCGGCGTAGTGGGGCGCGTAGCGAACGGTGAGCGCTGCTGCGTGTCCGCCCTGCGAGGCCCCGCCGACGACGACGCCTTGAACGTCGAGCTCATCTTGGCGGGCGAGCTCGAGCGCCGCGTGGGCGGCATCGAGGGACGCGATGGCGGTTGGCTCGGCGACGAAATAGGCGTGGGGCACCGTGGCAGGAGCACCAAAGCCGTTCATCCCGAGGTAGTCGGGGGCAACGACGATGGCGCCGCCTCCGCTGCTGGAGAACACGCTGGCGAAGACGCCGATGATGGCTGCCTCTGACGCGGTGGGGCTTTCGGCATCGTGACTGGGGGCGCAGAGGTCGGAGTAGCCGCTGGTGCCGTGGGTGTAGATGACGAGGGGGAGCTCTCCGTCGACCTCATCGGGATCGGGGAAAGCGTAAAGGGCCGTGGCTTCGACGAGCTGGCCCCGGTCTTGGGTGAGGTAGCGGATGCGATCGAGGAACACCCGACGCAGCGGTGTGTGCGCCACGTTGGCGATGTGGGTCTCGCGCAGGGTGTCCAACGATCCGGCGCTGTCGTCGACCTCGAAGATGCGCACGGCCTCGCGCTCCAACACCTGTCCGAGGCGCTCGTCGTCGAGCCAAGCATAGGAAGGCTGGCCACACGAGCTTGGATCGGCGTGCAGGGCGCTGCCGAAGCGGGGCGGCGGCGGCGGGGCTTCCTGGATCAGACACCCGGTCTGCACCAACAAGCCGACGGTCATGAGCATGCATCGAAAGCGCATGGACACAGTGTCGACGACGTCAAAGAGCTCGTGCATCCGCCCTCCGCCGGAGCGTGGCTGACGACCCGGCACCCCGCAGCGCGCCCAAGCGCGGCAACAGGGCAGCGCGGTGGATGCGGAGCGCTCCCAGCGCTTCGAGCACGAGGCAGAACCCATAGCCAAGGTCCACCTCGAGCATGCGGCAGGAGAAGCGAGCCGACGCCGGCGCGTGGTGGTGGTTGTTTTGGAAGCCCTCGCCCAGCACCAACCAGGCGACGAGGTGGTTGTTGCGGGCGTTGTCGCCGGTGTCGAAGTTGCGGCCACCGACGGCGTGGCCGAAGGCGTTGACCAGCCCGCCCTGCACGGGGTGGCTCATCATGCCGGCGAAGTAAGCGAAGCCGAGCAGCGGGCCGACGACGACGGCGCCGACGACGCCGACGAGGGCGTGGATGGCGTACGGTGCCCACCACAGACCGCGCCCATTGAGCGCATTGATCGGGAACTCGAGGTCTTTGGCGTAGCGCGTGAAATGAGGATCATCGCGCGCGAGCCCGACGAGGACGCGCTCGTAGCTCCGCAGCTGTTCGCTGGCGATGCCCCAGATGCCGACGTTGAGGGGAGAATGAGGATCCAGCGCGGTGTCGGAGTGCTCGTGGTGCAGCCGGTGCATCACCACCCAGGCTTTGGGATCGAGCCCCGTGATCCAGTTGCCGGCGACGACGAGGGCGCGGCGCACGCGCGGCGAGAGTGTGACGGCTTGGTGGGCCAAGCCTCGGTGGTAGCCGACCGTGATCGTGACGATGTTCAGCAAGTAGGCGACAGCGAAGACGACGACGCAGGTGACGACGTACATAAGGGCTCCGGGCCGGCTCGTGGAGGGCAGGTGCATCGTGCTTCTGGGCGGGGCAAACGTGAGGTCTGTCGTCCGTGCTCGCCGCGCCCAGGTTCGGCTCGACGTGGCGACCAGGCAGTCAGTGCCGGCTCGGGCCGTGCCACCAGGGCCCGACGACAGCCAAGACGACGAGCCCCTGGGCCGGCCCGTCGTCTTGGTGAGCCCCTGCCAGCTCAGCGTCGCGTGCAGGTGAGGGGCGCCAGGTCCCCTCAGCCGACGGCGGGGGCGCTGAAGAGATCCCGACGCGGCCGAGTCGTTGAGGGTGCCACCGGCGCGGCGGGTGCGGGTGTGGCGTGTGCGGCGGGGGCAGTCACTGGAGCAGCGCGATCTCGGATCAACTTGTTCAACGTCGTGCCATCGGCGGTCGCCAGCTTGGACGCGCCCGACCAGGTGCCGCCGCCCAGCTTGTAGTAGTGGTTGATCAGGTCCTGGTTCGACTGGATCTTTGGGTTGTCGGCGAGGGTCTTGGCCAGACCAGTGGTGGGGGCCTCCGCCGCGTTGGGCGCGCTCCCCGCTGCCGGGGTGTTGGCGGGAGCGGCGAGAAGGTTGGCCTCGCCTTCGATGGCCTGCGCGTCGGCTGTCACCCCCTTGTGGGCTGCGTTCACGACCCGGGCCTCGCTCTCGGTGACCAGCCCATCCGAGACCGCGCTGAGGCGAGCGGCGTTGACGGCCTTTTGGTCTTTGAGGTTTTCTTCGGCTTTGGCGAGGAGGCCGAGCTGCGCTTTGCCGCGCTGCAACTGCGACTGTTGGGTCGGCGTCAGGTTGGGAGTGGCCTCGAGGGTCTTGACCTGTGCCGTGAGCTCCTGGCGCTTTTGGGCGATGCGCCCTTGCTGTTCGCTCAGGGTGCCGTCGACGGCCTTCAGGCTGTCGGTCGCCAAGCGGACGAACTCCCCGGGCAGGCGAACGCCGTCCTCTTTTTTCTCGGCGCTGCCGGTGATGCCGGTGACGCCGCTTTGGTTGAGGCTCTCCTCGGCGTCGGCGGCCCGACTGAGCTGGGGCGCCAGGGCCTTGGCCTCGCTCGCGGTCAGCACGCCGTCCTTGATGGCCTTGTTGCTGTTTTCGACGAAGAGCTTGGCGCTGTCGAGCTGGCCCTCGACTTCGGTGAGGGACCTCAGGCTCTCTTGCTTGCTCGCCAGGAGGGAGTCTTGCGCCGGCGTACGGTTGGTCTCGGCTTCGAGGGACTGGACCTCTTTCTGGAGCCCCTCGAGCTCCTGGGTCACCAGGGCCTTCTGCGCGTCGAGGAGGTTGGCGGCCTCGGTGTTGCCCTCGGTCATCCTCTTCACCTGCTGGGCGGAGAAGGTCCGGTAGTTCTCATTGCCGGACTCGGCGGCCGCAATGCTCTTGTTCTGGGAGGTGACGAAGTCCTGGTCGGCG
>JAHFED010000078.1 GCA_023248635.1 Myxococcales bacterium
AGGCGGCGGCCAGAACGATGGCCACCACCGCTGCCGCAGCAACCCCAGCGATGGCGGCCTTCAGCGCCGGACGGGTCGCCGCCGGCGGGACGGGTGCGAGCTCTGCGCGCGAGAGCGTCGGCGCTGTCGGCGGCACCAGCTGGGCCGGCGGGTGCACCGGGCCGGTGTTGGTGAAAATCTGGGCTGTCGGCCCTTCGGCGTCGGGCTCAAACTGGGCGGGGTCACCGGCAACGACCTCGCGCAAGACGTCGGCGATGGCGTCGCCCAAGGCACCGCAGGAGGGCCAACGATCTGCCGGCGACTTCGCCAGTCCCTTGGCAAACACGGCATCCAGTCGGGCGGGGGCATAACCAAAGGGCAGGGACGGGGCCGGCGCCTGGAGGTGCTGGTAGAGGCACGATGCAAGATCGCCGCGCACAGCCGCCCGACCAACGACCAGAGCCCAGGCGACGGCAGTCATCGCGTAGACGTCAGCGCGGCGGTCGATGAGGCCCTGCTCGGAGAATTGCTCGGGAGCCATGTAGCTCGGCGTCCCCGCGACACGGCTCACTTGGGTGCCGTCGTCGGCGGCCTGCTTGGCCAGCCCGAAGTCGAGCACCTTGATGAGCTCGCCGCCGTCGCGACCCACGGCCATCAGGTTCGCCGGTTTGACGTCGCGGTGAACGATGCCGGCCTCATGCACCGCGTGCAAACCGCGACAGGCCTGGACAGCGAAGTCGAGGGCGCGCGCCAGCGGCAAGCGACCCGCCTTGAGGATGGCATCGAGGCCGACGCCTTCGAGGATCTCCATCACGAGATAGAGGTCGCCGTTGTCATCCCTGCCGAAGTCGTAGACGGCGACCACGTGCTTGGACTGCAGGCGGGCGCACATGCGCGCTTCGCGCTCGAAGAGCTGCACGAAGTTGTCGTCGACGGAGACCGCGAGGATCGTCTTGATGGCGACGGGGCGATCGAGGGTGAGATCGTGGCCGCGCCAGACCTCTCCCATGCCGCCGCGCCCGAGCAGGGTGTCCTTGCGGTAGCGGTTGTGGATCAGCGCGGGCATCGCGCTGAGGATCCCGAAAACGATGGCCTGCGGCAAGCGTGGGACGATCGTGTCCCCAATCCTTGGCCAAAGATCGCTCAGACCACGAAGAGCTCAGCCGATCCCAGGCCGTCGACGTCGACGCGGGCACGATCGCCGGGAGACAGGGCCATGGCCGCGGTGGCGCCCCCCGTCATCACGATCATGCCCGCTTTGAGCTGCTCGCCCAGCGACACCAGTTGGTTGGCCAGGGCCGCCAACGAGCGCGCGGGGTGCTCGTAGATGGCAGCCGACGATCCGGTTTCGACGACGACGCCGTTTTTCGTCATCACCATGCCGAGATTGCCAGTGTCTGTGTCCCGCGGGCGCACCCTGCTGCCCAGAACGAAGCGGGAGGAGGAGGCGTTGTCGGCGACGACGTCTTGCAGGGTGAACTGGAAATTCTCGAAGCGCGAATCGATGAGCTCCAGCGCGCAGCAGCAGCAGTCGACGGCGGCCAGGGCTTGGGCCGGGGTCACGGGTCCCTCGAGATCTTTGGCCAGCAAGAAGGCGATCTCCGGCTCGACGCGTGGGTGAATGTGGGAGGCGCGCAGCACGGTGCCGCCGTCCTCGAGGATCATCGAGCGCGTCAGGTGACCGTAGATGGGGACCTCGACCTTCATCTGCACCATCTTGGCGCGGCTGGTGAGCCCCATCTTCAAGCCCACGAGCTCATCACCGCGCAGCTTGCGCAGGGCGATGCCGGCCCGCTGGATGGTGTAGGCCTCCGCCAAAGAGAAGGCCTTCGTCGTCGTCAGCTGGGTCACGGCCTGGGCCTCGAGGGTCGCTTGATCGAGGCGCTGGGCAAAGTCGTCGACGTCGTCGCTGGTGAGCATGGCCCCGGGCTAGCACCGACGCACCGTGCTACCAAAGGGTGATGGCGACACCCGCGTCGACAGCACAGTTGAGCGAGCTCTTGGGCCGCAGCGGCATCGTCAACGTCGATCCCGCAGCCGGCGTCGCCGACGGCCTGGTGCTGCGGCTGCCCTTCTTCAGCGCCACCGCCGCCATCAGCTCTGACGTCGTTGACAGCGGTGTGTGGTTCGTCGGCGAGCTGCCCGAAGGGGTGGGACGTGCCCGTCTCACCCACCAGGGCATCTTCAGCGTGATTGATCAGCTGCGCGAACAGAAGCTGGGCATTGGCCCCGTCGACGCCGCCTTCCTCGTGTTTTGCGACGACGACGGCTTCGCCCTGCTCACGCGCTGCGGCGACGCCCTCTTGAAGATGGTGCCGGCGGGCGTCTCTGCGTCCTGCGTGCAGATCCACATCGAGGAGAAGGGCCTGCGCGTGCTCTGGCCTGCCGACGACATCGCTGCCCTGCCCGCTTTGTGGGAGTCCCTGGTCAGCCTGCGCAGCGGAGCCTGAATGCGCGCCTTCGTCGTCGTCTTGCTTTTCTCGCTCTGGTGCCCCCTGGGTCGGGCCGACGTCGATCTCGGCATCGCCCCGGTGCAGCAAGCGACGCCGGTGTGGTGCTGGCTGGCTGTGGGCGAAATGGTGTTTCGTCGATTTGAGGTTCCGGCGGTCAACGATCACTATCAATGTGGTGTGATCGGCGCGATTTCAATTGCCAGCAATCAGGCCCAATGTGCGCGTGATTGTCGCCTCTGCAACTTCCCCGCCGGCGACGCCACCCGCTTGATGGGCATGCTGGTGGGTTATCCGCGTCGGGTAGCTCTCTTGACCGGACAGAGCACACCCCGTCTCTTCGTGAGCCACACCAACACGCTCAGCGCGGTCGAACTTCGTCGTGAGCTCGATGGTGGACGTCCCGTGCTCGCGGGCATCAACCCCAGCGGCAGGCCCGACGTCTTCGGCGCTTCGGCTCACGTGGCCCTCATCGTCGGCTACGTCGACGGCTCCGACGGCGACAACTCGCTGACGTTGATCGTGAACGATCCCTTCCCTTTTTCGGCGTCGACCTGGCCCGATCCCTATCAGGCAAAGGGCGCGACCCTGCTCGCTCCTGGTCGATATGGGATCCGCTACGACTCCTATGTAAACCAGTTGGGCTGGGCCGAGAGCTTTCTGGTGCGTGTCGATGGCAAACACGCCGCGGCTCCTCTGCAATGCTTCGCTGCAACACCCCTCGCCCAGCAGCGCTGCCCCGCCTCGGCCCTCGCCAAAGCCGGAGAGCGTTGCAGCTGCGGCGGCGTGGCCGGCGTCGTCGTCGACAGCGGCTGATCAGGAGTGCAGCAGCGCAGCGCCGGCACCAAAGAGTCCGCCGACCAAGGCCGCTCCCAAGGCCAAGGCGACGTCGTGCTTGGGCATGACCATCCACACGGCCACCAGCGCGATCGGAAAGCCGCAGCCGAAACCGATGAGCAGACGATGACCCCAGCGCATCAGGACGATTTCTCGCCGACGCCGACCAACTCCGCGTTGATGCGCGCCTCGGGATAGCGCCAGTAGGCCACGGCGGCGCCGACGAGGGCAATCGCTGCGAGGGGTCCCATCAAGCGTACCCCCAAGGGGTTGTCGACGGAGTGGCCGAAGCGGTCGAGCAAGAAACCAAAGAGGAAGAAGGAGACGCCGAGGTTGATCTTCAACATGAAGCCCTGCGCCCCAAAGAACATGGCCTCACGACGCTGGCCGGTGCGCCGTGCGTTGGCGTTGCAAATGTCGGAGAGAATGGAGTTTGGCAGCGCCAAGAAAGCCGAGAGACCAAGGCCCGACAAAGAGAGAAAGATGGCGCCGCTGACGAGGCCGTCGACGACCCAGAACCCCGTCAGCGACGCAGCCAGGACCAAGGTGCCCCCGATCATGACCGGGCGCTTGCCGAGCCGACCCGCCAAGACCGCGACGACTGGAAAGCCCAGGGCGGCGACGCCAAAGACCGCGACGGTGACGGGCGAGTCTTCCTTCTGGCCCATCAAGACAGTGACAAAATAAAGCAGCGCGGAGCGAACAATATTGAAACCAAACGCAAATAGCACGGTGCCGACGACATAGGGAATGAAGGCCTTATCAGAGAACGTGTTCTTTAATGAATCGACCAAGCCAGCGTGCCCGTCGATCGATGCCGGCGCGACCAGTCGACGCTCGGGAATGGCCAGGATCGGCAGCACGAGCAGCACCAGTGAGACCACGGTCAGCGACACCACCATCCATTGGGTGGAGTGCGCCTTCTGCGCCGCGGTCTCTGCGCCCAGGGCCGTGATGATGGCACCGCCGCCGTTGATGGCGATGAGGCCACCGACCAGGGCAAAGGCGGCCAACATCGTCGACACCCGCACGTTCAATGCTCGCTCGGGAGCGAGCTCTGGCAGCAGGGCCAGATAGGGCGCGACGTAGACGGAGAAGGAGGCGAAGTACACGGTCATCAGCGCCGTGGCCCAGGCGACATTGAGAGCGGTGGGGCCGGCATCGGGGGGGAAGAACAGGGCCGCGGTGGCGAAGCACAGGGGAGCAAAGCCCGCGAGCATGAAGATGCGCCGACGACCGAGGGGATGACGATTTTTGTCGCTGAAATTCCCCACTGCTGGATCGATGAACGTATCGAACGCCCGCGGCATGAACTGCACAAAGAACATCGCCGGAATGAAGCTCAATACATAACTGGGAAGCAACGAGACTTCGACGTCGCCGCTCTTGGCGGGGGGCAGATAGAAATAGATCAGATAGGTGACGATCAAGCTCTCGGTGAGGACGTTTCCAGCTTGGCCGCAGGCGTAAGCGAGCTGGCGGGGCAGCGAGAAGGTGGGCTTCGTCGTCGACATTGCTGGGACCCTAGCGCGTCATCTGTGCATCCTGGGTCGCTTCGGGTGGCTTCTTGATGACGCGGAAGCGGGCAGTCACCGAGAAGCCACCCTGCGCGACCGGGTCAGTTTCTTGATTCAGGGGATCGCCGGTCTCACCATGGAGCCTCTTGTCGCAAGGAGACTCCAGTTGGCGACCAACGAACACAACGACGACGACAGCGCCCCCCCGCGCCGCCGTAAGCTGGCCCTGTCCGAGCCACCCCGCGCCCGCGACGACGACGACGGCGACGGCGACGACGACGTTCCTGCGCCCCGCCGGTCCCGCCGTCGTCCCCGCGCTGAGCACCCCTCGCTGCCGCCGGTCGCTGCAGAGACTGTGAGTGATCGTCCTTCAGTCGGAGCCCGACCCGGCAAGAAGGCCAAGGCCAAGACGTCGTCGTCGTCGGCCCGTTTGCACAGCCTGCCCTTCGAGATCACAGGCATCGTGGTCTTGGCTCTCGATGTGCTGCTCGCCTTGTCGTTGGCGTCGTACTCGTCGCGCGATGGCCATGCCGGACACGCCGTCGCCAACTGGATAGGGCCTGGCGGCGCCTTCGTGGCCGACCTGCTGACGCTGACCTTCGGGTTGCTGGCCTTTGCTGCGCCGCTGGCCTTCCTCTTCGTCGTCGTCGCCTGCTTCCGACCGGTGCAGCAACCCAAGCGCGCCCTCGTGCGCACCGCGGCTGCGGCTTTGGCTGCGGTGTCGCTGATGACCTTGTTGCAATTGCTGCTGCGCGGGTCGGAGCTCGTGCCTTTTCCCGCGGGGGGCTTGATCGGCGCCCTCGTCGCCGCCGCCGGCAGCCGCAGCTTGGCGCCCTTGGGGACCGGCGTCGTCGCTGCCGCGCTCTGCCTCATTGGATCGCTGGTGGCTTCGGATCGACGGGTCGGGGGCACGGTGCGCGCGCTGATCGAGCGCAGCGTGCAGGGTTGGCACTCCGCTCTCGAGAGCCTCGAGGTGTGGCGCGAGGAGCGCCGGCTGCTGGCCCAAGAACGCGCCCGCGACGCCGACACCACGCCGCCTCTCGCTGTCAGCGTCGATCGGCAAGAGCAGCAGCGTCTGTGCGAACAAGCCGCCGCCGAGCGGCAGCTGCGCATCAGCGACAAAGCGCAGCAGCGCGTGCAGCAGAAGATCGATGCCCAGCCCCGCGTGACCTTCACCGCACCTCTCACCGATGGCCCAGCACCGGTGCCGGTGGCGTCGTCGTCATCGTCGGGTCCGCCGACCATGATCGAAGAGGTGCCCCCCGACAGCCTACCCGCCGATCCCCCCTGGACCCAGAACATCGACGACGGCGTGGTCATCTCGCTGGCCGAGGCCCTGGAGAAGGCCAAGCAAAGGAAGAAGGCAGCGACGTCGTCGGGCGCCATCGCCCCCATCCTCGAAGAGGAGCTGAAGATCGTCGAACGCGACATCAAAGATCCCGCGACCTTGGTGGCGCAGGCTGAGCAAGACGACGCCGCGGCCCACGAGGAGGCCCCGCCCCGCGCCTACGTGCTGCCGCCGCTCAACCTCTTGGACTACGACGCCCCCGTCATCGAACCCGTCGATCAGCTGAAACTGCGGGTGCAGGCCGACAAGCTCATCGCCAAGTTCCTCGACTTCGGCATCGAGGGGCGCGTGCGCGAGATCCGCCCCGGTCCCGTGGTCACCACCTACGAGTTCGTGCCCGCGCCGGGCATCAAGGTCTCGAAGATTGCCGCGCTGTCCGACGACATCGCCATGGCCATGGAAGCCATTCATGTGCGCATCGTTGCCCCCATTCCTGGCAAAGGTGCAGTGGGTATTGAAATTCCCAATGATCGACGCGAGACTGTCTATATGAAGGAGATCATTGCCGATCCGGCCTTCAAGAAGCGCGACGACAAGCTCTTGATGGCCCTGGGCAAGGACATCGAGGGAAAAAGCTACTACGCCAACCTCGCCGACATGCCCCACGTGCTCATCGCCGGCACCACGGGGTCCGGCAAGTCCGTCAGCGTGAATGCCATGATTTGCTCCATCCTCTATCGGGCCACACCTGAGGATGTGAAGTTCATGATGATTGATCCGAAAATGCTCGAATTATCATTGTACGACGGCATTCCCCATCTGCTGCTGCCACCGATCATCGACAGCAAGAAAGCCGCCGTCGCCCTGAAGTGGTGCGTCGCCGAGATGGAGCGCCGGTACCAATTGCTCTCCGACGTCGGCGTCCGCGATCTCAAGGGCTTCAACGATCGAGTGCTCGCTGGACAGCAATCGCTCAACGGCGCCGTCGTCACGAAGTTGCGCGACAAGGACGGACGCGAGCTCACCAAGCTGCCCTACATCGTCGTCATCATCGACGAATACGCCGACCTCCTCGCCGTCGCCGGCAAGGACGTCGAGGCCTACGTGATGCGCATCGCCCAGAAGGCCCGCGCGGCTGGCATCCACGTGATGCTCGCGACCCAGCGCCCCTCCGTCGACGTCATCACCGGCGTCATCAAGGCCAACTTTCCCGTGCGCATGGGCTTTCGCCTCGCGAGCAACCACGACTCCAAGACGATCATCAACCAGGTCGGCGCGGAGAAGCTCCTGGGCCGCGGCGACATGCTCTTCATGCCCCCGGGCACCTCGAACGTGATGCGCGTGCACGGCGCTTTCATCTCGGAGAAGGAACTGCACCGCGTCGTCGACTTCTTGAAGGCCCAGGGCAAGCCCCGCTACGACATGGACATCCTGAAGTACCAAGAAGACGACGACGTCGACGATGGCGGCTCCGACGGCGACGTGAACGAGCCCAAAGACGCGCGCTACGAAGAAGCCGTCGCTCTGGTCGCGCGCTCCAAGAAGTGCTCGACCAGCTACGTGCAGCGCATGCTCAACATCGGCTACCAGCGCTCAGCCCGCATCGTCGATCGCATGGAGCGCGATGGCCTCGTGGGTCCCGCGCTCAACACCAAGGGCGATCGCGAGATCTATGTGAAGCCCGACGACCCGCGCGCGGGCGGCAATGCCGGAGGCATGAACACGCTGTTCAAGACGCGCAGCGGCTTGAACCATGAAGACTTCAAGGATGAGGACGAGCATTGAACCGCGTCTTCGTCGTCCTCGTCGTTACGGCCGTCGTCGCGGCCCTGGTGCGCGATGCCCTGCCCGACTCCCTCGAGCAGTCGGTGTTCAACGATCAACGCCCCGACCTGGTGGGCGTCGTCGCCGACAGCGAGCTGCGGAAACTACCGCCACCACCCATGCCGACCATGAAGGCCTTGACCGACAAGTGCCTCGACAGCGCCAAAGGAGCAGCGGCCCTGGCCCTGGGCCTCGTCGGTGTGCTCGCGCTGTGGTCGGGGATCATGCGCGTCGCCGAAAAGGCCGGGTTGGTGGCCCTGCTCGCCCGCGCGCTGCGGCCCCTCTTGCGCCGGCTCTTCCCCGACGTCCCCGCTGATCATCCAGCGATGGGGGCCATCGTGATGAACATGTCGGCCAACCTCCTCGGCCTCGGCAACGCCGCCACGCCGCTGGGGCTCGCCGCCATGAAGCACCTGCAGGAGCTCAACCCCGCACCAAAGAGCGCAAGCAACGCGATGGTGATGTTCCTCGCCCTCAACACCACCCACCTCACACTCATCCCCGCCCGCACCATCGCCCTGCGCCTCGAGAACAAATCGCTGCTGGCCACCAACATCGTGGTGCCCACCATCCTGGCCACCGCCTGTGGCATGTGCGTCGCCATCGTCGTCGCCAAAGTGCTCGAGCGGCGCTTCCCGGTCAGCGAGGGCGCTCCAGCGTCGTCGTCGTCGTCGTCGTCGTCGGGGCCGGCCTGATGGAGATCTTTCGCGGTGCTGCCACGGTGGTTTCTGACAGCGCGATCCCGCTGGTCTTCGCGTTCGTGCTGCTGGTTGCCCTGCTGAAAAACGTGAAGGTCTACGAGGTCTTCGTCGACGGCGCCAAAGAAGGCTTCGAGACCGCCGTGCGCATCGTGCCCTACCTCGTCGCCGTCCTCGTCGCTGTGGGCCTGGTGCGCAGCGCTGGTTTGCTCGACTTGCTGTCCCACGCCTTGGGACCGGTGCTGGCCCTGGTGTCGGTGCCCGTCGAGACCCTGCCCATGATGTTGGTGCGGCCCCTGTCGGGATCGGGCTCCGACGGCGTCATGGTCGAGCTGATGAAGACCCACGGCGCCGACTCGCTGCCAGCGACGACGGCGGCGGTGATGTCGGGTGCTGCGGACACGACCTTCTACATTTTGGCTGTCTACTTCGGCAGCGTCGGCATCGAGCGCATCCGCCACGCGCTGTGGGCAGGGTTGATCGGCGACTTCGTCGGTTTGATCGCAGCAGCCTGGTTCACCGAGCTCTTGTTGTTTTGAAGCCGCGCTGACGACGACGACGTTCAAATTCCAAACCGGTAGCCCAGCGACAGACCCGCACCCCACGGCGGCGCGCCGTCGAGCACGCTGCTGCCGAGGGTGCCGCCCTCAGCAATCCTCGCGTCGAGCTCGAGAAAACCTGGACCCAAGCGATAGCCGATGCCGACGACGGCGCCGAAGCCCAAGCCGGTTTCGATTTTCCGCTCGTCCAGGCCCTGCTCTTGGTTCACCACAGTCACATCCGACGTAATCACCCCTCCAACCACACCGAGGTGAACACCAAGATCCGGGCGCAAGAGCGGACGCCAGGCAAACTCGGTCAACACGGGAAACGCTCGGTGCTGGACGAAGCTCGAGCGCGACACCGACGCCAGCCCCTCCAACATGGCGACGGTGCCGCCCCAGTACACAGCACCATCAAAGAGGGGCAGGCGCACCAACATCGAGAGCTCGGGCCCCACGGCAACGATGTCGGCGCCGTAGCTCGTCGACGTCGTCACGCCGGGACCCAAGAGCAGCACGGCGCGGGGACGGGGCAGCAAACGCACAGACGTCGTCGTCGCCAACGATCCCAGGTGGGCCTCGAGCTCGATGACCTGCTCCTCATCGCGGGGCTCCGGTACAAAGAGCGCGCGAAAGCGCCGAGCGCCGACGTCGACGTTTTGGGCCACCAGCTTGCCGCCCAGACCTGTGACGACGACCCCTTGGGGCACGACGTCGTTTCCCGCCGCATCCAGGGCCGTGACGACGACGGGAACTGCGGAGCTGCCATCGGCGACGACGTCGGCCAAGGGTGCGAGGTGCAGGGTATGGGCCTTGCCCGGCAGCAACACCACCTGGGCTTCTCCCAGCACGACCCCGCTGGCGGCGCGCACGCTCAAGGTCGCCGTCGTCTTGTCCGCACCCGCGGGCAACTTGGCCGGAAACACCCAGGCCACCTGTTTGCTGACGTCGCCGCCGAGGATGCGATCGATGCGGCCGACGTCGACGTCGATGCGAGCGGTGCCGAAGGGCAAGAGGTTGCCGCCCTGATCGAGGACCGTGACCCTGACCAGCAGCTCGCGGCCTTCGTCGGCGGCCAACGCCTGCTGCGGGCTCACGACGCTGGCGCTGGCGGGCACCCCAGCGATGATCCGCACCGCGGCGGTCGCGTGCGACACCGGCTCGCCCTCGAGTGCCACCGTGATGGGCACCTGCTGTTCGCGTTGGGGCCCTGGTCGCCAGAGCAGCTCGAACATCCCCGGCGCCAACAGCACCACGCCCTCGTCGAAGGTTCCTACCGGGGCTGAGGCCTTCAGCTTGGCGCTCGGCAGCGGCTCGCCATTTTTGTCGACGACGAAGACCAGCAGGCGCGCCCCGCTGCTGCCGTCGCCGCTGACGATGTCGTCGAGGGGAAGCAGCGCGAGTCGGTTGAAGCCAGGTACGCCGAGATCGATGGTCTTTTGCGACTCGTTGCCGACGACGTCGACGCTCTGGGCCTCGGCGGTTTCGGGCCCGGGGGGCACCAAGATCGAAACCAGGGCGTCGCCGGCGGCGTTGGCGACGACGGGACCGAAGGCGTCGGCGCCGACGTGCACGGTGACCGCCGACCCGGGTTTGGTTTTCACGGTGGTCGCTCCGCGTCCCCACAAGGGCACGCTGAAGAAGCCCACCGCCGTACCCGACACGGTGTCGACGATGGCCGACACCAAGGCGACGTGCGGAAAGGCCTCTTTGGGCGGCACGAAACGCGCTCGATAGACTCCAGGGGCGGTGCGCACGGGTACATCGATGGTGCCCGTCGACGTCGCCAGCTGAGGCGGCGCGACGTCGAGCGGCGCCCCCGCGTCGTCGCGGGCCTCGATGGTGATGGTGGCCTCGACGGTCTCGCCCACCACCAGGTGCGCCGGATCGACGGTGAACTGGAAGGTGTCGACGTCGAGAGCTCGCTCCCCCGCAGCCCAGGCTGGGGTGACGACGACGACGAAGCAAACCCACGCCAGGGACCGAATCACGCCCTCGACACTAGCCGAACCCGTCGCAGAGGTAGCTTCTCGAAATGCCCATCCAACGCGCGCACAGCCCGGCCGATCTCGCCCGCTGCCTGGCCCTGCGCGAGCAGGTCTTCGTCGTCGAACAGGGCGTGCCGCGCGATCTCGAGCTCGACGACAAAGACGCCTTGTGCACCCATTTCCTGGCCGTCGACGGCGACACCGACGCTGGCACCGCGCGCCTGCTGCCCCTGGATGCCACCACCGCCAAGGCGCAACGCGTGGCCGTCATCGCCAGCCAGCGAAAAAACGGCGTCGGCCGCGCGCTCATGGCCGCGCTCGAAGCCGAAGCAAGAAAACAAGGCCGCGTCGTCGTCGTCCTCAGCAGCCAGGTCAGCGCCATCCCGTTTTACGAGCGTCTTGGTTACCGCGCCCACGGCGACATCTACGACGACGCCGGCATCCCCCACCGGGACATGTCGAAGAGGCTTTGATCTCGCCCTCGCGACGACGTCAAAGCTGCTGGTGCGTCTTCGTGCCACCAGCGTTTGGACATCGACGCTTCGGCCTCCAACCCAACTTCACTCCAGACGCGACGCGGGCCGCGGCCATCGAAGAGCTCGTTGCCCTCGAGCTCTGCCGGCGCCGAGCTGTTCGCCTTTTCTTGGTCCGTGCACCAACCAAGACCTCCGGCGCCGGCAACAGCTCGAGGGAACGCGTCTACACAAAGGGCAGGGGGTCCAGGGGGGTTTGCCCTGGAGCGCTTCGCCACCACCAGGTAACCCCCATGGCCCGGCCGGAGGCCATTCTCCGCGCGAAGCGCGCTCTCCCGCGCGGAGCGCACACCGCGCGGAGCGCTACGCGGTCTGGCCGCCGGAGGCGTCGACGAAAGCCTGCAGCTTCTTGGCGCGCGAGGGGTGACGCAGCTTGCGCAGCGCTTTGGCCTCAATCTGCCGAATGCGCTCGCGGGTCACCTCGAAGTCCTGGCCCACCTCCTCGAGGGTGTGGTCGGACTTCTCGCCGATGCCGAAGCGCATGCGCAGCACCTTCTCTTCGCGCGGCGTCAACGTCGCCAACACCTTGCGGGTCTGCTCGGACAGGTTCATCGAGATGACGGCGTGAGACGGGTTGGTCGCGCCCTTGTCCTCGATGAAATCGCCCAGCGAGCTGTCTTCGTCTTCGCCGATGGGCGTCTCGAGCGAGATGGGCTCCTTGGCGATCTTGAGAACCTTGCGCACCTTCTCGATGGGCAGCTCCATCTTTTCGGCAATTTCTTCCGGCGTCGGCTCGCGACCCAACTCTTGAACGAGGTAGCGAGAGGTTCTCACCAGCTTGTTGATCGTCTCGATCATGTGCACCGGGATGCGGATGGTGCGCGCCTGATCAGCGATGGCGCGGGTGATGGCTTGGCGAATCCACCAGGTTGCGTACGTCGAGAATTTGTACCCGCGTTTGTACTCGAACTTGTCGACGGCCTTCATGAGGCCGATGTTGCCCTCTTGGATCAAATCCAAAAATTGCAGGCCGCGGTTCGTGTACTTCTTCGCAATTGAAACCACGAGACGCAGGTTGGCTTCGACCAGCTCGGCCTTGGCGCCGGCCGCCGTGCGCTCACCCTTTTGGATGCGGCGGTAGGCCTCGCGCAGGGTATCGAGGTCCATGGCGGCCTCTTCCTGAACGCGCTTCACGCGGTTGATGGCCATCGCGATGGTGCGGTCCCACTCGAGCAGGGTGTCGAGGTCGGCGCCCCACTTCTTGGAGACCCGGTTCAACAGGGCTTCGTCTTCGCGACCCTTCTTGAGCTCGGCGCGCACGAAGACGGCGTCGGCGTTGGCTTGGCGCTCGATGGCCTGCACCTCGAACTCGGCCTTGTTGACGCGGCGGACGAGCACCCGGATGCGCTGAACGATGCGGTCGATCTGGCGCTTGTTGATCTTGAGGTCGCGCAACTCGGCGACGATCTCGGCCAACGACGACGCGGCTTCCTTCTTCGCTTCTTCTTTGCGCTTGGTCGCGATCTTGGGATCGGCGAGCTCTTCGTTGATGAGGTCGTGCTCCTTCTTGAGCCGCTGCAGGTTGCCGACGATCTTGAGCGCCCGCTCGGTGACCTTGGGCTCGTCGAACTCGAGGGTCTGTCCGTCTTCGCCGGACTCGTTTTCCTTGACGATCTCCTTGACGCGGATCTTGCCTTTGCGCAGTCGATCGCCGAGGTCGAGGATCTCGGCCATGCAGATGGGCGTGCCCAAAACGGCGTCGAGGACCTCGAGCTCACCTTCTTCGATGCGCTTGGCGATCTCGACTTCGCCGTCGCGGGTCAGCAACGACACGCTGCCCATCTTGCGCAGGTACATGCGCACGGGATCATTGCCGCGTGACATCTCGGCGTAGTCGACGGTCTCTTCTTGAGTCTCTGTGCTCTCGACCAGCTGGCCCTTGACCGGCGCTGCCTGGCCTTCGCCCATCTTCATCGCATCGTCGACGACTTCGACTTCGTTTTCGGCCAGCAGCGCGATGGTGTCTTCGAGCAAGACCATCGTGGTGACGTCGGGGGGCATGGACTCGTTGATTTCGTCGAAGGTGACGAAGCCCTTGTCTTTGCCGCGCAACACCAGGCGCTTCATCTCTTTGCGCTCGGACATCGGCCGCGCGGGCGCTCGAGCAACGGGATGCTCCGCCTTCTCCGTGACTTTGCGGGTACCGGTGCGACGAGGGGCTGCGGTGCCATCTCCACCACGACGACGGGTGGGGCGCGATCGGCTGGTGTCGGGCACGACAAAATCGAGGGTGGCGGGGGCAGCCTTCGTCGCAGTGGCCTTGCGTGCCGCGGGTGCGGGCGGCTGGGACTTGGCGTTCGTCTTTGCGGTGGTGGCCATCGGTTGCTTTCTTCAGGACGCGCCAGCGTCTTGAACATCAAAACTGCAAGGCGCGCGGGCCTTGAAACATCAAAACTCTTCAGCGCTCGACGACAGGGTCTATCGACGTCGGCGAGGGCAAGCGCGAGGCGGTCGTTTCAAGTCGCGCCAGCGGCTGGAACATCAAACGTCGTCAAAAAAGCTCAAAAGGGGCGAAGCAGGGCTGCGGGTCTAGCAGTCTCGGAACGGAGCACAAGAGCGGCGAACGCGGGAGGATATCGACGACGACACCGGCCGCAAGTTTCCCCGGCCTTCCGGCCTGTGCCACGGTCGGCTCCCGATGGCCAGCAAGACCAAAGCCCGGGGTGCCAAAGCCAAACCCCAGCCCGCCCTCTTCCTCCTCGACGATGACGATCCGGCTTTGGTGCTGGCTCGGGAGCTCATCGGTCCGGTGGCCGGGCTGGACGAGGCCGGGCGCGGACCCCTGGCAGGCCCTGTCGTGGCCGGCTGCGTCGTCTTGCCCCATCCCCTGCCCGAGGTGCTGCTGGCCCTCAACGACTCCAAGGCCCTCGACGAAGACGCCCGCGAAGCCCTCTTTCCCCTCATCCAGCACCACGCCCTGGCCTGGGGGGTCGGCGTCGTCGAAGCCGCCCGCATCGACGAGATCAACATCCTGCGTGCTTCTCTCGAGGCCATGGCCATCGCCCTTGAGCGCTGCGAGCTGATGTTGAAGGCCCCCCTCAAGGGAGCCTTGCTCGACGGCAACCAGAGGGCGCCGCTGCCCCTGCGGATCACCCAGCGCACCCTCGTCGGCGGCGACGCCAAGAGCCGACCCATCATGGCGGCCTCAATTCTGGCCAAGGTGTTGCGCGATCGCCGCATGGTGGAAGAACACGCCCGCTTCCCGAGCTACGGCTTCGACGCCCACAAGGGCTACGGCACCCCCCAGCACCTGGCTGCCCTCAAACTGCACGGCGTCACCGCGCTGCACCGCCGCTCCTTCGCTCCGGTCCGCGAGGCGCTCGAGACCGGGCCCAGACATGGCTGAGCCAAAGGCCGGACCGCGGCGCCGCACCCAGAAACAGGTCGACGGCGACGACGGCGAAGCCCGCGCTGCCATCTACCTCGAGCGCCTCGGCTGTGTCGTCGTCGGGCGCAACGTCAAGCTGGCCTTCGCCGAGCTCGATCTCATCGTGATGGACGGCGACGTCGTCGTCTTCGTCGAGGTGCGCAAGCGCAAGACCCGCGTCGAAGCCCTCGAGAGCGTCGGAAAAAAGAAGCAGGCCAAGCTGGCCCGCGCCGCCGTCGTCTGGCTTCAAAACAACGCACCCCAGGCCCGGGCCCGCTTCGACGTCGTCGCCGTCACCCGCCTGGATCTCCATCACGTCAAAGACGCTTTTCAGACGTGAACGAAGCACGCGCTTCGCGCGGAGAAGGCCTCAGCCCGGGCCCTGGGGGTTACCTGGTGGTGGCGAAGCGCTCCAGGGCCCCCCCCCTGGACCCCCCGGCCCTTTGTGTTGACGCGTTCCCTCGAGCTGTTGCCGGCGCCTTCACGTCATCGTCGTTGCGCGGAGCCCTGTTGGCGAGCGCCTATGCGCCGGCAGACCTCGAGGGAAACGAGCGCTTCGATGGCCAGGCGCGCTTCGCGTCTCGCCCCGTGAAACTCTTCAAGACGCGCCAGCGTCTTGAACATCATTACTTCAAGACGCGCCAGCGTCTTGAACATCATTACTTCAAGACGCGCCAGCGTCTTGAACATCATTACTTCAAGACGCGCCAGCGTCTTGAACATCATTACTTCAAGACGCGCCAGCGTCTTGAACATCATTACTTCAAGACGCGGCGGCGGCGGCGGCGGCTCACGCGACGGGCAAGCGACGCAGCGTCACCAGGGCGACCTCGGGGTCGCTGTTCATGCGCGGGAGGTTCGAACCGCGACCAAAGCCCAGCCCGCGGCTGACGTAGAGCTGGTTGCCGTTCTTGCGAAAATGACCTCGAAGATAGGGCTGGCCTGCCCGCAGGAAGAACGCGTCGGTGATGCCTTCGACGAAGATCTGGCCGCCGTGGGTGTGACCTGAGAAGCAGGCCAGGCCGGCGCCTTGCGGCAGGGTGTCGAGGGTGGGCGGCGAGTGGGCGAGCACGATGCGGGCGGCCCGGGGATCGACCCCGCGCAGGGCCCGTTCGACGTCGTCGTGGCCAGACACCGCGTCGTCGATGCCCACCAGGCTGAGGGGGGCGCCGCGCACCTGCATGACCGTGTGGCGGTTGCGCAAGACGGGGACGCCAATGCGCTCGAGATCGCGGGTGATGGTGACGGCGTCGGTCCAATGATCGTGGTTGCCCAGCACGGCGACGGCCTGGATCTTCAGCCGGCCGAGCAGCTCGGGCACGCGCTCGAGGGGATCACCTTTGCGCGTCACGTAGTCGCCGGTGAGGATCACCAGATCCGGTTCGGCGTCGTTGAGGGCGTCGACGGCGGAGAGCACGCGTTCGTCGGGGGTGCGCGGTCCGATGTGGATGTCGGTGAGCTGGCCCACCACCAGGCCGTCGTGGGCTTCGTGCAGACCCGGGATGAAGAGCTCCGGCGTCGTCAGCTCGAATTCGGCGTTGCGCTGGCGTTTTCTCAGCAACGAGGCCGAAGCGTCTTTCACGCGGCGCTCGTCGCGTTGGGCACGGGCGGCCGACCCCAAAAGAGCGGCACCGGCGAGCACCTTGAGGAAGGGTCGTCGACTCATGAGGTGCTCGTTGTTCATCATGGAGCTCAACTCATAACCACCTCGCCGTCGCTGTCATGCCGTCCGCGTCATTCTCTCCGGATGTAGGCAATTGACGCCAAGGGCGGAAAAGTTGTGATGCAGGCGCCACTCAGGTCGGATCAGCTCCGATGGTCGCTCTCGGTCACCAAGATCCCCCCCACGACAGCGCGCCGCCGCTGAGCGGCCCCCCCCTGGCGGCGGCGGCGCCCTCGAGCGTGCGCGGCACGGCGCTGACGGCCATCGGATTCCTGGTGGGTGCCGCCTTCTTGGCCGCGGCACCGGGGATTCCCGCCGAGCTTCGACCCATCGACTTGTCCGATGGAGGCGCCCGCGCCGCCGTGCTCGCCCGCCTGTGGACCCGCCCCCGCATGACCTTGGCCGAGCACGAACAAAAGCTCGCGGGCACCATGGAGGTTCCCGATCTCAAAACGGCCGACGAAGCCGCCTCCGAGCTCGAGCTGCTGGAGCCCAGCCCGCAGGCCGACGGCGACGACGACCTGGGCGCGCTCCGCTCCATGGTGCCTCCGCCCGGGGGCGCCGGCACGCTCACTGTCGATCGCGCGGCCGTGACCCAGGCGGTGGCGCGCGACCCCCTCGCCTGGAAGAGCGTTGAAAGGCGCGCTTGGCGATCGCGGGAGCAACACAAGCTGCTGCTCATGCCCGGCGCCGCCGTCGACAACCCTTGCGTCGACATCGGCGACGACGGCGGCTGCCGGCGCACCGCCCTGGATCCGTTTTTTGCCACTCTCGATGCCATCGTCTCCGGCGACGTCGACGCCCGCGCGGGGGTCTTGGTCTTTGGCAACTCCCTCATCGCCTCCGATCACCTGACCGACATCGTGCGCGAGGAGCTGCAGGGGCGCATCGGCGACGGCGGCCGCGGCTTCTTGCTGGTCGATCGCTTGAGCAAGATCGCCGGCCGTCGCTCGCGCACGGGCCAGGGCAGCGAGGGATGGACGGTGCGGACGTTTGCCCAAGATCCGCCCGCACCCGCCGACGTGCGCTTTGGCTTCACGGGGGCCCTGCACGAGGCCAGCGTCGACGGCGAAACCACGACCTGGGCCCTGCAGCGCGCGACCCACGCCCGGCTGTCGTGGGTCGACACCGGGGCGGGGCTCTTGCTCTCCGTCGACGGCACCGAGGTGCTGCGCGTCCCCAAGAACAAGGCGGCGACGGCGTCGCTGCGGGCCCAATCCGTCGACGTTCGGCTGCCCCCTGGTCAGCAGCTCAAGCTGGTGGCCGATGCGGGCGCCCGGGTCTTCGGCGTCGCGGTCGAACGCGAGGTGCCGGGGGTGGTGCTCGATTCCATCGGGGTGCCGGCGGCGTCGGCCCGGCTCTACGTCGAGGGGACCGATCCCTCGATCTTCGTGGCCCAGGTCGCTGACCGGGCCCCCGCCCTCGTCGCCCTGATGCTGGGCGGCAACGAAACGCGCGCCCTCGCTTACGGCACGCTGACCGAGACCCGGTTCGAGGAGAAGCTGACGACGCTGCTGGATCGCCTTCACGAAGCGGCGCCCAACGCGGCCTGCTTGATCGTCACCCCCATCGACGCAGCGAAGACGACGACGGGGTCTGATGAGCTCGTGACGCGAGAGGAGATTCACGTCGTCATGAACGTGCAGAAGCGCGTCGCCGCCGCCCGCGGTTGCGCCCTCTTCGATCTCTTCTCGGCCATGGGGGGCACCGGCTCGCTGGGCCGGATGCGCGCGGAGGGCCTGGTCAGCGACGACCTGGTGCATCCCACGGCCCGCGGCGGCGACGTCTTGGGTCAGCTCTTTGCCGACGCGCTGATCAAGAGCTGGGTCGACACCGCCCGGCCCAAGCTCGGCGAAGACGCTGCCGCCGCATTGGTGCACCGCCGACACCCCGAGCACGGCGGCCGCCCGCGCTTTGTCGGACTGTCCTTCCCCAGCGAAGAGCGCATCGTCCCCGTCGTCGTCGACGTCGACGGCGTGGCCCGACCGGGTGAGCCGCAACCAGCGCCCCTGCAGGCCTTCTTTGCGCGTCTGGGCGAGCTCGATGAGGGCAAGCGCGCGCGTGTCGCCATCGGTCAGTTCGGCGCCTCGCACACCGCCGGACAGATGCTCACCGATCGCCTGCGCCAGCGACTCGGCGCCCGCTTTGGATCCAAAGGACGAGGCTTCGTCGCCGTCGGCCGGGCCAGCAAGCGCTTGGAGCCCTCGGGCGTGGTTCGAGAGCTGGTCGGATCCGTCGACGTCGCCGACGGCCGCGACGTCGTCATGGGCGGAGCTTTGGGCATGTCGGGCACCAAGACCCGCTTGCAGCCCGGCGCTCGCTTCCGCGTGGGCTTTTGTCAGGATTGCCTGTCGCAGTCAGAAGAGAACGGGCACCTGCAACTGGCCTGGCTCTACACCCCCAACATGGGGAGCGCCGACGTCCTGCTCGACGGCGTCGCGGTTGCCACCCTCACGCCGCAGACGCGCCGCACCGAAAGCGACGTGCAATTCCTGTCGCTGCCGGTGCTCCGCGAAAAGGCTGTCCTCGAGGTCGTCGCTCGCACGACGCCCCAAGCACGCACCTTGCCCGCCAACGACGACGACGACGACGGCGCCGTCCTCTCGCCGGTGGGACCGGTGAATCTGTTGTCGGTGACGCAAGAGATGGACCGCCACGGCGTGATCCTCGACGCGGTGGGCCTCCCGGGAACGACGGGGATGACCCCCCAACGCTGGCGCCAGGATCTCTACGGCGAAGAAGTGGGCGCCCGCCATTACGACCTGTTGATCACGGCGTGGGGGACCAACGAGGTCGGCATCGCTTCTCTGGACGAGGCCACCTACCGCCACCATTTCGGCGCCACCCTGAAGACCCTGCGGGCGGCCTCACCCGGCGCCGATTGTTTGATCATCGGGGCCTCGGATCGCTTCGACGCCCACAACGGGGTCTTCGTGCAGGCCCCCAACCACGAGCTGGTCGAGCGCGTGCAGCGGGGACTGGCGGCCGACGTCGGCTGCGCGTTCTTCTCCCTGCGCCAGGCCATGGGGGGCCCGGGATCGATGAAGCAATGGGTGAAAGACGGGCTCGGCAACCCCGACCATGTGCACTTCACGCGCGAGGGCTACGCCAAGATCGCCGACCTCTTCGTCGACGACCTCCTCAGCGCCTGGGCCTTCGAGCAGGGCCAGCAGCGCCAGCAGACCACCGTGAGCGTCTTGCCGACGAGCGCTTCGCCAGCAACCGCTACGAGCGCTTCGCCAGCGCCAGCTACGACGACGACTTCGGGGTCCGGCTCTGCCTCGACAACCATGACGACCCGCGCGACGTCGGCGAAGGCGACGGCGGCCTCTTCCGAAGGTGGGGGCTGAGATGCTCTTTCACAGCCTTCAGTTCCTCTTGTTTCTGCCGATCACGATGCTCCTGTATTGGGGTTTCGCTGAGCGGACGACGGCGAGGAAGGTCGTCCTCGTCATTGCCAGTTTGATTTTCTATATGGCCTGGAATCCGGCCCCAGTTGTGCTCCTGCTGTATCTGACGCTGGTGGACTGGGCGGTGGGTCTGTGGCTGTCGAAGGTCGAAAAGCCTGGCGCCCGCAGGGCGATCGTCGCGCTCTCGATCGTCAACAATCTCTTCCTGCTCGGGCTCTTCAAATACGCTGATTGGATCACCCGCTCCGTCGTCGACGCCGCCGGCAGCTTCGGGATCGCGCTGGTGTACCGGCCGTTGGGCCTGCTGCTGCCGGTGGGGCTGTCCTTCATCGTGTTCCAGGGCATGAGCTACACCATCGACGTCTACCGCCGGGAGCTGCGGCCCCGACCGGCGCTGCTCGACGTGATGGTCTTCATGACCTTCTTCCCCCACGTCGTCGCCGGCCCCATCGTGCGGGCCTCGGACTTCCTGCCCCAAATCGAAGAGCGGCCCCGCATCGACGACGACGTTGGCGGCCGCGCTCTCTTCCGCATCTTGATCGGAATGGTCAAGAAGCTGGTGTTCGCCGACTTCCTGGCGGCCAACCTCGTTGACCGGGTCTTCGCCGATCCCGCCAACCACACCGGCATCGAGGTCATCGTCGGCATCGTCGCCTATACGGTGCAGCTCTACTACGACTTCTCGGCGTATTCAGATATTGCCATCGGCACTGCCGCCTTGTTTGGCTATGTCTTGAAAGAGAATTTTGACAAGCCATATCTATCGGCGAACCTCTTTGAGTTTTGGCGACGATGGCACAAGTCTCTCGGTTCATGGTTGCGCGATTACTTATATGTACCGCTCGGCGGCAACCGCGACAGCCGCAGTCGCACGCTGGTGAACCTCATGATCACCATGATCCTGGGCGGTGTGTGGCACGGAGCCGACTGGCGCTTCGTCGCCTGGGGCTTCGCCCATGGTATCGGCTTGTCCCTGACGCGTGCGTGGTGGTGGACCTTCGGCAAACCCAAGGCACCGAGCGTGGTGCGCACCGCGCTGTGCACCCTGCTGACCTTCGTTCTCGTCGTCGAGCTTCGCATCGTCTTTCGGGCCAAGGATCTCTCCCACGCTGCCGCGGTTTTTTGGGCGCAGGGTGATCACTGGAGCACGCTGAGCGCGCCCGCGTTGAGTCCGGGGGTCCTGCTCTGCCTGCTGACCGCCATGGGCGGCCACTTTTTCACCCACGCTTTCTACCACCGCGTCGCCGGCGCCTTCGCCCGCCTGCCCGTCCGACACCGGGTGACCCTGTTGTTGGGATCAGCGCTCCTCATCCTTCAGGTGGCCTCCGCTGAATCGCAGCCTTTCATATACTTTAAATTTTGAGCTCTTGAGCCCGATCGAGATCATTGGTCGGGCCGCGCCCGCAGGGGGCCGCCCGGCCTGCGAGAGAACCTGGGGAGCCGAATCGACGACGAGCTGCCGTCGGGCGTGGGAGCGCTACACTGGGTACGTGAATCGGGCCTTGCTTTTCTTGCTGCTGGTCGCCGTCGTCAACGTCGTCGTGGTGTTGCGGGCCGTGGTCCCGCGCGCGGAGAAGATCGGGCTGATCCTGTGTCAGCTCGTGCTCGCTTGCGTCGCTGTGTCGGGCACCCTGTCGGCGCTGGTTGCCGCCAGCGCCGCCCACGTCGACGTCGGCACTGGCCGCTGCCTGCTGGCGTGCGCCGCGGGCCCTTTGGCGATCTTGTTGGTGCGGGCGCCGGGACCGCCCGTGGCTCGGCTGGCCAGCCGCGACGTCGTCCTGGCGATGGTGCTCGTCGTCGTCGGTTTGGTCGGTGAAGCCCTCGTGGTCTCGGGCGAGCTTGGACCATGGATCGCAGCGATCCCCGCCGTCGTCGTCTTCGTCGTGGGCGGCCTGATCTTGCGTGCCGCGTGGCAGCGACGGTCCCTCGTCACAGGCGCCCTCGCCCGAGCCCGGGCCGAAGACGACGCCGTCGCTGCCTTCTGCTTGGCCGTCGCTGCCGGAGGAGCAGCATTGAGCCTGGAGCCGGTGGCGTGGGCCGGTCCGCTGGCGGTGGCGGCGGCGTTGGCAACGGTGTCGCGCGTGGCGGTGGCCCCGCCCGATCGACGCGACCTCGCCGTCGTCGTCATCGGCGCCGCTCTGATGGCCGTCGTGGTCTGGCCGGTGACAGGCGTCCTGCCCCTGCTCGTCGCAGCCCTGTGCGTGGCGGTGGTGAGTGGACGCTCGTTGCTCTCGACGCGCCGATCGACGTCGTCGGCGCTGCAGCCGCCGTCCTCCCTCGCTCCTCCCGCCGGGTTGGCCGGGCTCGCTCCCGTGCTCGACGATGCGCTCTTGCGACGACCGGGCCGACCCCGCGTCATGGCGCGCACCCCTGCGCGTCGCCTCCTCGACGCCGCCCTTGAACGGGCCCAACGCGCCCAGCCCCAGCAGCGGGGCCGTTCCCCCATCGAAGTCAACTCGGTCGAAGCAGACGCCGACGTCGACGGCGACCCCTCGGAGCTCGCCGAAGCGCTGTGCACCGTGCTCGACGCTGCGTTGCGACAGCAGGTGCGCCATCCGTGGGCCAAGGTCAGCGTCGTCGTCCGCGCCGCCAACCAGACGGTGAGCTTCGAGATCAACGACACGGCGCCTGGCTCCCCCGAAGGCAACGGCCCCTTCGCCGTGCTGCGTTCCGACGGCACCGCTGGCGAAGGCCTCTCGGTGGGTTTGGCGCGGGCCCGACTGCTCGTGGAGCGACACGGCGGTGAGCTGCACGCCCGCCACGGCCCCGAGGGATCGGCGGTGCAGCTCACCTTGCCCAGGAGACTCAGCCGCGGCGGCGTCGGCGTCGCCTGACGCTGGCGCGTCTGGAAGTGCTCATCCCGCGTCGGCTTGATGTTCGACC
Source organism: Myxococcales bacterium (assembly GCA_023248635.1). Taxonomy (GTDB): domain Bacteria; phylum Myxococcota; class UBA727; order UBA727; family VGSZ01; genus VGSZ01. The sequence goes on from JAHFED010000078.1 coordinate 22,980, forward strand.
GCGTTCCGAGATGGGAAAGACGCGGGATGATGCGCGTGAAGCGCGCCCGCGGAACGGGGAGTTGGTGGATCGGGATAGAGGCCGGCGGTGCTGCCGCCGGTCCCCTCCCACACCACCGGACGTGCGGGTCCGCATCCGGCGGTTCGATGTGTTGAGGTCACGCTTCGACCAATCGGGG
>JAHFED010000127.1 GCA_023248635.1 Myxococcales bacterium
TGATCCTGGGCTCAGCGGCCTTGCCCACCCTCGACGCGGTGACGAGGGTGGCGGCGCAACACCAGGAGCGACGATGAAAGCCATGGCCCAGCGCAGTTGGAAACAGAGCGAGCCCCTGCTCCTCACCGAGATCCCCACACCGCTGCCGAAGCCGAACGAGATCGTCGTCGACGTCAAAGCCATCGGCGTGAACCCGGTCGACTGGAAGATGCGCCAACGGGGTCCCCTCCGCTTCGCAGCCCGGCTCATTGGTCCCCCCCTGCCCTTCGTCACCGGCGTCGACTTCGCCGGCGTCGTCACAGCCAAAGGCGCCGAGGTGAAAGACCTGCAGGTCGGCGACGCCGTCGTCGGCGGAACCAACTTCTCTCGAGGTCAGCGGGGCTCGTACGCAGACAGGGTGGTCGTCCGTCCCGATCAAGTCTGTGTGTTGCCACCGGGCTTCGACCTCGAGGTTGCGGGAGCTTTGCCGGTCACCGGCGTGACCGCCTGGATGTCCCTGGTCGAAATCGGCCATCTGCAACCGGGGCAGAAGGCCTTGATCCTCGGCGCCTCTGGTGGCGTCGGCCAGATCGCCGTGCAGCTCGCCAAGAACGTGCGCGGGGCCGTCGTCGTCGGCGTGTGCTCGCAAAAGAACGTCGCCCTCGTGAAAGAGCTCGGTGCCGACGTCGTCATCGACTATTCCCAAAGCGACCCCCTGGCCGCGGCCAAGGCCCACGCTCCCTTCCAGGTCGTCGTCGACTGCGTCGGCGGCTACTCCGGCTCGGCCTGCCGAGCCTTGTTGGGACCGGGCGGGCGCCACGTCATGGTCGCCGGCGACTCACCGCTGGCGCAGGCCCAGGTCTTGGTGCCGCCGTGGACCTCCAAGTCGGTGCTCGCGCGCTCCACCACCGCGCGCCTGAAGCCCGTCGTCGACGCCGTCGCCGCCGGCAAGGTGAAGGTGCACATCGTCGAGCGCTTTCCCCTCGCCGACGCCGAGAAAGCGCACCAGCTCAGCCAGAGCGGACGAATGGTCGGCAAGGTCGTGTTGAGGCCGTAGCACGAACAAATTTTCATCCCCGCCAGGCGATGAAATAGGCTGGCGGCGGGCACATTCGGAGCTGAGATTGCTATGAACAAAGTCGCCATCACCGCTGCAGCCTTTGCTCTGTCTTCTTGTGGCACTGATCCTTATGGAAACAATTTTGGCAACCTTTTTGGCGCACAAAAGTGCTTCAAGTGTGAGTGTTCGATCGTGGGCGATCCCTTCGCGCAGGCTGTCGGCGAGCCGAAGGTGTGCGACGCCGCCGACAACAAGGATTGGGACGAGGCGGCGGCCCGCGAGGTCGCAGAGCAGGAGTGCGCCGACGAGACCAACCGACGCCAAGACGAGCTCATCGCAGTCTGCGAAGCGGAATAGCCAGCGGCGCGAGGGCTTGGCATCCAAGCCAAGATGGGTTGTGACCCACGACTCTGCGCGCCAGCCTTCCCCATGCTGCGCACACTTGGGCCTTTGCTCCTCGCAACCGCTGTCCTCTGGGCGATCGGCTGTCCCGCCGAAAAGAACGTCCTCACCATTCAGAGCAGCGATGCCGTCGTCGACGTCACCCTGCAGCCCTTTCATTGGGTGGTGAAAAACGCCGCCGGGGTGGTGGTGCTCGACAGCCTCAGCGAACCCGCCGGACGCTATGGCGCGCTCACCGCGGGCCACGACGAATACACCACCAAGGTCGTGCTCTCGCCCGGATGGGACGACTACGTCGAAGGCGTCGCTGCCTGGCATGCGTTCACGCGCGGGCGTCTGGTGTCTGAGAGCGACGACGCCATCGAAGTCGCCCTCGACGACGACGACGGCCACAGCGCCACCTTTCGTTTCTCGGTCAGCGGCGAGCGGGTGCGGCTGTCGGCGGCGGTGAAGACCGAGGGCGTGCGGCGCACCGATCTCGACAAGCTGACCCTCGGCTTCCACGTCGACGAAGGCGCTCATTTCTTCGGCGGCGGCGAGCGCTTTGGTCCCATCGATCACCGCGGCGAATGCCTCTACGCTTGGCCCGAGGAGGGCGGCCTCGGACGCGGAGAAAACACACCGGTGAGCGACACCAACCCCGCCCCCAACGGCCGGTCCATGACCTATTTCCCGGTCCCCTTCTTCCACGGCAGTGGATCCGCCGAAGGTGCGGCCACCGAGCACGGCGGCTTCGGCGCCTGGCTCAACACCACACGCCGCACCGAAGCCTGCTTCGCCAGCGAACGCCAAGACGCCGGCCGCTTCACGGTCAACGGCAGCAACCTCGACGTCGTCGTCTACGTCGACGACGACCCGCTGCGGGTGCTCGATCTCTACACGCAAGACACCGGGCGCGCGATGGTGCCGGCTCCCTGGGTGTGGGGCCCGCGCATGCGCATCGGCGTGTTTGGGCGGGTGACCTCAGAGGCCCTGGGCATCGACAACGAGCTCGTGCACGAGGTGCTGCGTCGCTTCAACGTTCCCACCACCGGCATGGACGACGCGGTGCACCTGCTCCCCGCGCGCTCGGAGCTCGGCATCGAAGATGTGCTGCGCGACTGGACGACCACCGGTCACGAGTGGGGCTACAAGGTCATGGCCTACAACAATCCCTACATCTCGACCTCCAAAGAAGAAGCGAGAGAAGATCTGGCGTTCGGCGAAGCAAACGGGCTGTTCCTCCTCGATGGCACCGGCGCGACGGGCGAGACTTTCTTCATCAGTGGATCGGCCCAGACTCTGGCCACCATTGACCTCACGAATCCCGCCGGAAAGCTGTGGTTTCAAGACCTGCTGCGTCGCACCCTCGCCCTCGGCTACGACGGCTGGATGCACGACTTCGGCGAATACGTCGAACGCGAATGGACCTCCTTCGACGGCTCCACCGGTGAAGAGCTGCACAACCGCTTCCCGGTCTTGTCGGCCCAAGCCGCCCATGATCTTTTGACGGTGGAGAAACCCGACGATTTCTTATTTTTTGTTCGTTCGGGTTATACGGGAACCCAACAGTTTGTTCCCGCAGTGTGGGGCGGCGACCCCGAAGCCACCTTCGACGAGAGCCAGGGCATTCCTTCCGCTTTCCGCTCGGGGCTGTCGCTGGCGCTCTCCGGCGTACCCTATTGGGGATCGGATACGACGGGATTCAAATGCCTGACAGATTTTCCCCGCGACAAAGAAGTCTACCTGCGCTGGGCGGCGCTCTCGGCCACCAGTCCCATCTTCATGGAGCAAAACGCCTGCTCCGGCATCGATTCTCCCGACAAGCACACCCTCTTTGCCGACCAGGAGACCGTCGACGTCTACGCCGCCATGGCGCGCCTGCACACCCGCTTGCAGCCCCTCTTTCGCACCCTGGCGCTCGAGGCCAGCACCACGGGCGCACCTCTCTTGCGCCACCCCTTCCTGCTCGCGCCCAAAGACGAAGCCAGCGTCCTCGTCGACGACGCCTGGTTCCTCGGCGACACGCTCTATGCCGCTCCGGCTTTGCGCCGGGGCCTGCTCGAACGCCTCGTCTACTTCCCGCCCTTGCCCTCCCATGGCGAAGGCCGCTACGTCGACCTCAGCGCCCTCTTTGCTCGTGGGCAGGCTAGCTCTTTCCAGGTGCACCGCAGCGGTGACGAAGACGTCGTCGCGGCCCCTCTCGATGAGCTGCCGATCTTCTTGACCGAGGGTCGGTTGCTGCCCTTGCTCGACGACGAAGTGCAAACCCTCGGCGACAGCCCCCGCCCCGAGGTCGTCGACGTCGCCGACCGCGCCGGCGTCTTGGATGTGCACGTGGCCTTGGGCGACGGCGGCGAAGCCCGGCTCACCCTCGCTGATGGCACCGAGCTGGTGGCCCGCGTCGACGGCGCCGCCGACACGCCTGGGCTGGTCCCGCTCTCCGACCTTGAAAACGGCGAAGACGCCTTCGTCGCAGGCCGCGCCGGCGACGTCGAACTCTTGTTGTTGCGGGGACTGAAGGCCACGTCGTCTTCGGTGAGCCACGATGGCGTGACGGTGGAGCACCGCGGTGCCCCGGCGGGTCTGCTGGTGCGTTGGACCATCTACCGGCTTTGATCTGCCGTGTCTCAAGACGCGAGCGTGCCTGACGTTCAGCGTTCGTCGGCACCGATGTCCGGGATGCCGCCGGTCACGGGTTGGTTGTCGACATCGGGGGCGGTGAGGGCCCCGGTGTCCTGGGAGTCGCCGGCGTTGACGAAGGGGTTGACGCCGCCGGCCAGGTGACCGTCGGCCAGGACCGTGGCTTCCAGGCCCTCCGCGCGGGCAAAGCACGAGCCCGGGATGGTGACCGCATCGTCGTGGGCAAAGCCGACGTGGCTGCAGATGGAGGGCGCGGTCCCAGTGAGGGGCTGCGGTCCCACCAGCAAGCTGTTCACGACGACGACGTTGTTGCCATTGATCTGCAGGGCATCGGTGTCGGCAATGGCCGTGACGCGCTTGACCCGGCAACCACCCTGCGTGCACCCGGCACCCACGGCGACGCCCAAGGTTCGCCCGATGAACACACTGGACTCCAAGGCAACCACCGGACCCGCGACCAACCCACGGGCGGCGACCGTTCCCGTTGAGCTCACCACCGTGCGCGTGAGGGTCGCGCTGCCGACCTCGACGCCGTGGGCGTCCCCGCCACTGGTGGTCACCACGCTGTCGAGCAAATTGACCGAAGCCCCGGTGACCCCGAAGGCGACGTTCCCGTCGGTGACGATGGTCCCCCGGCCGTGAACGAGGCCGGCGCCGATGTCGACGCCCTTCACGGTGCCGGTCCCCGTCATCGTGATCTGCGCCCCCTGGAGCTCGACGTCGCACAACCCCGAGGCGGACACGCCGGTCACCGTGGCCCCGACGACGCCATTGCCGACGATGACCGCCCCCTGAAGGACGGCGTCGGCGTTGGTGAGGTGGATGACATTGAGGCTCTGGTAGCTGCCGTTGCTGGCAGCGATGGCAACGGCGCCGGCATCCAGAAACAAGGAGCCCCCCTCGACGTCGAAGGCGAACTGGGCCGGCAACGTCGATGGGTCCTTGCCGAGCATCTGGCCCGCGGCGAGGCTGATGGCTGAGTCCACCGAGCGCATGCCCACAAGGACATCATCCTCTTCGAGCTCGAGCACGGCATCTTCGGCGTAGATGCTGGCCAGGCCATCCGCTCCCGCCGGCCTCTCCGTCGTCACCGCCAACACCACCCGCCGGATCGTGACCTCGCCACGGACCACGAAGGCGGCGGCGAGATCGGCGCCGTTGTCGTCGGTGAGACCAGCAATGGTCGCCACCAGCTGGGTGCGCGCGAAGCTCTCGGGCCAGTCGGCGCCGCCCAGGGCGTCGGCGTCGCGGCCGCCGCGCAGCGAGATCCCGTCGAGCAACAGCGGCCCCACCACTTCCACCGGACGGCCGTTGCGGACAGCCAACAGGAGCTCGGGTGCAAGCGCAGCCCCGTCGCCGAGGGCCGCCTGCAAGTTCTGCAGGGCGGTGGCGATGGTGGCGCAGGGACGCGCCCGGCTGCCGCAGTTTGCGTCGTCAAACAGCGAGGCCGGGTCGACATGGCCCCCGCGCTGATCGGCCTCCCCTTCTCCCTCCCCTTCTCCCTCCCCTTCTCCCTCCCCTTCTCCCTCCCCTTCTCCCTCACCCTCGCCCTCGCCTTCTCCCTCACCCTCGCC
>JAHFED010000018.1:0-77552 GCA_023248635.1 Myxococcales bacterium
CCGCCGCCGCCGCCGCCACCGAAGCCGCCACCGCCGCCGCCGCCGCGAGCGCCGCGCTCTTCGGCTTCGTTGACGCGGAGGGCGCGACCGTCAAGGTCGGCACCGTTCATCTTGGCGATGGCCTTCTGGGCCTCGTCCGCGGAACCCATGGTGACGAAGCCGAAGCCGCGGCTGCGACCGGTTTCGCGGTCGAGAACGACCTTGGTCTCGACAACATTGCCGAGCTGCGCGAACGCAGCCTGAAGGCTCTCGTCGGTGGTGTTGAAGGACAGGTTACCGACGTACAGACGATTGTTTGCCATTGTGTGTTTCTCTTCTCTTCTTCGCACCGCGCGGGAGGTTCCGGCGCCAAGTGCAAGTTCATCGTGCCCCATGGGCCTACGAAGGAAAGGGGGTTCGCGCCGCAGCAGCAGATCGGCCCTCGGCCGGCACTGCGCCCGGGTCGGGGTCACGCCTCCGCTGCGCCAGCCCTTCGGCCACCAATTGAGCCGCAACGACGACGACCAGGATGCAAAATCCCGGTGGCGCCCACAGGTGGGGAGCGGCCCACAGATAGGCAATGCCGTCGTCGAGTTGCTGCCCCCAGGAGGTGAAAAAAGGCGGAACGCCCGGCACTGGACCCAAACCGAGAAAGGCCAAGGAGGCTTCGGCGACGACGGCGCTGGCGAACACCTGGGTGCTCTGGATGGCCAGCGGCATCGCCAGCAAGGGCAACACATGAACGACGACGGTGCGGGGCAACGACGCGCCCAAAGCCCGCGCCCCATTCACATGATCCCGCGCCGCCACCTCCGCCGTCAGACCCAGCAGCACCCGCAGCGGCCCTGCCCACGCCGTCGACGACAAGGCGAGCACCACTCCCCAGGGTGAGGGCGGCAAGAGCGCGCACAAAATCAAAGCCAGCAGCAGCGAGGGAAAAGCAAGGACGACGTCGACGATGCGCTGCACGAGTTGCAGCCAGCGCCCGCCCACGGTCCCCACGGTCACCCCCAGGCCCAGGGCCAACAACATGGCCAGAGCCGTCGACGACGACGCCACGATGAGCGAGGCCCGGGCGCCCCAGATCAAAGCGGTGACGACGTCGACGCCGCCTTCGCCGCGCCCCAGCCTGCCCACCACCTCGGGTGCCGCGAGATCGTGGGCGAGATCGAGGTGCAGCCCCGCGGTGCCCACGAGCCATGGACCCACCGCGCCAGCGACGACGAAGGCCAGCAAGAGTCCGGCGCCCAGCTGGGCCCTCACGAGCGCCGCCGCAGCCGGGGATCGACGACGACAGCGACGGCGTCGGCCACCAAGCCGGCCAGAGCGATGCCCACCGCGGCGCAGACGACGACCCCTTGCACCACCGGGAGATCGGCCTTTTTCAAGCTGTCCTGCAGCAGCATCCCGACCCCCGGCCAGGAAAACACCTTTTCGACGACGACGGCGCCGCCCACCAGGGTGCCCAGCTGCAGGGCGCTGAGGTGCACCACCGACAACCACGCGTGGGGCAGGCCGTGGCGCAGCAGCACCGTGCGCTCAGCGACGCCCTTGCTTTTGGCGGTGCGGGAAAAAGGGGCGTCGAGGGCGTCGTGCAGGGCCGCGCGCACATGGCGAGCGACGACGCCAGCGAAGGGCAAGCCCAAAGTCAGCGCCGGCAGCAGCAGCGATCGCGGGCCTTCGTCGACGCCGCCAGCGGGCAAGAGCTGCCAAGCGATGGCAAAGACCAGCACCAACGCCGGACCCAGCACGAAGCGCGGCACCGCCGACAGCAGAGCGACCAGAGCGTCGACGAAGACGTGAACGCGCCGCCGACGCCACCACGCCGCCAGCACCCCCAAAGCGACGCCGCCGACGACGCCGACACCGCTTCCTGCCCCGGCCAGGGCCAAGGTGGCAGGGGCTCTGGCGGCGATGAGGTCGACGACGGGCTGGCGGGTGCGCAGGGAACGCAGTGGGTGCTCCTGCGACCACAGGCCGGTGAGCACCCGTCCTCCCGCGCGCAACGGACGCCAGCTCACGTCGACGTCGAGGCCCATCTCGTGGCGCAGCGCCGCCCGCGCCTCCTCAGGAGCATCTTCGCCCAGGGCCGCAGCCACGGGGTCCCCCGGCACCAGGGCACCCAGGGCCCCGGTGAGCACCGCAGCCACTGCGGCGACGGCGACGACGGCGAAGGCGCGCCTGGGCAGGCTGTGGGTGCCCACAAAGACCGCGGCCACCAACGCCGCCAGAGCAACGACGCTCGCCGCGATGTCGATCATGGCGACGATCCGACGACGACGTCGGCCAGGGGCAGCAGGGATCCCGTGCGCCAAGGCGACAATGCTGAGACCCGCGGCCCGGCCAGCCACACTTCGTCGTCGAACCACAGGGGCACCAGGGCTGCCCGCTCCTGCACCCGCTTTTCGACCAGGCCGTAGAGGCGCGCGCGTGCGCCGTCGTCGTCGCTGACCCGGGCAGCATCGAGCCAGCCGTCGACGTCGACGTCGACGAAGGCGCCGCGGTTGCCGCCCGGGGTGTCGGCCGTTGGAATGCTGCGGCTGTGAAAGACCGTGGTGAGCAGGTCGGGCTCGGCCACCGGAGTCCACTTGGCCAGCACCAGGTCGAAGCGACCGGCCTTGAGCTCCTCGTAGACCACGCTCCAATCGCGGACGACGACGTCGACGTCGACGCCGGCCTCTTTCAGCTGCTCGCGCAGGGCCAGGGCCACCGAGCGGCGCAGGCGATCGGGGGTCACCAACAAGGACACCCGCAGCCGCCGTCCCCCCAACAAAGCGCGGGCACCGTCGACGTCGCGCACCACCGGCCTCAGCCCGGGATCTTTGGCCCAATGCTCGGGAGGCAGCAGCCCCGTGGCCCGCCGGCCAAAGCCCCGCAAGCGACCGGCCAGCAGGGCGTCGACGTCGACGGCTTTGGCGATGGCTTGGCGTTCGGCCTCGGTGAGCCGCTGGGCGTTGAGGCCGAGATAGGAAAAGCCCAGGCCGGCGACCCGGTGCACAGAAATGCTTTTGTCCTCGCCGGGCGTTGCCCCGGCTCCGCGCGGTCCCCCCACAACGCCCGGCTGCGGAATGGGCCTCTCGGTGGGCAGCGCAGCCACGTCCCAGGGAGCGACGTCGGCGGCAACGACGTCGACATCGCCGGCGATCAGGGCCAAGAGGCGGGCGGTGCTGTCCTTCATCACCCGCACATCGAGATCGGCGCGCGCGCTGACCCGAGTGAAAGCAAAGCGGTCGACGCCGACGTCGGCGACGCGCCAGGCTCCTGCTCCCACGGGATGAAAGCGACACGGTGCGGGATCGGCACACGCCCGCGCCGACACCACGCCCACAGCGCAGAGCACCTCGATCACGAAGGGAGCATGGGGGCGGCGCAGGTGAAAGCGGGCGGTCTGGTCGTCGAGCACTTCCACCCGATCGAGGACGTCCAAACGGGGGCGGTGGGGCGAGCCCAGCGCGGGATCCAGCACGGACGCGAAGGAGAACGCTACGTCGGCTGCTGTGAGCGCATCGCCGGCGGCGGCGCCCGCGACCGAGGGGAATCGCAGACCAGAGCGGAGCTTTGCATCCACAGTGAGGTCGTCGATGCGCGTGATCGATTGGGCGAGCACCAGCCGCGGCCGCAGGTCATCCCCGACGACGCACAAGGGCGGCGCCACCAACTGGGACAGGCGCACGGCCGAGGCCGAGCTCGCCAAGCGGGGGTCGAGGGCTTCGGGGGCGGCGGCCACGGCCACGCGCAGCGCGGCCGGCGGGGAACGCGCGCAGCCGACCAGCAACGACACCGACAGCAGCACCAAACACCCACACCAAGCCAAGCACAGCCCGTGGCACCAGCGACGACGTCGTCGGCCTCGGCTTTTGAGCGGTGCCAACGGCTCAAACATCGGCACTTTGGGCCGTGCCAACGGCCCGAACATCAGCACTTTGAGAGCTGACGACGCCCTCGCCCCTGCCGCGCCTGTGACCGATGGCCATGAAATGGACGGCAGGGGGACTCCGGTCGCTACAATGCCCCTCAGGTTGCCCGAGGTGCGAGGAATGCGTCGACTCTTGTTGCCCTGCCTGCTCGCGGCCCTCTTCCTCACCACCCGCTCGGCTGCGGCCCCCAAGGGGACCCCCGCCGCACCAAAGGCGGCCACCGCCAAGAAGGGCGTCGTCACAGGATCCAAGGAGAAGGCTCCCAAGGAGCGCCCGGTCCGCGTGGTCGGCACCGCGCCAACGCTGAAGCCGGCGCTGAAGACTGCCCTCACGGCAGCCATGAACGAAGAGGCCCTCGACGGCGTCGACGTCAGCTTCATCGTCACCGACCTCAAGACGGGCGCCACCCTCGCCGAAGCGGGCGCTGATTCGCTCATCAACCCAGCCAGCAACGCCAAGATGATCACGTCGGCGGCGGCCCTGACCCTGCTCAAGCCCGAATACCGTTTCAAGACGGACTATTACGTCGCCGGCACCCTCAAGGACGGCACCTTGACCGGCAATCTGGTGGTGAAGGGCTACGGCGATCCCACCATCGTCAGCGAGCGGGTCACCAAGGTGGCCAACGAGCTCTTCCTCTTTGGCATCGAGCGCATCACCGGCAGCGTCGTCGTCGACGAATCCTGGTTCGACGCCAACGAAGAAGCCCGGGGCTGGGAGCTCGAGGAGTCCCCCGACCGCGCCTACGCCGCCCCCATCAACGCCCTCTCGGTCAACTACAACGCCGTCGCCGTCTACGTGCGACCGGGCAGCGCCCCTGGCATGCCGGCCATCCTGCGGGTCGACCCGCCGAGCGAGCGCGTGCACCTCAGCGGCGAAGTGATGACCGAAGCCGTCGGGCGCGGGGTGATCCTGGTGTCGCAGAAGGACCCCGACGCCGAGGGGACCAGCGCCATTTCGCGCGGCACCTTGCTGACCATCGAAGGCAGCGTCGGCGTCCGCGAGTCTCCGGCGCGCATCTACCGGCGGGTCTACGACCCCGGCCGTCATTTCGGCTCGACGTTGACGGCCTTCTTGCAGCAGCGCGGCGTGAAGATGCGCCACAGCGTGGTGAAGGGACCGGTGCCACCGGGCGCGCGTCTCATCCTCGTCGACAAGAGCCGGCCCCTCAAAGAGATCGTCGACGACCTCAACCACTACAGCAACAACATCATCGCCGAGACCTTGGTGAAGACCCTGGGCGCCGAGGTCGTGGGAGCGCCGGGCACCTTCGAAAACGGCCTGGCCGTGGCCCGGGACTTCCTCGAGCACAAGGTGGGCTTTGCGCCGGGCAGCTACACCTTCGAAAACGGCTCCGGCCTCAACGATGTCAACCGCTTCAGCGCCCGTCAGCTCGCCCAGCTCGTGCGCTTCGTCGCCGCCGACTACGAAATCGCCACCGAGTGGTTCACCTCCCTCGCCGTCGCCGGCACCCAGGGCACCATCACGCACCGCATGAGAGACACGCCGGCGCAGCGCCACCTGCGGGCAAAGACCGGCACCCTGCGGGGCGTGAGCGCTCTCTCGGGCACCGTGGTGCAGCCCGACGGCAACGTCGTCGCCTTCTCGATGCTGACCCAGGGCTATAAATCCGGCGCCGGCGCCATCTGGAAAGTGCAGAACCTGGTGGGCTCGGCCCTGGCCTCCGACGGCACCTGGAACGCCGACAAGGAAGAAGGCGAAGAACCCGAGCTGGTCTCCAGCGCCAGCGACGGCAACCCCGGGCCCATCGAAGTCACCGCCGGCGGTGGCTGAGTGTTGTTTCCACGCCAAAAGGGAGCACGCGCTTCGCGCGGAGAAGGCCTCCGGCCGGGCCAAGGGGGTCCAGGGCAACCCCCCTGGACCCCTGCCCCTTGGGTGCTCGCGTCCCTTGAGCAGTTGCCCCCGAAGGCTGCCGGGGTGCGAGCCGCCTCGTGGCAAGTGCTCAAGGGAACGACGGCTTCGATGGCCCATCGTTTTGAGTTTGGGGGAGAGCCGGAACCAACGACGCCTCGATTTCAGACGCAAAGCGCGTCGCGGTCATCGAAGCGCTCGTTTCCCTCGAGCTCTGCCGGCGCCGAGGCGCTCACACTCCGGGCGCCGTGCGACGACGACGACCTTCGATCGCCGGCAACAGCTCGAGGGAGCCTTTGGCCAGCACCAGCTAACGCGTCTACACAAAGGGCAGGGGGTCCAGGGGGGGGTGCCCTGGAGCGCTTCGCCACCACCAGGTCACCCCCCTGGCCCCGCGGGAGGCGTTCTTCCTCTCCGCGCGGAGCGCGTGCTCCCTCTCCGCGCGGAGTGCGTGCTTCCCTGGTCCTGCTCGCAGCGATTGTCGGAATGCTGTCGACGTCAGCATGGGCGCTGCCAGCAGAATTCAAAAAGCCGGCGGCCATCGCGAGCAACGTCGCCTTCTGGAAAAAAGTCTACGCAGAATGGTCCATCAACGACATCGCTCTCCACGACGAAGACGACCTCGGCATGGTCTACCGCGTGGTCCGCGTGCCCGTGCGCGGAGCCAAGAACGACAAAGGCCAGACCCGCGCCGCCGTCATCGACGCCGCCCGCGCCGAGGTCGAGACCGCGCTCAAGAGCCTGCAAAAGAAGCAGCCCAAGGACGACAGCAAGCTCGAAGGGATGGAGAAGCAGGTCTATCAGGCCCTCAAGAGCAGCTCCCGACCCGATAAATACGCGCGCCTGGCCAAGATTCGTGGACAAAATGGCCTGCGCGAACGCTTCCTTCAAGGCTATCAACTTTCCGGCATGTATCAGACCTTCATTGAGGCTGAGCTCGCTCGAAATGGTCTACCGAAGGAGCTGATCGGCGTCGCCTTCGTCGAGAGCCTGTTTTACACGGGGGCCCGCTCCAAAGTCGGCGCCGCCGGCATCTGGCAGTTCATGACCTACACCGGGCGCGAGTACATGCAGCTCAACGCCGTCGTCGACGAACGCTGGGATCCCATCATTGCCACCGAGAGCGCCGCCAAGTATTTGAAGACCGCCAAGAAAGAGCTCGCGGGAGAGTGGCCGCTGGCGATCACGTCCTACAACTACGGCCGCGGCGGCATGCGGGGACTGGCCCGCGACGCCGGCAGCAACGACTTCGGCGTCATCCTGGCTGTGAGTAAAGGCAAACGCTTTGGCTTTGCTGCTCGAAACTATTACGCCTGTTTCTTGGCCGTTCTTGAGATCCTCGAAGAGGCTCCGACGCGCTTCGCCGGTATCCAGAAAAAGACCCCCTGGTCCTACGACGTCGTCCGCACGCCCTTCCCCCTCTACAGCACCCAGCTCACGGCCACCGGCCTGATCGACAAGACCGCACTCGAGTCTCTGAACCCCGCCCTCAGCGACGCCGCCGTCAGCGGCAAGCTGCCCCTGCCCCACGGCATCTCCCTGCGCGTGCCCCGCGGCAAGGGCAAGGACCTCGTCGCCAAGCTCCAGGCACTGCCCGCCGCTGACAAGCGCAAGGCCCTGCTGGCGGTGAAGGCCGTGCATGTGTGCACCGGTAAACAGTCGATGAGCGACATCGCTAAAAAGTACTCTTTATCCGCCGACGTTCTCGCTGCCCGGACCGGGGTTCCCATCGACGCCGTGCCCGCGAAGGGACAGAAATTACCCATTCCTTCGGCGATGGCCAAATACACATTGTTTCCCGAGGCCCGGGCTCTGCCCTTGCCCCCGCTCACCGAGGCCCCGCCGGTGTTGTTGGCCGACGCCGCCACCGTGGTCGAGCCCGACGTCGCCGACGAACCCCGCATGCCGGCCAAGGCAAAAGAGAAGCTGGCAGCCCTCAAGCCTGCGAGCACCGGGCCCAGCGGCGTCATCAAAGTCAGCCTGCGCAGCGAAGCCCTGGGCAAGGTGCTTCCCGCCGTCGACGTCGTCGCTGGCGCCTTCTCCGAGGCGCTGCCCTTGGTCGATGTCCTGGTCGGTACCGCACCGCCGCCAGCACCCGAGCCTGAACAGCGCCTGTCGGCCGGCAATTCCTGAATGTGGGCCCTCGTCGTCGTCGGCGCGCTGGCTGCTGCGTTGCCGATCACCTTTCGCCCCTACGACTGGCGCCTGAACAAAGCTTGATGTTCGGGAGGTGCCGGCGGCGTCTTGAAGTTCTGAGGGTTCAAGACGCTGGCGCGTCTTGAAGTTCCGTCGGTTCAAGACGCTGGCGCGTCTTGAAGCCAAGTTGCTCTCCAGCCGCAAAGCGGGACTGCCCTCGAGCTCGGCTTTCAGTGCGGACAGCGGCCGCCAGCCAAGGGCAGAGATTTCCCGAGCCCACCGCGCCGCCGACGTCAATGCCCCGCGCATCCGTCGAGCGTGACCTTTCGGAATGGCTGGCGTCTGCTAAGCCGTCGCCCATGCAATCTCGTTGGCCCCTCATCGTCGTCGCTCTTGCTGTCGTTGCCGCCGCCTCAGGGTGTCCGGTGCCCCCGCCCGAGCTGGGTGAAGGCGAGGGCGAAGCCGGCGAAGGCGAAGGCGAAGGCGAAGGCGAAGCAGGTGAAGGCGAGGGAGAGGGCGAAGGCGAGGGCGACATCGACAGGCCCGAAGGCAACTTCGTCGTCGTCAATGTGCTGGGAGCCCCCCCAGGCGGCGGCGCCGACGTCTGCGCGGTCACCCCGGGCACCGGCGGCACCATCGTATTCGGCACCATCCTCACCCCTGGCACCGTGTTCGAGGGCGGCTCGGTGATCTTCGACGACGACGGCGTCATCACCTGCGTGGGTGACTGCATCGCCAACGCCATCGGCTTCACCCGCATCGCCTGCGGTGACGCTGTCATTTCTCCCGGCCTCATCAACGCCCACGACCACGCGGGCTGGATGAACGATCAGCCCTGGTACCTGACCGCGGCCAACTCCGGCGTGAGAGACACCGAGCGCTGGGAACAGCGTCATGATTGGCGCACCGGCAAGCGCGGCCACGACGAGATTGACGCTGCGGGCGGCGCCAACGCCGATGCCAAGGCCTTCGGCGAATTCCGCTTCGCCCTCTCGGGTGCGACGGCGACCCTGGCTTCGGGCGGCTTCTCCAGCAGCGGCGGCGTCATCCGCAACCTCGACGACGGCGGCGACATGGGCGACATCGGCCTGTCGAGCGTGCGCTATGTGACCTTCCCGCTCGGCGACACCAACGGCACCCAGCGGGCCAGCGGCTGCGAGTATCCCAACATCGCCGACAAGCCCGCGGGACCCAACGCGCCCCACATCTCCGAAGGCATCGACGTCGAAGCCCGCAACGAATTCCAATGTCTGTCGGGAACCGGCGGCGGTGGCAAAGACACCATCGACGACAACTCGGCCATCATTCACGGCATCGGCCTCAGCCCCGCCGACGTCGCCATCATGGCCGAGCGGGGCGCGAGCTTGATCTGGTCGCCGCGCTCCAACATCTCGCTCTATGGCGAGACCGCGCCGGTCACCGTCATGAAGCGGCTCGGCGTCAACATCGCCCTGGGCACCGATTGGCTGCCCTCGGGCTCGATGAACATCCTGCGGGAGCTGCGCTGCGCCCTCGACCTTAACGACCACAATTACGGCGTCGCCTTCACCCGCGAAGAGCTGTGGCGCATGGTCACGCTCAACGCCGCCCGCGCCACGCACACAGACGCCGCCATCGGCTCCCTTGCCGTCGGCCACCAGGCCGACATCGCCGTCTTTGCCCGCCACGGTGGACCCTTCACCTCCGTCGTCGAGAGCAGCACCGAAGACGTCGCTCTCGTCTTGAAGAGCGGCCGAGCGCTCAACGGCAACGCCAGCGTCGTCGCCGCCCTCGAGAGCGGCTGCGACGTCGTCGACGTCTGCGGGGTGTCGAAGCAGATCTGCTCCACGCGCGAAGCCGGCAAGAGCTTCACCGCCCTGCAGGCAGCCCAGAACGGACTCAACTACGCCCTCGCCTCCTGCGCCGACGAGACGCCCATCGAAGAACCCACCTGCGTCCCGGCCCGCACCGAGACCATCGACGCCATCGACGGCAGCACGCTGTACAGCGGCGTCCCCAGCGACGGCGACGACGACGGTGACGGCATCGCCAACGCCAGCGACAATTGTCCGACGGTGTTCAACCCCGCTCGACCCGTGGACGGTGGCGCTCAGGGCAATGCCGACGGCGACGCTGACGGCGACGCTTGCGATGTGTGCCCCCTCGACGCCGACCTCACGGTCTGCTCGGTCTTCAACCCCGACGACCGCGACGGCGACGGCGTCGACGCCCCCGGCGACAACTGCCCCGACGACGCCAACGCCGATCAGCTCGATACCGATCTCGACCTCAAGGGCGACGTCTGCGATCCCTGCCCCGCGACAGCCAACCCCGGCAACGAGGGCTGCCCGGTCTCCGTCGTCGACATCAAGAGCGACCCGGCGATCACGGGTGAACAGCGCCGCGTACACATCGAAGACGTCGTCGTCACCGCCGTCGGCAGCAACGGTTTCTGGATGCAGATCGATCCTGCCGTCGCCGACTACCCCGGCGTCAACAACTCCTGCATCTTCGGCTTTGCCGGTGCCGCCACCAAGCCCGCGGTCGGCGACAAGCTCGAGGTCGACGGCACCGCGAGCCTCTTTTTCTTGCAACCGCAGATCACCAGCCTGACCTTCACCGTCGTCGATGCCGGCGTCGACATTCCGCCCTTCGTCATCGAAGACGCCGACATTGCCGGCATCTCGGCCGATGGTGCTGCGTCCTTGCTCGAGGGCTGCCTGGTCGAAGCGCGCAACGCCGTCGTTGAAGATCCTGCCCCCGCCGCGGGTCCGGGCGACGCCGGCAACCCCCGCAATGAATTCCAGATCCAGGGAAACGTGCGGGTCGACGACTTCTTGTTCGCGATTCAGCCCCAGCCCCAGCTCGGCGAGCGCTTCGCCTTCCTCCGCGGACCCTTGGCCTTCCGCAACAGCTTCCTCAAACTGCTGCCCCGCGATGCCAACGATGTGGCCTTCGGCGACGTCGAGATCGACGGCTACGTGGTGCCCAATGTGTTTGCGCGTGTGGGCGCCGTGCAACCTGCCACCTTCGCGCCCCTCGAGGTGCGCCTCACCCGCGCCGCCGCCGTCGTCACCACGGTGTTGCTGAGCAGCAGCGACCCCGCGGTGCTGACCGTGCCCGCCTCCGTCGACATCGCCGCCGGGGCCATCACCGCTGCCGTTCCCCTCACCGGCGTCATCGACGGCACAGCCACCGTGAGCGCCCGGCTCGAGCTCACCGACCCCGCCGTCGACGCCAGCGTGCGCGTGGTCGCTGACGACGCCACGGCCACACCCCTCACCATCGACCCCGCCGACGCCACGCTGGTCATCAACCGCACCCAGCTCTTCACCGTGACCTTCGATGTGCCCACCCCCACCGCCGGCGTCTCCCTCGACGTCGATGTCACGGGCGCCATCGGCACCGTCGTCGAACCCGTCGCCGTCGCCGGCAATCTGCAGAGCGCGAGCTTCACGCTCACCACCGCCGCGGCGGCTGCGACGGGCACGGTGGCGGCCTCCATCGCTGGCGGCAGCGCCGTCACCGCCAACGTCAACCTCATCGAGCTTGCCCCCCTGGGCCTGGTGATCAACGAGATCGACTACGACCAGGCAAGCACCGACTCCGGCGAATTCGTCGAGCTCTTCAACGGCACCGGCGCTCCCGTCGACGTCGGCACCTTCAACTTGGTCTTCGTCAACGGCTCCAACAAAGCGATCTACAAGACCATCACCTTGGCCGGGGTCATTCCCAACGGCGGCTACCTGCTGGTCGGCGCCGCCGCCGTCATCGATGCCGCGCCCGCAGCGGTCATCAAGATCGCCGAGAACGATCAGAACCTGATCCAAAACGGCAATGATGCCGGCAGTCCCATCCCTGGCGAAGGCGTGCTGCTCTTTCGCGACGACGGCGACGAAGACGTCCTCATCGATGGCATCGCCTACGAGGGAGCCTTGCTCGGCTTGGTGCAAGGAAGCCTCACCATCGACCTCGACGGCGACCGCTCCACCACCGCCGCCGACCAAAACGACGCCGACGGCTCGGTCTGTCGCAACCCTGCCACCGGCGCCTGGGGCTTTTGCCCCGTGCAATCGCCGGGCGCGGCCAACGCCCAGTAGCCATGTCCCCGGCCCGCAATGTCGACCTCGGCGATCCAGAGCTCGACACCATCCCACCGGTGCAAACCGTCGTCGTCGCCGGCGCCGGCCGCGGTGGGGTGGCGGCGTCGTTTCGGGTCGCCATCGCCGGTGTGCTGCGCACCGTGGCCACCCAACGCAACATGAAGATCCATGTGCTGAGCGGGCTGATGGTGATGATGGTCGGCATGGCCCTGCCCCTCGATCTCTCGACGCGCGTGGCCCTCCTCTTCGCCGTCGCCATCGTCTTTTTCGCCGAGATCCTGAACACCGCCCTCGAAGCCCTCATCGATCTCTTCGTGAAGGACTTCCACCGCTTGGCCATGCTCGCCAAAGACGCCGCCGCCGGCGGCGTGCTGGTCATGGCGGTGACCACCGTCTTCGTGCTCGCCGAGATCTTGTGGATGCGGTGGGATCTCGTCGAAACCAACGTCGGCGCGGTCTTGCGCTCGGTGATCTTCGGGGTGCCCCTGGTGATCGTCGAAGCCGTCGGCCTTTTCTGGGTGCGCCGGCGTCGCCTGCAGGTGCCTCGGTTGCTGGTCAGCGTGGGGCTGCTGGTTCCCCTGCTCCTGCACACCAAAGACCCGCTGTTTGCCGGTGTCGCGCTGCTCTTCGTCGGCATGGCCTTCGTCGCCCGCGTCTTCTACACGCCGCGCGCCGCGCCGAATTTAAGCTGATCCCCGATCTCGCTGAACTTCGACCGCGGACCGGTCTCGTTCATCTCCGTCGGGGATGCTCTTCTGGGAGGTTTGGTGCAGCGCGTTCCGCGGGCGCGCTTCACGCGCATCATCCCGCGTCTTTCCCATCTCGGAACGCGGACGCGGGATGAGATGGTCGAAGGGCGGCCAATGTCGTCAGAACGTCAAAACAGGCTGGCGACGTCGTTGAACAGCGCCACGGCCATCAAAGCCCCGACCAAGACGAGCCCGACCTGTGTGGCCCGCAGCCGCGCCGTCATCGATAGTTTCTTGCGGCGCACGGCCTCGACCGTGAAGAGCAGCAGGTGGCCGCCGTCGAGCACGGGGATGGGCATCAGGTTCAGCAGCGCCAGGTTCACGCTGATCATGCACATCAGGAGCAGAAAGCCCTCAGCACCCGAGCGAGCTGCTTCGCCGGCGATCGTGGCGATGAGCACGGGACCACCCAGCTGGTCGAGACCCACGCCTCCGGTGACGAGCAAGACGTAGCCGCCGGCGACGTTTTTGATGGTCTCGCCGGTCTGGCCGATGGCCCTGGTCAAGGCTTCGGCGGCACCGACCTCGCGCGTCAGGACGGCGGCCCCGCCCAACGTCGACGTCAACGACACACCGAGAATGCGGCCCCCCCCGAGCTCGCGTCGGGTGGACTTCTGCAAGCGCAGGGTGAGGGTCGCGCCCTCGCCAGCGCCGTCGACGAGGCCGATGACGTGGATGGCTTCGGGGTCCTTTTGCAGGGCCACGGCCAGATCGCTGGCGATGCGCACAGGGGCGCCATCGACGGCGACCACGCGGTGTCCCGAATTCGGCGGCCCGTCCAAGGGCGGCAAAGCGGCGACCAGCCGCCGGGCGGCCGCCGGCGTCTCGGGCTCGACACTGGCCACGGCGGCTTCGAGGGAGGCGATGCCGCGGTCCCGTCGCTGGCGCAGCACCGCGGCCAGGACCTGGGTGGCGGTCTCGGTTCGAACCTTGACGACGGGCTCGGTCAAGTCCTCGGCAGGCACGGCGTAGCGCAAATCGTCGACCGCGACGGGGTCGGGGGAGGGCGCCATGGGCTGGGCGCTGCCGACGTCGACGACGACCGGGGCAGTGCCAGGGATGGTGACCTTCAAGACCGTTGGCTTTGCGGCTTGGGCGTCGTCGGTCTTGGCCACGGTGCGTTCAACGACCACGACGAGGTCGCGCGCGGGATCGCTGGCTGCGAGGGCGGCGCTGAGAGCGGCCCGCGTGGGCGTGGCGACGCCGTCGACGGATTTCACCTCGTCGTTGGCGTGCAATCCGGCTTTGGCAGCGGGGCTGTCGACGTCGACGGCGATGAGGGGGCGTTCGATGCTGGCCAACAACCCGATGCGGCCGATGGGTGCAGTGGCGGTGGGATTTGGATTCTTGGCCGACGCCGGCGTCGTCATGAGCTCGAGGCGCGCTCTTTTGCCGTCGGTGGCGCGTTCGACTGTGATGCGGGTGGGTTTGTTGGGGCGGCTGCCAATTTTCTCGACGAGATCGTCGAAGACGGCGACGGGCTCGCCATCGACAGCGACGACGCGGTCTCCGGGGAGGATGCCGGCGGCGGCGGCGGGATCACCCGGGAGCACGGTGCCGACGACGGCATCAACGAGCTGCTCGGTGCCGAAGTTCAGCGCGAAGAAGAGACCCAGGGGCAACAAGAGGTTGGCGGCGGGTCCGGCGACGGCAATGGCGCTCTTGGCCCAAAAGGGTTTCTCGAGGAAGGCGTAGCGCTGCTCGGCCGCGGGGACGTCGGTGCCGGGGTCGTCGCCGTACATCCGCACGTAGCCACCGAGGGGGAGCATGGAGATGCGGTACTCGGTGTCGCCGCGGGTAAAGCCCACCAGCTTGGGTCCAAAGCCCAAGGAGAAGGTCAACACCCGCACGCCGGTGAGCTTGGCGACGATGAAGTGGCCAAGCTCGTGAACGGTGATCAGGACGCCAAGGAGAACGAGGGTGGCGAGGAGGGTCACGATCTGCAGCATCGCCACCGTTGCCCCCGACGGCAAGGTCGGAAGTGCTTTGGCATCCCTCAAAGTCAAGGCCGGCCCGCACCTCGACGGGGCTCACAGCAGGTCGTTGAGGTCCGGACACGTTTGCAGCTCGGAGGGGGAGTTCTTGTTGCCGCAGGAAAAGAGCTTCAGCGTCGGCGTGCTCAGCTCCAAAGCGTCTTTCAAGGCCTGAATGGCGGGTTCGTCGAGGGCGCGGTTGTTGGCGATGATGACGCCGAAGTCACGGCCGCTCAGGGGCGCGGCGACGACGAGGTTCTGCAGGGCCAGCACATCGACCAGGCTGCCGTTGGCATGCACGACGACGCCGCCGCTGGCGTTGGCCAGGCCCTGCAGCCCGTCCAGGGTCGTGACATCGAGCTCGCTGACCAAGAGCTCGCCTTCGACGCGTTGCAGGCCCCGCAAGCCGCAGAGGTCGCCGAGCGCCAGCAATCCA
Source organism: Myxococcales bacterium (assembly GCA_023248635.1). Lineage (GTDB taxonomy): Bacteria > Myxococcota > UBA727 > UBA727 > VGSZ01 > VGSZ01. The sequence goes on from JAHFED010000018.1 coordinate 15,145, forward strand.
CCGGGACCGGCGGCCTCGAAGCGGAGCTCCCCGGTCACGTCGCTGACGCCTTCGAGCTTGCCGAGGTCGGCGTCGTCGTCGACGGTGAGGTCGTCGTCGAGCACCTTGCCCGCTTTTTGGGCATAGGTCGGGGCTTCACAGGTGCCGTAGTCGAGGATGGGCGCACAACGGCCATCACCGGGGCTGGCGCTGTCGTCGGGCAAGCAGGTGTGATCAAGGGGGCAGACGTCGCCGTCGACGGTGCAGGGGGCGCCGATGCCATCGCGGAGGCCGTCGATAGGGCAAGCGGTACCGACAACGACGACACCGGCGACGACGACGGCGCAGCAGCGGGGGAATCTCATGGGAGATCCTGGGCGAGCAAGGCCGCGGCGAACGCTCCCCCACCAGCGACAGCGACGACGACGCCCCCCCAGAAGGCGTAGATACCGGCGTCGTTCCACTGCCCGCGCGCGCTCTCGGCGGCGTCTTGGGCGGCGGCGGCCTCGGTGAGCAGCTGGTCGTCGCGGCCGGCCTCGATGTAGCGGGTGCGCAGTACTTTGAGATCATTTTCAGCCCCGCTGGCGGCCAAAGCGGGAAGGACACCGAGCAGCGCGGTCAGGACGCCGACGCCGACGCCGACGCCGCCACCGATGAGCAAGGGCTCACGCAGAGTCGGGACACTCGTCGCTGCCGGGACCGGGCCTGACGGCTCTGACGACGACGCGGGGGCATCGCCGGGCTCCGAGGTGGTCAGAGCGCGGCCGACGTCATCGACGACGCGGGAGACCCGCTCGTTCAGGTCATCGAGGCCCGAGACCTGGGCGTTGCCTCGTGCGAGGGAACCGCCTTTGGGGTCGAGCAGTTGCAAGCTGAACCCCGTGGTACCACCCACCTTGCCCACTTGGGTCAGGGCGACGACGTCGACGTCGAAGTGCTCGGCCCATTTGGCCACACAGTCTTCGCCGCCCGCGCACACCGCCGCGACGGCCGCCGGGGCCGGAGACAGTACTTTGAGTTGCTCGAAGCGTCCCAGGCGCGCAGCGACCAGCCGGGTGAGGCTGAGCAACGCGTTCGGGTCGAGGTCGCCGGTGACCTCGAGCATCAACACGTCGGTCTGCTCCGGCGTCATTGGCTCGGGTCTCGCCAGGGTCAGAAGAAGCAAGAGCAGCATCGCACGGACCATGCCGCCGCCGCCGCTGCAGTAAAGGCGGGCCCAGCAAGCAAGATCCGGTTGACGGGGTGGTGCACGGCCCCCATACCAGCGTCCGGATCGCGTCGCGAGACGCAGTTGGAGATCGAGTCATGGCCAAGCCGCTTCGCACCTACCAGCCCTCCAGAATCAAGCGCATCCGCACCCATGGGTTTCGCGAGCGGATGGCGACGCCTGGTGGCCGCAACGTTATTCGTCGTCGTCGCGCCCATGGTCGCGCCAAGCTCGCCCCGACCATCTACGAGAAATGACGGACGCTCCAGAGCGTGACCCGCCGATCACTGGAGTGATCTCGGGTTCCGTTCCGGTTCCACCTCGACAACGTCGACTGCGACGGCGGGAGTTCCCGTTCGGGCTTCCGGCGTGGCGTCGTTTGCGTGCGACCCGTGAGTTTGCGCGCGTCGAGAGGCAAGGCATTCGTGCCGGAGGGGTCCTGGTCGCAGTCACCGTTCGACCTGGACCGGGCCGGCTCGGTCTCGTGGCGAGCAAGAAGATCGACAACCGCGCCGCCGTGCGAAACCGCCTGAAGAGACAGGTGCGGGAGATTTTTCGCACGGAGAAGGCGCGTTGGGCGCGTCCCCCGTCTGGCGGTGCCGTCGACGTCGTCGTCACCCTCCGGCCCGAGGCCAGGGGTTCAACCTTCTCGGCGCTGCGGATCGATGCCCTGAAGACGCTGGAGCAGGCCCTGCAGCGGCTCTCGACGGCCAAAGCGGCGCCCCCGGCGAACCGCCGCTGAGCCGGCAAGATCTTGGCGACCACGGAGAGATGATGTTCGGAACGATCTCGATCTCTCGGGACTCGTCCATCGCGCTCGGCTGCCGCCAGCCCGTGGGCACGATCTTTGGTTCGGACCACATCCACCAGCGGCCTGCGGCCGCGCGCGGGATGTGTGTATTTTAGCGAGCCGGATCGCCATGATCACACAACGAAATAGGCAGGGCCGGGCGCCGATCCACAGACCATGTGGACGGCGCGGTTCGGCAAGGGAGCGGCCTGCGTGGAGGCTGTTCCTGGTGGACGTCAACGCTCTCAGGGCCGCCCCTGGGCACGTTGGGACGTGTGCGGGGGAGGGCGCGCGTCGACACCATTCCGTGGGAGGGCCCGAAGGGCAATAATGCCCGAAATTCGCAACTATACGTGAGTATTGAGATGCCTTATTGTTTCGACTACTCAACGATAACAAGCATCCATTTTGCATTGCTCTTGTCGATGACGGTCACGCGGGCGCTGCTCCCCAGGGCGGTCTTGAGGTTGTCGACGCGATCGGTCTGGACGACGACGAATTCGCGTCCGGGCCGGGCCACGGCCACTCGCAGGTCGTCGGCGTTCTTCTTGATCTGGATCTCCTGATTCTTGGTGTAGAATGTTTCACCTTTCCAGTCCATCTGGAAAGCAAGGAGAGGCTCGCCAGCGCGATGCATTTCCTCGTAGGTGTTCAATAGCCAGCGCTGCGACCAATGCTGAGAGGCCCGCGCCCAGAACACCTGCACGGAAAAGAGAGACAGCATCACAGCCGCGACGATGGCGCCGACGACGGCACCGCGGCCTGGGGCACGTTCCACCTCGAGAGCGCGGGAGAACAGACCGCCCTCTCCTTCGGCCACGGGCTTGAGCACAAAGGCGAAAAACAGGAACAGTGCCAGGCCGACGCCGCCGAACAACCCCGGTCCAAGCCGAAAAAAAGAGATTCCGGGATGGTCTTTCCAGGCACCGATTTTAGGCAGGGAAATCAGGTCCAATTGGTCGACGGGAAAGTAGTAATCTGGTTTGTATCCCTTGTAGTGGTAGGTGAAGAGGTCGATCCACTCCCAGGGTTCGGCACACAGATCGCGCAGAAACAGGGCAGACAGCAGGGCGACGGCGACGACGACGACGCGGATGCCGTGGGCACTCCCATCGGCGAGGCGGTCGAGGAAGCGCCCACACAGCAGCGCCGCCGGCACGACGAAGGGCAGGATGTAGTGGTGGAACTTCGTCGTCGTCCCGGCGAAGAAGCAGAAGCAGACGAAGGCCCAGACCCACACGAGCAGGGTGAAGCGCGCCTCCTTGGTGTTGAAGCGATCCCGCAACGAAGCGAAGGCCTCGAAGAGAGCAAAGGGCACCATGCCGGACCAGGGCAGCATCCCGAGCCCGGCGTACTTCACGTAGTACTCGACGCCGCCGCGGTCGCCGTGCACGCCGACGCTCACCCGCCCGAGCAGGTCGTAGCGCACGAAGCGGTCGAACCAGGTCTTGCGCTGTTCGTCGAGGCCATCGAAGTAAAACATCACCAAAGGCCAGGGCGCGGCGACGGCGAAAAAGACGGCCATCGCGCTCACCAAGGCTGGGTGGAGCAGCAGCCCAACGAGGCCCCGCCAGCCCTCCGCGACGATGACGACGATGACGACGACGAGGCCGCACAGGGCCAGGCCGACGGGACCCTTGGCCAGGGTCGAAAGTGCCAAGCACAAGGCCGCGGCGTGAAAGCCCAGATCGCGCGCCCGCAGCCGCAGGTAAGCGCACAGCCCAAGCCCGAGCCCGCACAAGACGACGCCGACGACGACGCGCAGCGTGCGTTCCGATCCCAGGAGCTCCAAGCGGTTCAAGAACGCGCCGCTGCGCGCGACCTCCCACAACTGGGGCAGCAAGCACAGAGCGACCAACCCGACGAACCAAGGGGGCAACGGCCGGGACTGCACCGAGGCCCTTTCGTCATCGTCGAGCAGCAGTGTGGGCGCCAGCACCAGCAAGGCGATCGAAGCGAGGCCGACGTAGGGCATGTCGGTGATGGCCTCGCGCGACAAGAAGGCCCAAAAGGGCGTCGTCGCCAAAGCCAAGGCCCCCAGCAGCGCGGCCCGCCTCGACCAGAAACGGCGGGCCACCAAGAAGGCCGTGACGATGGTGGCGATCCCGATCAACGCCGAGGGCAAGCGTCCGAGCAATTCGACGCCGTCGGGGATGGTCCCGTCGAGGTCGCCCGCACCGCAGAGCTTGTAGAGCGGGGCCGTGAGCCAGAAGAGCAGCACCGGCTTGCTGAAGAAGTACGTGTCCTTCCAGAAGGGGTAGAGGTAGTCGTCGCGGGCCACCATCTGGCGAGCGACCTCGGCATAATTCGTTTCCCAGGGATCGAAGAAGCCCGTGGCCCCCAGCAGCGGCAAGGTGACGCCGCAAGCGACGCCAATGACGAGCAACAGCGCCCATCGATCTTTGGACGTCTCGGTGTGCATGGCCTCTCGCTCTTGCGCCGTGCCAACGGCGCAAACCAGGAAGTACTTTCACAGAAACAAACGGTGGTCGAGGTCACAGTGCCGCGGAATTCACCGACAGCGCTTCGCGTGGTTGGTGAATTGTCTACAGGTTCATCGCCTGGCGGCGATGAACCCTCTGCCCGGCAGCAAGTCGGCGTCGCACCCCCACCGCCAGCAGGAACGTGCACGCCGATCCGGGCGGACATGTGCGAGTGCGTGGGCGAGGTCACAGACGAGACAGTTCTGGCCCCACCCGACGGCGGATGGACGCTCGGATCGCGCCCCATGCATGCTCCTTGCGGGTTGGAGGACTGCATGAGCCGTCGTCGATTGGGAGTGGGCCTTTCGTTGTTCTCCTCGCTGCTCGCAGCGTGCGCGGCCGACGCACCAGGGGAGGCCGTCGACGTCGACGCTGCCACTGTTCAGAGTCTCGAGGCCCGCGGGCTCAAGCCCTTCTTGCGGCCTCGGCCCATCACCCTCGAGATGCCCTGGGAGCACGCGCGGGCCAGCGGGGCCAAAGACACCTTCGTCGGTGACGATCACAACGACGCCCCCCTCGCCTTCGCCGGCGCCGGGCAACCGCCGCTCAAGATCTTCCTGAACCGAAACGGCGGCACCTTCCGCCCGGGTCAGGACGACAGCCGCCAAAACACCTCCATCGTGCCCCGAGAAACCTCGACCATCTCGCCCTTCCCCTACAACGACGCAGCGTGGAACGGCGTCGTCGACTGCGTGACCGCCCAGTTCGCTGCCTTCAACGTGGTGATGGTCGAGACCGAGCCTCCCTCGAACGAGCGCTACGTCGAGCATGTCATCGGCGGGACCCCGCAGGAGATCGGGCTCCCCAACGGCGTCGGCGGCGTCGCCCCCATCGACAACTTCAACTGCGGCGTCCTCGACACCGCCATCAACTTCACCTTCGCTGCCGTCTACGGCGACGTCGGCTCCATCTGCGAGACCGCCGCCCAGGAAATCGCCCACTCCTTCTCCTTGGACCACGAGTTCGAGTGCAAAGATCCCATGACCTACCTCGGTGGCTGCGGGGCCAAGACCTTCCAGAACACCGAGGAGAACTGCGGCGAGTTCGAGCCCCGCGCCTGCAACTGCAACCGCGCCAGCCAGAACAGCGTCGCCATCATGTTGCAGAAGTTGGGTGCCGCTGACGGCACCCCCGTCGAGCCCACCCCCGACGATCCGACGCCGCCGACGGTGGCCATCACGTCGCCCGCCAACAACGCAACGCTGCTGCAAGACAGCACCATCGTGGTGACCGCCACCGCCACCGACAACGTCGGCATCACCGCCACCGATCTGTTGTGGGACTTCACCGGCGACACCTTCGTCTGCCCGGTGAACTTCGGCGGCGGCGCCGTCACTTGCGCGCGCACCGGCAACGTGTCGACGTGGAACATCCGCGTCGGCCAGGGCACGCGCACTTTCTCGGTCCGCGCCAGCGACGCCGCTGGCAACACCGTGACGACCACCGCCCGCACCATCAACCTCGCTCCCGACGGCGAAGCGCCGCCGACGCCGACGCAGGATGAGATCGCTCCCACCGCACAAATCACCTCTCCTGCCGAAGGCGCCGTTCTCGCCGCCAACGCCACCATGCAGGTGGTGGCCACCGCCGTCGACGAAACGCAGCTGGCCTCGGTCGAGCTGTTGTGGACCTTCACGGGCGACGTCTTCCCTTGTCCCTTCGAGGGTCAGGCGGTCTCGTGCGTGCAAAGTGGCAACACCTTCACCTGGGACCTCAACGTCGGCGTCGGCTTGCGTGCCTTCCAGGTCCGGGCCATCGACACCGGCGGCAACCAAGCGGTGACCGCCGAGCGCACCATCGAGCTCTCCGTCGACGGCGCCGTCAACCCCAATGCCGATTTGGTGGGGGAAGAAAACGATCAGGCCGCCGACGCCTTCGCCATCCGCTGCGGCAACGCCATCGACCTCGTGGTGGCCAGCGACGACGAGGATTGGTTTGCCATCGACGCACCGGCGGACACCGCCATCGAGATCGGCATCGACGCCGCTGCCGGCTCGGTGATCGGCGTCGAGCTCTTCAACGCCGACGGCACCCAGTCCCTGGCGACCACCGCCGACATCTTGGCCAATGGCGCAGCGTTGCGGGCGGTCTCGGCGGGTCCCGCGGTGCTCGCGCGCATCAGCACCACGGCGGCGACGCTCACCTACCGCCTGGCCGCCACCTGCTCCGAAGAGGGCGGAGACACCCCGCCGCCAGGGACCGACGACTCCCTCGAAGAAAACGACGACGCGGCCAGCGCCACACGGGCCTTCTGCGGCCAGGACAAGAGCCAGCTCACCGCCGCTGACGCCGACTTCTTCGTGCTCGAGGTGCGCGAGGGCGACACCCTGCGCGTGGCTCTCACCGGTACGGGTGTGCAGGCTTCGGTGCTCGACGCCGCCGGCGCGGTGCTCGCCGGCCCCTCCGCCGACGTCAGCTCTGCCGATCTGCCGGCGGGCGATTTTCTGGTGAAGATCGAGCCCAGCGGAGCCGCCGCCTTCTACGACGCCGCCTTCTCTTGCTCTGCTCCCTCCTCGATCACGCCGCCGGCGAAGGGCTGCGGTTGCAGCAGTGATGGCTCGCAAAGCGGCGCCTTCGCCGCCGTGGTCGGCCTGCTGATCCTCCGCCGCCGCCGCCGCCGCGTCGGGTCAACTGAGAGCGTCTTCAAGACGCGCCAGCGTCTTGAACATCCAAACTTCAACACGCCGGCGTCTTGAACGTTGGCTGTTCAAGAGGCTGCCGCGTCTTGAAACAGCAACACCGCCCCACGCTGCGCGGTCGCCGGCGCCGCAGTATGGTGGGCTTCCACCGTTGTCGGCGTCTGGCCAATCGCGCCCGAAGGCAGAGAGTGCAATGAAGCGTCTGCCTGCCACGGGGCTGCTGTTTCTGGTGCCGTTGCTCGGCTGCGACGAGGTCATCGTCGATCCCCCCCCCTCGACGCCGCCTGCGCCTGTGCCCGCCGACCCCGCGCCTCCGCCCTCGCCGGTGCGCCGCCTGACCCAAGAGGAGCTCAACCGATCTCTGCGCGATCTTTTTCCGGCGCTGACTCTGCCCCAGATCGCCGTCACCGAAGACAACGGCAAGGACTTCGCCCAGCTGCAAGACAAGCAAGTCGTCTCCGACCTCTACGTCGAGCAAATCAGGGCCGGGGCCAACGTCGTCGCCGCCGCCATCGGAGCGGTGCAGCCGCGCCCAGCCACGGGCCAAGAAGGCGCCGTCGTCGACGCCGCGCTGGCGGATCTCCTGCCACGCGCCTTCCGCCGACCCGTATCCGACGACGAGCGTGGGGTCTTTCTCGATTACTTCGTCGAGCAGCAGGGCCTCCACGGCTTCGTCGCCGCCTTTCAGCTGTTGTTGCAAACAATCTTGCAATCTCCTTCGTTCTTGTATCGCTTGGAGCTCGACGCTTCGAGGAGCGCCGAGGACGCCGGACGGGTGCCCGTTTCCTCCATCGAGATGGCCACGCGTCTCTCGTACTTCTTGTGGGGCAGCACCCCCGACGCCGAGCTGCTGCAGGCCGGCATCGACGGCGATCTCGACGACGAAGACGCCGTCGCTGCCCAAGCCGAGCGCCTGCTGGCCGATCCCCGGGCCATGGATGCCATCAAGTCCTTCCACCGCCAGTGGCTCGACTTTGATCGGGTATTGCAAACCAACAAGTCGCCGACGCGTTTTCCACAATACAATGAATTCCTGCGCCAGGCGATGCGTGACGAGGCCGATCGCTTCATCGAGCTGGTGTTTGAGCAAGACGCCAAGCTGAGAACGCTCCTCACCTCGCGGCAGACGCGCTTGATTCCCGCCCTCGGTCCCATCTACGGCGTCGACGTCGCCGAGGACAACCAGCTGGTCGAGCTGCCCGCCGAACGCGCGGGCATCCTGACCCAGGCCCAGTTTCTCTCGGCCCGTGGTCACGCCGTCGAAGGCTCGCCGGTGCTGCGCGGGGTCTTCGTGCTGGAACGCTTGGTGTGCGAGGCGCCGCCGCCGCCCGATGGCAGCATCGACACCACGCCGCCCCAGCCCGAAGAAGACGGCAACGAAGCCCGCACCAACCGCAGCCGCTATGCGCAACACGAATCAGAGCCGCTGTGCGCCGGCTGCCACGTGCCCATCGACGGCATCGGCTTTGGTCTTGAGGGTTTCGATTCCATGGGGCAGTTCCGCGTCGTCGACAACGGCCTTCCCGTCGACGACAGTGGCAGCCTCGAAGGCACGCGCATCGGGGGCACCTTTCAGGGAGCGGCAGGGCTGGGGGCCCGGTTGGCCGCCAGTCCGGTTGTCGCAGCCTGCGTCGCCGAGCACTGGTTCCAATTCGCCACCGGCCGCCGCGACGAGTCGGGAGATGCCAAAGATCTGGAGGCGGTCACCGCGGCGTTCACCGATGCCGACGGCGACGTCCGCGCGCTCTTGAAGGCCATCGTGTTGTCCGACGCTTTTCGTCTGCGGAGGGCGTCGTGAGCTACCTTCGTCGACGTCGTTTCCTGCAGGCCTGCGGCTTGGGTGCGGGTTCGCTCTTTCTCCCTTCGATCGCTCTCCGGGCGCAGGCCGCACCGCCTCGCCGCCTGATCGTGCTCTATACGCAGCACGGCTTCGTCTACGACTCCATCAAGATGAGACCGCCGGGCACCACTGAGGGGGCCGACTTCGACGTCGCCTTGAGCGATCTCGATGACAGCCAGCTCTCCCGCGTGCTGCGTCCCCTCGCGCCTTTCAAGGATCGCCTCAACGTCGTCGACGGCCTGGCCATGGTCTCGGCCGAAGGCGACATCGCCTTCAACGAACACGAGAAGGGTGCACGCCACGCGCTCACCGGCACGACCATGATCGACGACCCCAGCGGCGCCCTCGCCGGTGCTGCCTCCTTTGATCAGGTCGTCGCGCGCCAGATCGGGCTGCAGGGACGCCTCGATTCCCTCGAGTTCGCCGTCACCGGATCCACCAGCGGCGGTGCCATCTATCGAGATGCCAACCAACCCATTCCCCCCGACGATGATCCCCGCGGCGCTTTCTCCCGACTTTTCCCCCCGGCCCAGGGCGGCGGTGTCCTCTCTGACGCCGACAAGGTGCGCCTGGGTCAAAGCTCGGCCCTCGATCAGGTCGCCCGCCAATACGAAAAGCTCCTGCCCCGCCTCTCAGGGGAAGACGCCCAGAAGCTCAGCCTGCACCACGACCTCGTGCGCAGCGCCGAGCTGCGCGTACAAGCCCTGCAAGACCTGCAGTGCGCGCGGCCCGACGACCCCGCTGTCGTCGACGACTTCAACAACGTCGCCTTCTACGAGTCCCGCTTCGACGCCTTCGTCGACATCACCGCTGCCGCCCTCTCTTGCGACCTCACGCGCGTGGTTACCCTGCAGCTCTCCCAGCTGCGCAACGATCACCTGGGCATCGCCGGCGACGTCCATGCCGACTTCGCCCACAACAGCGACACCAACCCCGCCGCCATCGATGTCATGAGCCGCTACGGCGAAGTGCACGCCGAACACCTGCGCCGCTTGCTCGTCGCCCTCGACAGCGTCCCCGAAGGCAATGGCACCTTGCTCGACAACTGCGCGGTGCTTTGGTGCAGCGAGCTGGCGACAGGCACCCACAAGTTCAACATCTGGCCGGCCGTCGTCGCCGGCGGTGCCGGAGGAGCCCTGCGCACCGGGCGTTACCTGCGCTTTGTGACCCAGACGCCCAATCCCAATCCCAATCCGAACTTCGGCGGCGTCGAGCGCTTCATCGGACGTCCCCACAACCAACTGCTGACCTCCCTGGCCCGCGCCGTGGGCGCTGACGTCGACAGCATCGGCACCGAGGAGCTCTTCACGCCCGACGGCGAGCGCGTGCCCCTGACCGGCGCCCTCGACGAAATTCTGTCCTGAGTCAGATCCCCACGAGCTGCACCAGCGTCAGCCCACTGCTCGACGAGGGGAGCGCAGCAGCGCGGCGGCCGCCAGGGCCGCACTTTCGGCGACACCGTCGGCGATGAGGCCCTGCGTGTTGAGCCAGTCGCCCACCAGCGCCGTGCGCTCATCGACGACGACGGCCTGGGTCTTTGCGCCCGGTCGCGGCTGTCCGTGAGCGACGATCATTTTCGGCAGATAGCGCGCGCCCTGCAGCACAGCGCGAAATCCAGGCTGGACGACGTCGACGAAGGCCTCGAGCTCCTCTCGGGTCGCGGCTCCGTAGGCCATGGCGTGGATGATCACCGGACCCTGGATGCCCGGTCGGCTGTGCACCGAGAAGTAGAGCGGGCGATCGATGCCGAGCACGAAGCGTCGATCGGGCAGGGGCAGCTTGTCGAGCAGGAGATCGAGGCAGGCAGCGTGCACGGCCTGATCCGATGACACCGCAAGGCCCAAGAGCTCGTGCGCCATCTGCGGCGATCCGGCGACGACGACGCCGTCGGCGGGCAGCGCTTTGCCATCGGCCGTGGTGACGACGCCGTCGGCGACGGAGGCGGCCCGCGTGTGCTCGTCGATGGCGACGCCGAGAGATCGGGCTTTGGCCGTGAGGCCGTCGACGATGACGGACCAGCCGCCGTCGAGGTAGTTCACCCCGCGGGCGACCGCCGCCCGCGTCTGGCGCAGCGCGGCACCCGCATCGAGGCCGAGATCGGCGCTGTAGGTCGACACGCGCACCAGCCCGGCCAGCAGCTGACGCGCATCCTGGGGAGCGGCGTGACGCTCGATCCAGGCACCGATGGTCTCAGCTTCGTCGACGTCGAAGGCCCCGATGGCCACCCGGGCGAGCGCCAGACCCACTGCACGCAGACCAGCACCGCCCAGCAAGGACGAGGACAGCAGCGTCGTCGGCGACACCGGCATCGCGTGCAGCTGTCCGTCCCGCAGTCCGAAGCCACCCGGCGAGGGGCTGAAGCCCGCTGGACGCAGGCCAAACTGCCGGAGCGCCTGATCGAGGGAGCCGCCGCGGGTGACGGCGCGCGGGCCGAGGTTGAGCTTGGAAGCCAGGGGCGTCCCCGCGGGATCCCGCAGTGATCCGGGGGCTGCCCGACCGCCGACGCCGCCGCCTTCCAACAGGCGCACCTGCGCTCCGCCTGCGGCCAGGTGACAGGCGCTGAGCAGGCCGCCCAAGCCGCCGCCGACGACGATCACCTTCGCCGGTCCAGAGTCCGTCACCTGCGTCATCAGACCTCCTGCCTCTTGCGATTCGGGGAGTCCAAAGCTTGCACAAGCGCGTTCCCTGCGCCCTTTTGACGACGCCAGCGCCGCAGCGAGCATCGGCAAACCCTGTCCTCTCGGTCGGCGTTTATGAGATGCGCTCGAGGCGCTGTAGGCTGCAGGAATGTCCGCCGTACCCTCTGATGATGGCCAGCCCACCATCGGCGATCTGCTGCACCTCGTTCCACGCGGGGCCGCCGCCTTCGCAGCCGAGGTCGGTGGCTGGGTGTTGGTGGGGCAGGTCGCCGAGATGGCCCCCGGGTGGGCCTTTCGCACGGCCTCGGGCAAAGGCGCGCATGCAGTGCGGGCTCCCACAGGGGAAGTCGAAGCCATTCTCGACGAGGGTTGGGCAGCTTTGGTGATCAAGAAGCGACCGGGCAACGGCTTCGCCGACACCATTTTCATCGGCCGCGCCACCAGCAACGACGTGCGCGTCGCCCACACCAGCGTGTCCAAGCTGCACGCGCGTGTGCGGCGCATCGGCGACGGCTTGTTCCTGCAGGATGCCGGGTCGTCAAACGGCACCCTGGTCAACGGTGACGTCGTCGCTGCCGGCGTCGACGTCGCGCTGGTTCACGGCGACGTGGTCCGCTTTGGCTCCATCGTCCTGCAGTGCTTCGAGCCGCTGCGGCTGCACGGGGTGCTGGAGCGTTTCGTCCTCGCCCGCAAAGAAGAGGCTGGACAGGCAGCGGGGCCGGCGGCGCCGCGCGCGCGACGGTCCTGATTCGCGGGGCTTCCAGTCCCTTGAGAATTTCTTTGCCCTCAACCTGAGGGCAAAGAATTGTCTACAGGTTCATCGCCTGGCGGCGATGAATTCACCGACACGCGAAGCGCTGTCGGTGAATTCTGCCGTCCTCACCGCGCGCACACCGTGCAGCCAGCGAGTCTCGTCGCAAGGGATCATCTCTGTAGTCATTGCCTCGGGGAGGTACTGCCGCTAACCGCGCCGCATGGGTGAGTACGTTTCAACGCTCGTCGCGCAGAGCGAGGGCGGCGGTGGTTTCCTGGCGATGGCGCTGCCGCTCGTCGTCATGGTCGTCGTCATGTACTTCCTGATGATTCGGCCGGAGCGCAAAAAGGCCAGCGACCATGCCGGCTACCTGACCTCGCTCAAGCGTGGTGACGAGGTCGTGTTGACCTCGGGCATCATCGGCAAGATCCAGTCCATCGACGAGCGCACGCTGACCCTCGAGATCGCCGACAAGGTGAAGATCCGGGTGTTGAAGGTCGCAGTCACCGGCGCTGCCGCGCAGTTCCTTGCGGGCCCCGCCGACGCCGACAAGGTGCCCAAGAGGGAGGACGACAAAGCGTCGACCCCCTCCGGGGCTCTTGCCGAGAAGGCCGAGAAGAAGGCGTAGTCGCCGTCGTCGACGTGCCTCGGTTGTCGCTTTTGCTGTTCTTGCTTCGCTTCGTGCGGCCTGTTGTTGAGCTTTGAGTTGAGCGTTGAGCCAGAGAGATCCATGCAAACCTCAGTATTGATTCGCCTCGCGCTGGTGCTCGGTCTGACCGCCCTCGGCGGCTACGTTCTGACGCCGACGATCATCTACTTCTCGCTGACCGACGAAGAGCTCGCCGAGGTCCAAAAGGACACCGCCAAGTTCAAGGACCACCTGCCGACGTGGGCCCCCGAGAGCCACATCGTGCCCGGCCTGGATCTGCAGGGCGGCGTGCACATGGTGCTGGGCGTCGACCTCGACAAAGCCGTGTCCGATCGCGCTCGGCGCATCAGCAACCGCATGCGCGGCGAGTTCGAAGAAAAGAAGATCGCTTTCACCTCGGTCGATCACCTCGAAGACGTTGGCAAGGGCGACCGGGTCCGCGCCGTCTTCGCCGACGCCAAAGGCCTGGAGACCTTCGACAAGGACCTCGTCGACGTCTACGCTGACCTGGCCGAGGTGAGCCGCGATGGCCTCACGGTGACCTGGCGCGTGCACCCCAACTGGGTGGCCAAGGTGCGCACCGATGCCGTCGACCAGACCATCAAGACCATCACCAACCGCATCGACAAGATGCACGTGACCGAGCCCTCGATCACCAAGCGCGGCGACTCGCAGGTGCAAGTGCAGCTCCCCGGCTTTGCGAACCCCGAAGAAGCCAAGGCGCTCATCGGCCGCACCGCCCAGCTCGAATTCCAGATGTGCGACGACGAAAGCGACTTCCTGGTCAAGGCCGAGGGGCTCCCCGAATGGGCCAAGCTCCAGCAGTCGGGCTTTCAGCGCAAAGACGGCGGCTACACCCAAGACATCTTCTTGGAGTTTCCCGAAGAGAAGCTGCCCGAGATGCGCACTTGGATCACCGGCAAGGTGCCGACTGGTCTCGTCATCAAATACGGACCCGAGTTCGTCCGCGGCGGCGACGCTCCCAAGTGGCGCACCTACACCCTCAAGGCCGACGTCGCCCTCACCGGCGACGACCTCGTCAACGCGCAGGTCTCCATGGGTTCGCCCGAGCAGCCCCAGCCTTCCGTCAGCATCGAGTTTTCGCCCACGGGCAAACAGCTCTTTGGCGAGTTGACGACGAAAAACGTTGGCAAGCGCATGGCCATCGTGCTCGAGGATCGCGTCGACAGCGCCCCGAGCATCAACGAGCCCATCACGGGCGGCAATGCGAGCATCTCGATGGGGGGCAGCCGCACCCGCGAGGAAATGCTCAAGGATGCCAACCAGCTCAGCATCGTGCTGAAGTCGGGTGCGCTGCCGGCGCCCATCACCTTCCGCGAGGAGCGCAGCGTGGGCCCGAGCCTTGGCAAAGACGCGTTGGCAGCCTCGAAGAAGGCGTCGATGTTCGGCGTGGCATTGGTCGCCCTCTTCATGCTGCTCGTTTACCGAGTGGGTGGGTTGTTCGCCATCATCGCCTCGGCTCTCAACGTCTTCTTTGTGCTGGCGGTGCTGTCACTCTTTGGCGGATCACTCTCGCTGCCAGGCATTGCCGGGTTGCTGCTGACGGTCGGCATGGCCGTCGATGCTAACATTATCATTAATGAGCGAATCCGCGAGGAATTGCTTAGCGGAAAAACCGCTCGATCCGCCGTTGACGCCGGCTACAACGCCGCTTTCACCGCCATCCTCGACTCCAATGTGGCGTCGGCCCTGGCGGGCTTCGTCTGCTTGGAGTTTGGTTCCGGCCCCGTGCAGAATTTCGCGATTACGTTGTTGATCGGCATCGGATCGACGATGTTTACTGCAGTTTTTGTAACCCGGATTTTCTTTGATCTCTACACCTTGAAGGATCGCGACACGCTCATGATTTGAGCCCCGCGGTGCTGTGCCAACGGCATAAATCATCAGCCCTTCTTCATCGTCAGTCCTTGCTGCACACAGCAGAGAACGCAGGCGCAACAGTCATGAAGTTCTTCCATTTCTTCGACAACACCAAGGAGCGCGACCTCCTCTCGCGCGGCAACCTCTGGGTCGGGCTCGGCGTCGCCTGGTGCGGGGCCATGCTCGTGGGAGCCGCCGTGTTCGGCATCAACTGGGGCATCGACTTCGCCGGCGGCATGGAGATGCAGGTCAAGTTCGAGAAGCCCGTGCAGGCCGAGCAGCTGCGCGCCACGCTGGTCGAGCTTGGGTTTCACAAGAACCAGGTGCAGCAGTACGGCGGCGAAGCGGACAACGAATGGCTGCTGCGCGTCGAACGGGCGTCGTCGCTGACGGCGGAATCCGTGGCAGCTGCCAAGAAGTCCATCGAGACCTCGCTGGGCAAGCCGGTGGTCCTCGAGTTCAACGCCTCCGAGGGCGACCGTTTCCGCCTCGTGGTTCCCTTCGACGGCGAAAACCCCAACGACGCTTTCGCGCAACAAGCGGCGCTCAACGCCCAGCAAGATCAGATCGCCAAGGCCATCGAGCAGACCGAGCTTCGGCTCCGGCGCACCACAGGAAAAGACGGCGCCGAGACCACCGCTGACGCCATCGTCCGCGACGACGTCTACCAGGGCAAGGTGAAGTACATCGTCCAGCTGCAGGGCGTATCCAACAAGGTCGCCAAGGTGCTGATCGAGAAGTTTGGCAAGGCCGAGGTCCGCCGCGTGGACTTCGTCGACGCCACCGTCGCTGGCGATCTCAAGACCAAGGGCGTCGTTGCCCTGGTGCTTTCGCTGGCCCTGATCCTCGTCTACGTCGCCATCCGCTTCGATGTCTTCTTCGCGCCCGGCGCCATCATCGCCCTGCTGCACGATCCCCTGGGAGCCCTGGCCGTCTACGTCGTCGGCCGCATGGAGTTCGATGTCCCCTCGGTGGCGGCCCTGCTGACCACGGTGGGCTATTCGATCTCCCACACCATCGTCATCTACGACCGGGTGCGCGAAACCATGCCGCCGGAGCCGCCGGAGGGCTTGTCCCAGGAAACCGTGGCCCGCGTCGTCAACAAGGCCTGCAGCGACACCCTCAACCGCACCATCAACACCACCATGACGGTGCTGTTCACGACGGTGGCCTTGTGGATCTTCGCCCATGGCTCGGTGCGCGCCTTCGCCGCCTGCTTGAGCGTCGGCTGCGTCATCGGCGCCTACTCGTCCATCTTCATGGCGCCGACCATCTACCTGTGGTTCCGCAAACGTTTCTACCAGCCGCCCCAGACCGGTGGGGCCAAGGTCGGGCTCACCCGCGAAGACCGCGAGCGCGGCGTCGTCTGACGTCGTCGATGAAGGGGCTCAGCGCTCTTGGAGCAGCACGGAAAAACCGTGCGCTGCGACGCCGCTGTCTTCGGCGACCAGTGCGTCGAGCCGTCCATCGCGGTTGAAATCGCCGCTGAGGAGCGCGAAGCCGGCGGGGGCATCGACCTCGCCCGGCGTGAACTGTCCCGTTCCCAGGCCCAGCAGCACCTCGAGGCCTGGCTGGGCCGTGGTGACGACCAGGTCGAGGTGGCCGTCGTCGTCGAGGTCGACGAGGGCGAGGTCGCGGCTGTTTCCCTGGCCAGCGGGGAGGAAGCCGCTGAAGGAAAAGGAGCCAGCGCCGGTGCCCAGCAAGACGCCCCGGTTGGTGCCGCCGGCCACCACGAGATCGAGCGCCCCATCGTTGTTGACGTCGCCGGCCGCGACGGAGCTCAAGGGGCCGCCTCCCAGGTTCGGCGCCGTTGCGGGTCGAAAGACGGTGGCCTCATCGCCCAACAGGATCGACAAGCCGCTGACATGTGCGACCACGACATCGAGACGGCCATTGCGGTCGAGGTCGGCGACGGCGACGGCGGCGGGATTGAGGCCGACGGGGAACGGTTGCCCCTCCACAAGCCCCCCAAACCCATCTCCCAGCAAAAGGCAAAGGCCGGGCAAGGCAGTGGCGACGACGACATCGACCAGGCCGTCGCGGTTGAAGTCGCCCGTGGCCATGGCCTTCGGGTCGCCCGGGCAATGCACGCGGGCGGTCACCGTGGCAAACCCGCCGTCATCGTCGCCGAGCACGATGACCACGTCCTCTTGCGCGGAGTCGGCAAGAGCCAGGTCGAGGATGCCGTCGTGATCGACGTCTGCCACCGCCAGCGCTGAGGGGTCCTCGGCGGCAGCCAGGGGGTCAGCATCGGCGGCCACGTTGAAGCTCCCGGCACCGTCGCCCCAGAAGAGGTCGAGACCGTTGGTGGCCTCGTTGACCCCAGCAACATCGAGCACACCGTCGCGGTCGAA
This sequence comes from Myxococcales bacterium, assembly GCA_023248635.1. Lineage (GTDB taxonomy): Bacteria > Myxococcota > UBA727 > UBA727 > VGSZ01 > VGSZ01. Next base: position 32,360 of record JAHFED010000018.1, read on the forward strand.
GTCCCCCGTGGCCAGGCGCGAGAACGATCCTCCCAAGGAAGCAGGGAAGGACGTCGCCGGCCCAAAGTCAGCGGCGAGAGGCTCGAGTGTGTTGAGTAAAACCGAGACGTCGCCCGAGATGGCGTTGGCCACAGCGAGGTCGGAAGCGCCGTCGCCGTCGAGGTCGCCGACCGCCAGCGCCACCGGTCCCTCGCCCTGGTTGATGTTGGCGCCAAGGGCAACGCGCACCGCCGGAAGCAAGAAGCCGCCGCTGCCGTCGCCGATGATGATTGAGACGTCGTCGTCAGCGGCATTGGCCAATGCGAGGTCGAGGTTGCCGTCGCGGTTGAGATCGCTCACCGCGATCCCCTGGGGAGTGCTCCCGATGTCGAGGAAGCTTGGCGGACCGAAGGCGCCGCCACCGAGGCCCAAGAGGATCGAGACCCCGGCCACTTCGCCGACAGCGACCGCGCCGGTCGCGCCCGCGAGGTCAGGGACGCCGTCGCGGTCGAGGTCGGCAATCACGATGGAGCGCACCGGTCCCGAGGCGGGCACGGTCGTCACCAGCTCGAAGCCGCCGGTCCCGGTGCCCAAGAGCACCGAGAACGCCTCGTCATTCTCCTTGGTTGCCACGAGGTCGAGAGCCCCATCGCCGTCGAGGTCGTCGGCGGCGAGCAAGCGCGCACCGGCGACGGGGAACGCCACCCGAGCCGCGAATCCCCCACTGCCGTCGCCGAGCAGAATCGACACGTTCGGCGCTGCGGCGGCGGGCAGGGCAACCGCGACATCGAGACTGCCGTCCTGGTCGAAATCGCCGAGCAGCACGCTCGAGGGGGCCTCCTGGATCGGCAAGACCCCGATGGCGCCCTCGGCCCCGCCAAAGAGAAGGGAGACGCTCTTCGCCGTGAAATTTCCGACGACGATGTCGAGGTCGCCGTCTCGGTCGAGATCCCCCAGAGCAACGGACCCCGCCCCACCGCCGGCCTCCAAGGTGGTGAGCGTGGGCGCGTGCCCGGCCGGATGCAGGATTGCGGCTTGGCCTGTGCCGTTGTTGGCAGTGACGAGGTCGAGGCTCCCGTCGTTGTCGACGTCGCCCACGGCGATGCTCTGTGGCCCAGCCCCGGCGCCGACGCCGAAGTCTCCCAGGAGCACGAAGGACGGTCCTTCTCCCTCGCCCTCGCCCTCGCCTTCCTCTCCTTCCCCCTCTCCTTCTCCTTCTCCTTCCCCCTCTCCTTCTCCTTCTCCTTCTCCTTCTCCCTCTCCTTCTCCTTCTCCCTCTCCTTCCCCTTCTCCTTCCCCTTCTCCTTCCCCCTCTCCTTCTCCCTCTCCTTCTCCCTCTCCTTCTCCTTCTCCCTCTCCTTCTCCTTCTCCTTCTCCCTCTCCTTCTCCCTCTCCTTCCCCTTCTTCGGCAGCGACGCAGAAGCGGTCGGCGGCACAGGTGGCCTTCCCGCGGCAATCGCTGTCGCTGAAGCACGCTTCTCCCTTGCCGCAGGTGCTCCCCGACAGGAGCAGCAGGAGGGGAAAGATGGCGATCCAGCCTGGGCTCACAGCGCTGTCTTCTGGTTCTCGCTGGGCGTCAGCGGGCATGCCGGCACGTTAGCCTCGAATCGCTCGGGCGCGAGGTCCGGGCTATCGAACGCCCACGCCGATGCTGGGTCGGCGTGCGATCTGGAGACAGCAGCCAGCGATCTGCGGAAATCCGCGGGCTCAGGCAGGGCCAAGCCGGCAAAGCCGCCGCCGCCGCATCCAGCTGCGGCTGTCACCGACGGGGGGAGAAGCGTGGACGACGGCTGGAACCGGACTAGGCTGGCACGAAACGCGCTTTGGACGGTCTGTCTGTCGATGTCTGTTCTGAGGAGGAAGCCCGTGAAGAAGATCCTGGGAAGCATGTCTCTCGCCGCCGCGCTGGCCCTCGCAGTGACTGCCTGCGAACCCGAGCGCCGCCCCGTCGAGCCGGGCCAATCGCCAGTATCGGGCCCCATCGCCCTCACCGACGACGACGCCCGCATCGTCATCGCTGCCGAAGACCAAGACGTGGTGCTCATCGTCGATCGCGCCACCCGCGAGGTGAAGGCCAGCATCGCCGTCGGCGACGCTCCCAGCCACCTCGTGGTCAAGGGCAACACCGCCGTCGTCACTGCGCGCTATGGCCACACCCTCAGCGTCATCGACCTCGTCACGGCCCAGGTCCAAAAGACCATCGCCGTGGGCTCGGAGCCCATGGGCCTGGTGCTTCTGCCCGGCAACCGCGCCGCCGTCGTGCTCGCGGGCGATGCCGCTGTCGCCGTCGTCGACCTTGAGGCTGGCGTCGTGTCCCAGACCATCGCTCTGTCGGATCCCGATCCCCGGGCCGTGGCCCTGCTGAAAGACGGCTCCCTCTACGTCAGCCACCTGTCGACCGGCGGCTTTTCGCGCGTCGACCTCAACACCGGCATCGCCCGCCGTGTCGACGTCAGCACCCGCAACGACTTCGGCGCCCGCTTGAGCGCCGAGCACCTGCGTTCGCTCACCGTCGACCCCAACAATGGCAACGTCCTCGTCGCCCACAGCCAGGCCAACGCCGACACCGTGCGCGCTCCCATCGGCGACCCGAACGTGCAGGATCCCATCGACCAAGGCTGCGGCTACTCTGGCTGCCCCGCGCAACTTGGAGCGGTGGTCCCCGGCGTCACCGAAGTCGATCCCAACGAAGACGTCGTCGTCGTCCCCCAGTCCTCCCAGGCGCAGTTCAACGGCAACCAGCGTGACGACTCCGACTGCTTCGACTGCTTCGCCGAGCCCGGCATGGGCTTCGGCGCGGTCGCTGCTCCCCCGTCGGTGCTGAATCCCTTCGACGGCCGCTTCAACGGCGTGCAGGTGTCAAACCCCACCGCCCTCGCGCTTTTCGACGGCGCCCGCGGCCAGCTCGTGGTGAACATGGGCACCAAGAACGCCTTGCTGATGCGCCGGGAGCTCAAGGGCCAGGCCAACGACGTCATCGGCGTCGTCAAGCTGGGCAATGGCGCTCAGGGTGTCGCGGTGGCCCACGACGGCCAGCACGCCTACGTCTGGAACCAGTTCGACGGCACAGTCAGCGAGCTCGAGCTCCCCGACGTCGACGGCGAGCAGAAGGACACCAAGTTCGTCGCCGACGCCCAAGGCAAGCCGGCCATCGCTGAGCTCGGGGTCGTGCCGGAGTTCGCCGCCGACACCTTCGTCGTCGTGAAAGACGCCCTCGATGTCGATGCCTCCATCGGCCGCAAGATGTTCCACGACGCCACCGACAGCCGCATCTCGGCCCAGGGCACCGTGTCGTGCGCCTCCTGCCACCCTGATGGTCGCTCCGACGGACGCACCTGGCAGTTCACCTTTGGTCCGCGCAACACGCCCCAACTCGGCGGCAAGATCCTCGACTCCGCGCCCTTCCACTGGCCGGGCGACGTCGCTGCCGTCAAGGACTTGAACAGCATGACGGTCTTGCCCTTCATGGGTGGCTCGGGCCTCGACGACGGCAGCTTCCAGTTCGTCGCCGCCTACATCGATTCCATCCGCGCTGCGCCCTCGGCGTTGCAGGGTCGGGTCGCGGTGGAGCTCAACGCCTCCGAGGCCCACGGCCAGGAGATCTTCGAGAGCGCAGCGACGGGCTGCACGGCCTGCCACAACGGCTCGCACTTCACCGACAACAGCTCCTACGACATCGGCTCCAAGGCCGACGACCGCGACATCCGCGCCTTCCAGACGCCGGTGCTTCATGGTCTCAACCGCTCGGCGCCTTACTTTCACGACGGCCGCTTCAAGACCGTCGCCGACCTCGTGCAGGGCGCTGTGCGCGCCGACAAGATGGGCGTGGGCTCGCACTTGAACGACGCCGACGCTGCCGACCTGGTGGCCTACCTCAAGACCCTCTGAGCTCGCACCAGACCAAGAAAAAGAGGCGCCGACGACGGCGCCTCTTTTTTTTGTTTGTGCTCTGCTGTCGGGGTGAGTGGACCCGAGCGGCCGTGGTGGGAGCAGGTTGCCGTCGTCGTCGAGACGCTGGGCGCTTTGGTGGCCTGCGCGCTGATTGTTAGCTGTCCGCTCTGGGGCACCGTGTTGCTCATCCTGCTGGGGCTGCCGGGATTGGGGACGTTCTCCCTGTCAGTGCTGACGGCCGCCCTTGTCCTCTGGCCTGCGCTGAGGCCGGTGCCGGGCGACCCCCAGCTCAACGCCTATCAACGCTGGGGCACCAACTGGGGTCGCCTGCTGCGGGCGCCGATCCAGCTGGTGAAGCGACGGCAACGCAAGCGCGGGCTGCGCAGCCTCGGGGCGTCGTCGTCGTCGGCGGCTGCCCCTTCTTCGGCCGAGCGCTAGACGTCGAATTCGTCGTGCTGACCGAAGGCATCGCGGCTGACGACGACGATGCCGCTGTCGGAAACGGCGAAGCGCTGGCGATCGCGCTCAAGGTCTTCGCCGATGCGTTCGCCCGGGGGAATCTTCACGCCCTTGTCGACGATGCAGCGGTGCAAGCGGGCGCCGCGGCCGACGTCGACGCCGGGGAAGAGCACGCTGTCGGTGACGAAGGAGTAGGAGTTCACGCGCACGTTGGGGCTCAAGATCGAGCGCTCGATGCGGCCACCCGAGATGATGCTGCCGTCGCCGACGATGGAGTCCAGGGCCATGCCGACGCGGCCGCCGCCGAAGTCGGAAAAGACGAACTTGGCTGGTCCGTAGGGGGCGCTGGTGCCGCGGATGGGCCACTCGGGGTTGTAGAGGTTCAGCTGCGGCGAGACCGAGACGAGGTCCATGCTGGCGATGAAGTAGCTGTCGATGGTGCCGACGTCGCGCCAGTAGCCGCGCACGTTTTCGTTTTCGCCGCGGCAGATGTGGCTGGCGAAGTCGTAGGCGTGCACGTTCAGCCTCGAGGGCGCGGTCGACAAAATGTCTTTGCCGAAGTCGTGGCTGGTCACTTCGGCGTCGGCGTCGCGCTTTAATTCATCGACGAGAACGTTGCGTTTAAAGATATAGTTACCCATCGAGACCAGCGTCATGTCTTCGCGGCCCGGGATGCCAGGCGGATCCTTGGGTTTCTCGACGAAGCCGATGATTTTTCCGTGGTCGTCGACGTGCACGCAGCCGAAGGCGCTGGCCTCGGATCGGGGGACGGGCAAGGTGGCCACGGTGACGTCGGCGTCGACTTCGAGGTGGTAATTCATCATGACACTGACATCCATCTTGTAGATGTGGTCAGCGCCCCAGATGAGGACGTCGTCGGGCCGCACTTCGCGCAACAGATCGATGTTTTGGTAGATGGCGTCGGCGGTGCCGCGAAACCAGGTCGGTCCGCGGTTCATCGCCGCTGGCGCGCACTCGATGTACTGGTCGAGCAGGCCCGAGGCCAAAGGCCACGAGCGCGTGAGGTGACGCACCAGCGAGGTCCCCCGGTATTGGGTGATGACCTTGATCTGGTGGAAGCCGGAGTTGACGAGGTTCGAGAGGGCGAAATCAATGAGGCGGTAGCCGCCGCCGAAGTAGACGGCGGGCTTCGACCGTTCCTTGGTGAGCGGGAAGAGGCGCTTGCCTTCGCCGCCAGCGAGGACCATGGCGAGCGTCTTGCGCATGAGCTGAACCTCCGCCGCGAGCATCGCCTGGCGACGTGCCGAGAGCAAAAAAGTGTTCCTGGGTTCGGGCGCTGGTCAGGCGCCGAGGACGCGGGCGATCTCCTCGAGCTGGGTCTCGAGCTGGGCGTCGATGACGCCGGCCTCTGTCTCGATCAGCACGCCGCCAGCCCGGACCCGCCGGTCTTCGCGAATCTCGAGGTCTTTGGCCCGGGTAAGGTTGGAGATCAAGCGCTCTTTGGCCCCCCGCAACACCTTGGCGTCGCGTGGATTGACCCGCAGATTGATGTCGCGGGCATTCTTGGCGGCGACCAGGGCGGTGATGGCGACGTCGACGACGGCGTCTTCGCGCATCAGCACTTCGGCGGCCAAGAGCTCGGCGGCGACCCGCACCGCCGTTCGCACCACCTCGCTCTCGACTTCCTTGAGCATGCGGGCCTCGAGCCCGGCAATCTCGTCGCGCATGTGTTGGGCCTGGGACTGTCCTTCTTGGGCGCCCGCACTGCTCGCGGCCTCGATCCAGCGGGCGACTTCGGCGCGGGCCTCGTCGAGCAGGCGCTCTTTGCCTCGCCCCGCTTCCTCGAGCAGCGCGTCTGCGTCATCGGTCACGGTCGCACCTCTGCCGCGAGCCTAGCTCGCTTCGATGTGACTGCCCGCTTCCGCCGCCACCCTGATCGACCGCTGACATCTGGGCCCACCGGCCCCCGTGGTGTTTTCGGATCGACGCCCGCCGTGTAGACCCTGCCGATGCCGTCGTCGTCGCCGTTGCACGCTTCCCGGCAGCTGACCCAGCCCGCGCCGCGGAGGTTCGACTGGAAGCGCTGAAGGTCTTGCGCATCAATCGGATGATGATGGGCGTGTCGACGCCGTCGGGCGCGTTTTGCGATCGCGTCTTTCAGACCATGTTGCGCGACGTCGACACGCCGGCGGGCACCCTCGGCTGCGACGTCTTGATCGTGGGTCGGCAGCAGCTGAAAGACACGGGCATCTACACCTTCGCCCACGACGTCATCCCCCGCTGTCTCGCCGCCCACCGCCCGCGCTTGCTGGTGCCGGTGATCGTCGATCGCTTCACGCCCCATCGCTACGCGCGCGACCTCGCGGCCTGGCAGCACGCCCGAGAAGTGGGCGTCGCCGTCGTCGTCTTTGAGTACGGCTTGCTGCGGGAATGCCGAACCGAGGGAGGCAGCGAAGAAAAGCTCGTCGACATCGCCCGCGCCGCCAACGAAACAGCCAAGACGTCGACGTCGCCGGTGGCCTGGCTCACGGGCAATGCCCTCTCCGTCGACGTGCGCTGGTAGCGCCTTGATGCCCGAGCGCGGCTTGGGGATCAGAGCTGGAACATCAACAAGCGCAGGACCTGCTCCTGCTGCAGGTTTACGCCCGGCTCTTGGTGGAAGCTCGAGTACACGACCTTGCCCTCGCCGACGGCGAAGCTGACGGTGTGCGGGATGCTCGGGTAGTAGGTCTCGTAGCTGTTCGCCTCGCCGCGGATGAAGACGCGAACGCTCGGCGATACCGCCTCGATCATGGCCCACGACCCCAAGGGGTAGTTGAGGCTGATGGCGCTGGTGCTCAAGGCGCCGAGCAGCTCTGGGTCTTCGACCGTCGCTGCATACACGCCCTCAGAGCCCGTCTCGGCGCTCTGCGGATAGAGATCTTCGCCGACGAAATCAATATAATCTGGAAACGAAGCCTCGATGATATCATAGGCCCAGTCTGAGGCGTAGACGCTGCCGCCATTCTGTACATATTGACGAAGGTTCTCTTGCATCGCCGGCGTCGCAAGATAGTCGCTTTCATCGGTGCCACAATTGATGAATACGATATCATAAGAAGCCAGCGTCTCATAATCGGCAAAGAGAGACTCTGGCCATTCGTAGCGGCCGAACTCAGTGACCATGGTCGGGTCGACGCCGACGTGGGTGAGCACGCTGCCGACGTCGTCCCAGTCGCCGTCGATCACCGCGATGCGCGCGCCCAGGAGGTCGATGGCGCACTCGCCGTCGGGGATGAGCAAGGTCTCGCCGTCTTCGAGGGTGACGGTCAGGGTGTCCGAGAAAGAGCCGGCCTGGATGTGCACCACGTGCTCGCCCGGCGGCAGCCCCGTGAGGGTCCAACGGCCCTGGCCGTCCGTCGTCGTCGTCAGCGTGTCTCCATTGGGCAGGTCGACGGTCACGACGGCGCCGGTGAGCCAGGTGTCGTGGTCCGCGCCGGGGGCACAGACGCGTCCGCGCACCGTGGCGGTGCCGTCGATGGGATCCTCCGGATCGCTGGGGCACTCGAGCTCTTCGACGACGACGACGTCCTGGCCGCCGATGACCCGGGCCTGGTAGCTGAGGCTGACGCCGGGGCCGGCGATCGAAACGATGGCATCGCCGCCGGCCAAGGGCCCGACCAAGAAGCTGCCGTCGGTGTCGGTGAGGTCGGTGGCTTCGGCGCCGTCGGCGTCGACGGCGCTGACGTAGGCGCCGACCAGGGGTCCGCCCGCAACGGGATCGCAGAGGGAGCCCACCAGAAAGCCTTGGGAGAGCTCGGGCAGCAGGCATTGGCCCAAGTCGACCTCGGTGACTTCGCCCTCTTCGATGGTCAAGGCCAACACCCGCGAAAAACCGGGAGCGCTGATCTTCAGCAACACGTCTTGAGCAGCAAGGGCGTCGAAGGCGAAGAGACCGTTGTCGTCGGTGGTGGTGCTGGCCAGGATCTCCTCGCCGGCTGCGATGACCTGTACGTTGGCGTCGCGCAGCACCTGGCCGATGTGCCGGTTGCAGACCTGACCGCGAATGCCGCCCGTGCCTGGACCTCCCGGCATGCCCCGACAAGCGTCGTCGACGAAGACGGTGGTCTTGCCGTAGGCCAGCACCTCGACGTTGAGCGTGCGGTCCCGCCGTGCTCCGTTGACGACGAGCTCGGTGGATCCGGGGGGGACGTTTTCAAAGGAGAACTCGCCGTCGCGATCCGTCTTGCCCTGCTGGCCGCCCAGCGTGAGCCCCGTGCTCGGAAGGGGGAAGCCCGTGTCTTCGGCGCACAGGAGGCCGTCGACGCGGCCGCCGAGGGCGGCGAGAGGGTCGTCGAGACAAGCGCCAGACGCGACCAGGGTCAGGGCCAGGCCGATGAACGTCGACGAACCGGCTCGGGGTCCGCGGTGGCGGTGGGGGCTGGGCATGGGGACTCCTCGGCAACGCGCGCCTGCGTTTCAGCTCGACGCTCGCTTCCCAGAGGTCGTCCAGCGCTGTCAATGGCTCTCGCTGTGCGTCGGTCACAGGGGGTGCTTTACCCGCCGATCAGCGGCTCTTGCGGCAGGTCTCGAGGCAAGCGTCGACGGCGCGCAGCAAGGCGCCCACCTCGACGGGGGCCATGTCATCGAAGGTCTTGAAGCGCTGCTGCACAGAGCCGCTGCAGGCGAAGCGCCCACAGTGGTCGGTGAGCAATTGCATCTTTGGCTTCACCCCCCGCGGCATCTCAGCCGCCGCCGGCAGATCCGTCGTTGGCTCCGCGGGTTTGGCGGGCGTGGCCCTCGGCGCTGCGCTCCGGGGCTGGCCGCGCGGTGCCAACGGCTCAAGGGGCACCTTGAGCCGTGCCAACGGCTCAACCATCGGTATGTTGGGCTCCACCATCGGTACCTTGGGTCGTGCCAACGGCTCAAACATCGGCGGCGCTGGTGCTGGGTCCGCGACTGCTTCGAGGGGCACGACCTCGCCGACATCGGTGAAGGCTTCGGCCAGCGTGACAGGCAGCAGGGTGTCGCCAGCATGAGACCCGTCGGCGGCGATCGGAACGCGAGGGGCATCGTTGGTCGCCGCTGCGCCGGGTGCGACGCCGACAAAGACGGCCACCGCGACGACGACGACGACGGCGGCGGCGGCCAGGGCGGGCAGGTGCTTGCGCGCGGTGATGGGTGCTGCCGCAGGGGTGCGCGGCGTCTTAGAGGGCGGTCGGCGCAAGAGCTCGGTGGCGACGGGAACGCCTGGGGCGCGGGGCTCGCCGGCGGCGGCGGAACGATCGCTCTCGGTGCGGATGTCGCCGGGCTGCTGCTGGAGCGTCGGCGGGTCGTCGTCGCTGGCGATGGGCTCCTCGCGCCGGGCGGCCGGTGTCGATGTCGCCGCTGGGCGGCCGGAGGGCGGCAGCGCGGGTGCGTTGGCGCCGGGGGCGCTGGCGATGCGCACCGAGGAATCCAGGGCGGCGACTTGGGGTGCGGGCAGGCGCGCAAGGGCTGCGCGTTCTTTGCGGTCGGCAGCGGCCGCACCGGGAAAGAGCTCCTCGAGAAAGGTACGCAGCTCGGCGCTGCCGACGACGACGCCGCGGGCCAGCTGGGTTTGCACCAGGGCCTGCCGCAGCTCGGCGCCGGTGGCGAAGCGGTCCTGCGGCTGCGGTTGCAGCGCCCGTTGCAGCACCAGTCGCACGCCGTCGGGCAGGCCCAGCAGCCGCGCGGGCCGGTGGGTGCCGTGGCCGACGACGCGCCACACGTCTTCGGTGCTGAGACCCTCCCAATAGCGCTCGCCGACCAGCAGCTCGTACAGGACGACGCCGACGGCGAAGAGATCGGCACGTCGGTCGACGGGCTCGCCGCGCGCGTGCTCGGGGGCCATGTAGGCGAGCTTGCCCAGCACGATGCCGGGCTCGGTGCGCTCGTGCTTGAGCGAGGAGTGCGCGAGGCCGAAGTCGATGAGCTTCACCTCGCCGTCGAAGCTGCAGAGCACGTTGTGGGGCGAGACATCTCGGTGCACCAGGTTCACCGGCACGTCAGTGTCGGGATCGACCAAGCGGTGGGCGGCGTCGAGGGCGTCGACGATCTCGATGCCGATGAACAGGGCGATGTCGGTCGGCATGGTGCGTCGGGCTGCTTGGGCTCCAGCAAACACGGCCGTGAGATCGCGGCCCGGCACGAGGTCCATGGCCAAGTAGTAGGTGCCCAGCACGGAGCCGACGTCGAAGACCGGGCAGATGTTGCGGTGCGCCAGTTGGACGACGATGCGGGCTTCGTCGACGAAGCGGCTGACGTACTCCCGATCCTGCACATATTGCGTTCGCAGGGTCTTGATGACGCACAGACGCTCGATGCCCTGCAGGCCGGGCAGGCGCGCGAGAAACACCTGCCCCATGCCGCCCCGTCCCAGCGATTTCAGCAGGACGTAGTCGCCAAACCAGCGTGGGAACGACTCCGACGACGTCGACGAGGGATCCAAGGGCACAGCGGCGCAGTCTAGCATGTGCTAGCGGTGGGCCGTGCTGCAGACCCTGGTTTTCCTGGTGGCCGCCGGCCGCGACATCGCCGTCGTCGACGTCGGAGGGGCTCAGCGACTCCCGGCCGTGCGCGAGGCCGTCGTCCGCGCCGATTCTGCCGCCAACCTCCTCTCGCTGGTCGAGGCGCGCGCTTTGCTCGACGACTACGGTCGCGGTTGTTCCCTCGACGACGGCGTGTGTTGGGCCCGGGCTGCCGCTGCCAGCGCCGTGACGGTGCTCGTGCTCGTGCCGGCGGACCATCGCCTCATCTTCGTCGACGTGGCCACGCCCGTCGCTCGCGGCCTCGATGCCCAAGACCTCGATGCCGCGGTGGAGCGCGGGCTTTTTGGGGAACGCTTTGGTCGCGTCGTCGTCAACGGGGCCCCAGCTGGCGCCGTCGTCGTCGTTGATGGTCAGCCGTTGGCCGCCGATGGCGCGGTGCGTGCGGGCTCCCATCTGTTGCACATCGAGGCGGCGGGGCAGGTGCCCCAGGAGCTCGAGCTGACGGTGAAGGGGAACGCCGACGTCGTGGTCGACGGCACCTTGGCTGCACTGGTCGCGCCCGACGCCGACGGTCTGTGGATGTGGCCCGTGGCCTCGGCGGCTGTTGGGGTCGCGGCCGCAGGGTTGGCGAGTGGCATCGACGTCTACCTGATGGGGCAGCAGGCCCAGGCGAAGAGGGAGAACATCGACGTCGAGGCTTACTACGCGTGGGAGGGCGTCGAGATCGGCAGCCTCGTCGTCGTCGTCGCCGCCGTCGCCAGCGCCGTCGTCGGCGCCCTGGTGGTGGCCAACGCCGAGGCCTCACCTCACGGACAGAATTTGAGGAGCGGGGGTTCGCCTGGGGCCACGTCCCATTCGTCGACATCGGTGGCCCAGACGTCGAGTGGGGGTTGCTCACCAGCGAGGATGACGTCCGGCTCGAGCAGGAAGAGCTGGTCGCCGTCGCCGTCACAGGGCCCTGGTGTGCCCGCCCCGTCCACCAACGCGTCGCCCACGATGCGGCGGGGCTGGCTAGGGCCGTCGGAACTGCTGTAGGCGCTGTGGCAGAAGGTCAGCACGCCGCGCGTCTGCTCGGTACCAGCGTCGGCGCGTGATTCTTCCACGCCGACGAGAGGATCGACCTCGTCGGAGTTGCTGTCGCGGGAGCTCACTTGCACTTCCACCAGGGCGTCGACGACGCGCACTTCCTCGCTTGCCCGCTCAAAGAGCAGCTGTCCGAACAGGCCACCGAGTCGCACCTGCGCGCTCGCTCCTTTGGGGCTGTCGGCGCCGATGCTGCCGCGGACGACGACGGTGTCGACGACGGCCCCGCCCACGGCTGTTCCGGCGATCCCCCCCATCCGCGTGCGGCTGCCCATGGTGAAGGAGACGACTTCGACGTTTTCGATGTGCCCGTCGAGTTGTCCGGCAATGCCTCCGGTCTGATCGGCGTTGTTCTGGATGTCGCCGCTGAAGCGCGCGTGGGTCACCAGCGCAGTGGCGCTGACGGTCTTTGCAAGGCCGCCGACCTTGCCCGACGCCGTCTCGCCTACAGCCGGCCCAGCGACGGCGTTGGTGACGCTCCCGCTGAACGAGCAGTGATCCAGGGTGCCATTGAGGCTGACGACCAGGCCGCCGCTGTTGCCGAGCGTGGCGCTGACCTCGCCGCCGATGACGTGTACATCGGTGATCCGCGCCCCGGCGGCGACGTTTTGCGCGACCACGGCGACGTTCTGGCTGCCAGCGATGTGGGGCTGAACGAAGTCGAGGTGCTCGATCGCGGCCCTATCGAGGACCTCGTTCACAAACGCGCTCCCGCTGGTGCTCATCAACAGCCCGCGAATTTCAAATCCCTGGCCGTCGAAGATGGCGTCGCCGCGCAGGGCGGGAATCTGGACCCAGGGCTCGTCGAGGTCGATGTCGACGGTGAGCACGAAGGAGCTCGACCCGCCGACGGCCTCGAGCTGGGCCGCGGTGCAGATGCGGAAGGGATTATCGGTGGTGCCGTCGCCGCCGCCAAAGGGGTCCCGCAGCGGGTCGCAGTCGTCGAATGCTGGGGTCGCGCGCTCACAACCCAGGGCGCTGAGCTCTCCCTCTCCCTCTCCCTCTCCCTCTCCCTCTCCCTCGCCCTCGCCTTCGCCCTCGCCCTCGCCCTCGCCCTCGCCCTCACCCTCGCCTTCGCCCTCGCCCTCGCCCTCACCCTCACCCTCACCTCCCTCTCCCTCGCCCTCGCTGTTCTCTCCCTCATCCTCGCCGGCCGCTGGGCCGCAGACGCCGGAGGAGCAGGCCTCGCCAGCTGCGCAGTCGACGTTGACCTCACAGGGTCGGAGGCCGGCAAAGAAGTGGCAGGAGCCCAGCAGGGCCATCACGACGAGGAGGGCGGCGCGCATGCAGGGACTCTAGCAGCCCCCAGACGACGTCGACGACGGCCCTCAATCGTCGGCGCGGCCATCGGCGCAGGCGTGCTCGTCTTCTCAAAAAACTGTGAATCTCTCAATTCAGCGCGTTCATCATCCAGTGGAGCACGTCACGACACGCGGCACGCAGGCCGGAGGAACAGCTTTGGGACCGAAGGCGTCGGTGGAGTTCACCGACAGCGCTTCGCGTGTCGGTGAATTGTCGACAGGTTCATCGCCTGGCGCGATGAATTGTCGACAGGTTCATCGCCTGGCGCGATGAATTGGGCTCCGCCGTCGGGGGGACGCACCTTCTCCCGCTCTTTGGCAAAAACGTAGGTACAGTGCGCCCATGCGCGCCAGGGTCATCGCCGTCGCCAACCAGAAAGGCGGGGTCGGAAAAACAGTCACCAGCATCAACCTGGCCTCGTGCCTTGCGGCGCGCGGTCGCCGGGTCTTGCTCCTCGATCTCGATCCCCAGGGTCACTGCGGCGTCGGCCTTGGCATCGACACCGAGACCTTGACCCGCACCACCTACGACCTGCTCGTGGATCGCACGGCGACGGTGCACGCCCTGGCCATCACCCTGCCGTGGCCGGCGTTGTCGACCCTGCGCTTCATCCCGGCCAACCTGCAGCTCTCCCTCGCCGAGCGCGAGCTGGAAAAACGCTACGCCCTGCCAAACCTCGCCCTCGCCGCCAAGCTCAAGGTCGTCCGCGACGACTTCGACGACGTCATCATCGATTGCCCGCCCGCGCTGTCCAAGCTCACGCTCAATGCGTTCTTGGCCTGCGACTCTGTCGTCATTCCGGTCGGTGTCGGCTTTTTCTCCATTCATGGCGTGCGCATGCTTGCCGAGACTTTGAAGGACATCTTCGAAGAGACCGGGCTCGACTACGACATCCGTTGCCTCATCACCCGCTACCGCACAGGCCAAACCGTGAGCCGTGAGGTGCGCAAGGCCGCCGATGAGCTCTTTGGTGACTATTGCTTCGCCACCGTGATCCGCGAGTGCGTCGACGTCGAGAAGAGCATCGGCAGCCAGACGCCCTTGGCCGTGTGGGCCCCGCAGTCCCAGGCCGCGCAGGACTACCGCGCGCTCAGCGCCGAGCTCGTCGACCAGCTGGCGAAAAAAGTGCTGCGCGACTCATCGCCGCCGGTGCCGATCACCGTGCCGACGACGACGACGGCCAAGAAGAGCGACTCGGAGGCGGGCCATGGCGCGTAAGAAGGGCGACAGCGGCTCCGTCGAGGAGAGCAAGGCTGGCAAACGGGCAGCGCCCAGCGTCACCACTTTTCTCTCGAAGATCTCCACTCCCAAGGGCGCGGCGGGGGGCACGAGCAACAGCCCCGCCAAAGATCTGCTGGGCGGTGTGACCCGCGGCGACCTGGCGGCCCTCGAGAACAGCGGTCCGCGCCACGTCGAACCCCTGACGGGGGCGGCGCTGGAAATCGAGATCAACGCCGATCTTGCGGCCCCCGGCGCACGGGGCGGGCGCAAGCAAGAGCGGGTCGCCTGGCAAGGGGTCGTCGACGTCCGCGGCGTCTTTGCTGAGCCCGCCGGCGGAGCCGAAGGCCATACCCGGGCGAGCAACGTGTCGGCCGGCGGCGTCTTCGTCGAGACCGCGCACCTGCTCGAGGTGGGCGACCCGGTGGTGCTGAGCTTTCCCGGCGACAACGGCAAGCGCGTCGTCGTCAGCGGCCGGGTCCGTTGGGTGACCCCTTTTGGACGCATCGACGATCCGACGCCGGGTATGGGCATCGAGTTCGTCGGCCTCGACCAGATCAAGCGCGACAAGATCGACGCCCTCCTCTCCCGCGTGCGCAACTGATCCCCGATCTCGCTGAACTTCGACCGCGGAGCGGTCTCGTTCAGCTCCGTCGGGGATGCTCTTCTGGGAGGTCCGATGCAGCTGATGCAGACCTCCCGCGCCGGCGGAGCCGGACGAGGGGCCCCCCACCAACTCCGCGTTCCGCGGGCGCGCTTCACGCGCATCATCCCGCGTCTTTCCCATCTGTCGAACATCAAGCGGACGCGGGATGACAAGATCGCTGTTCGCGCCGCTTCGCAGATGAATGACGACGACACCGAGCTCAAGCCCTTCAGCTTCGGGCCGCTGCGGCACCGCGCGGTCATCGTCAGGGCCAACGGCTTCGTCTACCGCGGCCGCCTGCACGGAGTCGACGAGACCGACCTCTACCTGCGGGGCGAGCTGCGCTGGTGGGTGCTGCCGCTGCCGAGCATCACCTCCGTGGTGCGTGATCAAGACGCCAGCGACGACGACGACGACGATCCGGGGGATGCCTCATGATCATCCGACGCGTGCTCGAGTTGGTCGAGGTGCTGAAGAAGCGCTCCGTGCGCGTGTCACGGGCCGAGGTCGAAGACGCCTTGCGCGCCCTCGACGTCATCGCCGCCGATGCTTTCGTCGACCGCGCCTTGTTCGCCGCCGTGCTGCAAGCAACCCTCATCAAGAACAGCGCCGACATCGACGTCTTTGTCTCGAGCTTCGCGCTCTGCTTCGGCGCCGACGCGGAGTCGTCGTCGTCCTTGCCGCTGTCCTCCTTGTCGCGGCAGCAAGCCGAGCAGGCCTTTGGGGCCGGTCTGGGGGGCGGCGATCCCGTGCGGGCCGGTCTGGTGCAGAGCCTCATCGACGGCGACGAAGCGGGCGTCCGCCTGAGCCTGCGCCAAGGTCTCGACGAGCTCGATCTGGCGGGTCTGGCCTCGCCGCTGCAGGCCGGGTGGTACGCGAGCCGTCTGCTGCTGCGCCTCGGCCTCGACGAGCTCTTTGCCGGGGCCAACGACGCCGTCGACGACGAATTGCGCCCCGCTCTGCAGGCGCTGGAGGATCGGCTGCGCCGCGGCGCCCGTCGGCTCATCGAACAAGAAGAGCAGAAGCGCTCAGGCCGAACATCGACGTCAGCGGCGGGCACATGGGACAGCGACCTGCGCACCCTGAACGAGCGCCAAACCGAGGAAGCCCGCGTCTTGCTGCGCAAGCTTGCCGAACGATTGCGGGCCCGGGTGTTGCGTCGTCGAAAAAAGAGCCGCCGCGGTCGCCTCGATGTACGCCGCACCCTGCGCCGCAGCCTGCGCACCGATGGCATCCCCGTGGTCCCCGTGCTGCGTCGTCGTCGGGTGGAGAAGCCCGCGCTGCTGCTCTTGTGCGACGTCAGCGACTCCGTGCGTGCCTCGGCCCTGTTTTTGTTGGAGCTGTGCGCGGTGCTGCACGACCTCTTTGACAGCACGCGCGCCTACGTCTTCGTCGACCATCTGCACGACGTCACCGCCCTGCTGGCGAGCCAAGGCAAGCCGGGCGGGGCCAGCGCGATTGCGTCGTCGGAGGCGGTGATGGGCGGGGGCAACTCTGACTACGGTCAAGCGCTGCACGACATCGACGTCGATGCTGTGACCCGCAAGACCGTGGTCGTGGTGCTTGGCGATGGACGAAGCAACTACCGCGACCCCGGCCTCGACGTCGCCGCCACCCTCAAGCTCAGGGCCAAGTCGGTGGTGTGGTTGGTGCCCGAAGATCGAGGGACCTGGGGCTTCGGCGACTCGGTGATCCCGCGGTTTTCGCGCCATGCCGATGCGATGCTTCCTGCCCGAACCCTGCGGAATTTGGCCCGAGCCATCGATCGCGTGCTCCGATGATGACGAGGTCAAAGCGTCAGGGATCGCTGTGAAACTTGACAAAGAATCGGGCTGACGACGACGATGCGCGCCGTTTGGCTGTTCAGCCCGACTGTCTCTGCAGAGACACGATTGAGAAACCCACGGAGATTTCCGATGAAGAAGTTTTTGACCGCCGCTGTTGCCGCTTTCGCCCTCATGAGTGCTTCTTGCCAGTCCGTGGAGTCGACGAAGGTCGATCCCGCCACCATCGCCAGCAGCGGCGAAGCCGTCGCCGTCGTTCAGTGTGTGGCCCTGGGCCTCACCGCGATCTTTCACTTCGTGACCATCACCGAAGCCAGCCTCGACACCGTCATCAACAAGATGCTGGTCGCCGAAGCCAAGGCCCTCGGCGGCAACAAGGTGCAGCTCCTCGCGGCCTTCGAAACCCCCAAGGGCGGCCTGCTGTTCAAGCTTGCCGGCAACATCGTGATGTTGCCCCCGGCCGCCGCGGTGGGCATCGCCGTCAAGTGAGCTTTGGCGTCGTCAACGATGCCAAACTTGATCAACGAAAAACGAGCCCCTGGGCTCGTTTTTTTTTCGCGTTGACGTCTGATCCCCGATCTCGCTCAACTTCGACCGCGGAGCGGTCTCGTTCATCGCCGTCGGGGATGCTCTTCTGGGAGGTCTGGTGCAGACCTCCCCCCACGCCGGCGGAGCCGGACGCGGGGCCCCCCACCAACTCCGCGTTCCGCGGGCGCGCTTCACGCGCATCATCCCGCGTCTTTCCCATCTCGGAACGCGGTCGAACATCAAGGGGATGCGGGATGATGTTCAAGACGCTGGCGTGTCTTGAAGTGTTGATGTTTGAGGACGCCAGCAGATTTGACGATAGGTTTGAAACCTTGGATCAGCGAGCCCGCACGCGTTGCCAAGCTCACCCAGCAATGCGGACGACGACGGCGGCGGCATTGTCTGGCTTGCCTTCGCCCGAACGCACCTGGTCGCCGGCGAAGTCGCGGGCGACCGCTTGGGCTGCCGCCTCGGCGCTCCCGGCCTTGGCCACCACGCGGCCGATCTCCTCTGCGGCGACGTCGCCGTTGGGCCGCGTCCAGCTCTTGCCGGCCTTCAGATCGTTCTTTTGGGCCTGCAACTTCAAATCGCCGACCCCGTCCGAAAAGAAGACCACGTAGTCGCCGGGCTCGACCTTCCATTTGTAGGCGTCGACCTTTGGCGGTTGGTCTACTTGCCCCAGGCAGCTGCTGATGTTGTGGGCGAAGCGCAGCATGCAGTCGACGTCTGAGAGCGGCGACGCCTTCTTGGCGGCTTCGTCGTAGATGTTGTGCGACTCGGTTTGCTCTTTCACCCGCCCTTGCTTGTCGTAGAGCACGGCCCCCGCATCACCCGCATTCACGATGTGGGCGTAGCCGTCCTGGACGACGCCGCCGACAAAGGTGGTTGCCATGTTGACCTTGTGCAGGTCGTTGACGGCGCACAGCTCGGCCTGGGCGCTGTCGACGGCGCCCCGCAGGGTCTGCTCAGGAGGCGCCCCTCTGGCGATGGCCTCGCTGGCTTTGGCGAAGTGTTGGGCGGCGATTCGGCTCGCTGCCCCGGTCTCTTTGACGTGCCCCATGCCGCCGGCCTGATCGAAGGCGCCGGCGTAGAAGGTCTCGCTCTTGACGCCATTGCCCTTGGGCACCACGCCCAACACCGCGCCGTCTTCGTTGTAGTCGGCGTAGTCCACCCCGCGGTAGGTGAAGAGCCCGCCCGTGGCGGTATTGCCTTTGACGGCGTCGGCCGTGACGTTTTCGAAGCCGCCGGCCCGCACCAGGGATTGGGCGGCCACCGGGGGCGCTGCGGGCGCCCGGGCGACGGCTTTGGCCTGGGTTCGCAGGTCCGAGATCTGATGGGCCACAGCGGCGGCCAAGCGGTCGACGTTTTCGCCGCCGACGTGGTGGATCCCCTTGGCGTCCTGCACCGTGGCCGTCAGCTTGCCGTCGGGGCCGAGCCCCGTGATCCACGCCTGGGCGTTGCCGTGCTGAATGTAGTCCCCGATCTTCAGCGGGTTGGCGCTGGCGAGGTCCTCGGGTCGTACCTTCTGCATCCCCACGCTGTTGCCGGCCAGGACTTCGACGCGCAGCCCATCGGGATCATGGCCGGTGACGACGCCGAGGCTCACCGCCCCCGAAGAGCGCGGCACCGCGACGTAGTCGCCGACGGCGTAGCGCTCGGCGCCCGTCAGCGATCCGCCGCTCTTGGCCACCCTGCCCACATCCAAGGGCGTGAAGACGACTTTGACGTCGTCGAGGCGCTCCCGCAGCGGCATGAGGTCGCGGTTGGTCACCGCTCCCAGGACCTGCTGAGAGCGCTGGTGCGCGGTGTCGTGGAGCAGCTGCAGAGGCTCGAACAGGCGGTCTTGGAGGCGCTCCCGCACGCCGCGAGGGAGCATCTGCAGGATCGCAGGGTCCTGCAACGCGAGCACGTCGCCGATGGCGCTGAGGGCGCCGCCGAGCTCGGCGATTTCGCCCTCGGTCACCAGGCCATCTTTGTAGACGTCGTGCAGCGCGCCCAGGGCCTGCTGCAGGCTGTTGGCCATCGCCGTCGCCGCAGCCGACGGCGGCTTTGGCGCGGCCGGCGAAAGCAATGCGATCATGCTCGGGATCAGCCCGCGGCTCGCGGCGCGTCCGCTGCGCTGCTCGATGAAGGCGTCGATGTCGACGTGGGAGACCTGCGCGAGCTTGGCCTCGGCCACCTGCTCGGCGGGGGCCCGTGCAACGACGGCTGCGACGTCATTGGTCTTTTCTCCACGGACAGGAGAAGGAAGGTGGCCGACGCGACCGATGCTCATGGCGCACTCCCGGCGAGGATCTGCTGGGCCAAGGGTGAGCCCGCGGCGATGATGTGGGCGGCCTTGAGGTCGTTCTCGGCGCCCACCCGATCGGTGCCGGCGACGAGCTCCGCGCGCAGCATCAAGGCGCGCACCATGTCGGCCGCCGATCCCGGCCGCTCTTGGGCAAGGAAACGATCAATGGCCTCGACGGCGCCGACTTTGTCTCCCTGCCCCGCCAACGCATGGGCGAGATGAACCAGGTGCAAGGGGCTGTCGGGTTCAAGAGCAGCGAGGGCGGCGAAGGCCTTGGCGCTGATCTCGAATTTCTTGGACTGGAAGGCGGCGGCGGCGAAATGGGAGACGGCGCCGACGTCGGCTGCGGTCAGCCCCGCCAGATCACGCATGCCACCCTTGGTCAGGCCGCCGAGCAGGGCGAGTCGTTCTTCGAGGTTCATCAGCACATTGTAGGCAGCTGCGGCCGGAATTGGCGCGCACCCAGGACCACAAAGCAGCCAAAATCAGGGAACAGCGACCAGCACGTCAGTGAGGCCGTCGCCGACGCCTTCGCAGCCGCTGGCCACCACGCCGTCGTCGTCTCCGAGCGCATCGACAGCGACGACGAGATCGCCTGCGGGGACCAGGCCGACCCGCAGGTCCTCGTGAAAGGTTCCCCCGCTCACAGCGATGCGGGCCCCAGCGAGAACATTTTCGGCGTCGGCCACGGGTCCCACGTCGGCGCAAGCCCCCAAGCGCGCGTCGACGACGGCGATGGCGATGGCCACGATGCCCGACAGATCCCGACCCAGGCTGACGTCGATGGCGAGGTCGACGACGTCGTCGCCGCGGGCTTCGCAGCTGCCGTCGAAGCACAGCTCGTCGGCGATGGCGGGACAGGCCGTGCAGGCGGGCTCTCGCACCCTACACGCGGGTTCGCAGCTCTCAGGTGGGGGCGGTGGTGCACAGCCGACCCCTCCCAAAGCGAGGAGACCCAGAGCGACGACGGCAGCTCGGGCGTGTGCGTGGGGGGTGGGCGCTTTCACGGTGCGCAGACGACCACTGTGAAAGACGCGGCGCAAGACCACGCGCAGCTCCAGCCCCCAAAGTGCAGGCGCGGGCGCCGCGGGGGCCCCAGCAGCGGTGTGGGCGCGGCGCGCGAGACGAGCGGGTCACCGCCAACGGCGTCGTCGTCGACGATGGCGCAGCCCAACAATCGGCCCCGAGGTGACACGCCTGTGACCCGCCGACGACGGAGCGTGCCTAGGCTGGTGGGCATGTACGTCACGGCCTGCTTCCTCGTTTTCGTCTTGGGCTATTCGCTCACCATCGTGCTGACGAGCATCGGCTACCACCGTGCCCTGGCCCACGGCAGCGTGCGCCTCGAGCCCTGGGTCCGCAAAGCGCTGATCGAGTTGGGTCCCTGGTTCACCGGTTTCGATGCCAAGACCTGGGTCGTGATGCACCGCATGCACCACCAGCACTCCGATACGCCCCAGGACCCCCACTCGCCCCTGAACGTTGGCCTGTTGGGAATGTTCCAGGCGCAGTACCGCGGCTTTGTCCAGACGCAGCAGGGCCTCTTGCTGGGCGATCCCCACTACGCCTCCATCGGCAAGGATCTCCAGCTCTCGTGGGTCGCGCGCCGAGCCTGGTTCGCGCCCTACGTTGCGCAGATCTCGCTCGGCGTCGTCGTCGGATTGGTGTGGGGTTGGTGGCTCGGTATTGCCCTCGTTCTTGGCTTGATGAGCCATGTCGTGCAGGGTGCGATCATCAACTATTTCGGCCACGCCCATGGAGGTCGCAATTTCGATCTCGGTGACAATTCTCGAAACAACCACTTGGCTGCATGGCTGGTGCTTGGCGAGGGGTTTCAGAACAACCATCACCGCTATCCGTCGTCGGCGCGATTTTCCCACCGGCGCTTCGAGGTGGATCTTGGCTACGGTGTGTGCCGTACGCTCGCCGCGCTGGGTGTCTTGAAGATCGTGAGCACGACGCTCATGCCCCGAGATGCGCGCACCAATATCTAGAGGATTGCTTGAGGACTTGATATAAAAGATGACAGAAAAAGCCTCCGGTCCACTGATAAATCGATCTTTCTGACGCCTCGGGCAAGCCGATCGAACAAGCGTCGACGTCGGCTTTCTTGTTTTTGGCGGGTTCCTCGTCGCTGCGGTGGCGGGCCACGTCGAGTAGGCTGCGCCCGAGGTAGCAATGGGCGAAAAAGCACTGAGGATTTTCGTGGAGGCCGAGCTGACCGGCGGCTTCGCTGCCAAGACCAAGCTCGCCAATCGCGTTCGCCTGACGTCCATCGAAGCCGCTGTGCTGCCCGACAGCCCCGAGCTGGTGGATCGTCTCACCCAGGCCCTGGCCGAAGTGCGCCGCTACGACGACCCCGACGACCCCGAGCTTTTGGACCTGCTCGACGATCCGCCGGAGGCCGCGGGTGGTCTACGCCGCTCCCTCGCCACGCTGGTCGAAATTCTCGGGCAATGCTCTTTGTTCATCGACGATCTCGAGGCCACCGCCCGCCGCGTCGACGAAGGCACGGGGCGTGTGCTGCAGTGCGCCCAAGTGAGCGTCTGGTTCTTCGACGACGCCCGGACCCGCATCACCTGCACCGACCTCTTCGTGCCATCGACAGGGAGGCACAGCAGCGGCCTGCGTCTCTTTGCCAAGGACTACCCGAGCTACTTCGCCGCGCTCGCGACCGGCCAGACCATCGCGGCCCACGACGCGCACCGTGACCCCGCGACCGCGTGTTTCAGCGACACCTACCTGATGCCGCTCGGAATCACCTCGATGCTCGACGTCCCCATCGTCGTCGGCGGCGAGGCGGTCGGCGTGCTCTGCTCGGAGCACACCGGGCCTCCGCGCACCTGGAACAGCGACGAAGAGCGCTTCGCCAACGGCATGGCGGCGGTGATGGCCCTGGCCGTCAGCCGTCCGAAGAGCTGATCCCCGATCTCGCTGAACTTCGTTCACCGAGGTCGGAGATGTACTTCCTGGAGGGTCTGATCCCCGATCTGTGCGCGACGCGCTGGCTCCTCCACCACCCGCGGTCGGGGGCAGGTGGGTCGGGCGGAGTCGGGATTCGGTCGAAGCCCAGTTGGGGCGCAAACGACTGCGCTGGCGATTTCCAAATCAGGACGGGGAGCCGGGGGGCTCTCCCGGGGCTCTCCCCCTGGCCGGAGGTCCGGGAGGCTGGCCTCCCGGGTGTCCGGACACGACGACGGTCGCGATCTGACTTGACGTTCAACACGGTTACTTCGCGCGCGGTCCCCGCGCCTGAGCGAACTTCAAGACGCGCCAGCGCCTTGAACATCCAAACTTCAACTGGACTTGGGATGAGACCCAGCGTCGTCGCCGATCTTGATCCGACTCTAGACAACGGCCGGCGCACCTTTGAGCATCTTTTCGAACCGGCTCTTGTCCATCGCTTTCATGTAGGCATCGTCGGCGGTGACCCGGTGGCTCTTGACGAGATCCATCAGGGCCTCGTCCATCGTCTGCATGCCGAGGGCTTTGCCCGATTGAATGGTCGAGTAGATCATCGGCACGTTGGCTTCGCGGATGAGGTTGGGCAGGCCGGGCGTCCGAACCAGAATCTCCTGCACGGCGCAACGCCCGGCGCCGTCGGCGGTCTTCAGCAAGAGCTGAGACACGATGCCAGCGAGCGATTCAGACAGCATCAGGCGGGCCTGGTCTTGCTCTTCGGCTGGAAAAGCGTCGATCAGGCGATCGATCGTCTTCGCCGCGCTGTTGGTGTGCAGCGTTCCAAAGACGAGGCAGCCCATCTCGGCGGCTTGGAGCGCCAAGGAGATGGTTTCATATTCACGCAGCTCGCCCACGAGCACGACGTCGGCGTCTTGGCGAATGGCTGCCTTGAGGGCATGGGCAAAGCTCTTGGTGTGGCGTCCCACTTCGCGGTGGGAAAAGAGGCACTTCTTTGGTTGGTGAACGAATTCGACGGGATCTTCGATCGTAACAATATGCTTTGAATAGGTCGTATTGATGCGATCGATGATCCCCGCGAGGGTCGTGGATTTGCCGGAGCCGGTGGGTCCCGTGACCAGCACCAGCCCTTGGGTGAGATCGGCGAAGCTCGCGATCACCGGCAGAGCGTTGAGTTGCTCGAGGCTGAGGATGGTTTCGGGAATGATGCGGGCGATGGCGCTCGCGCCGTTTTGCTGCCGGAAGAAATTGACGCGGAAACGAGCGATCCCCGGCAGCCCGTAGGCGAAGTCGCAGTCGTTGGTTTCGACGAAAGCCTGCCAATGTCTTGGCTCGCAGAATTCCTGCATGATCCCAGCGACGGCGGCGTCGGAGAGAACGGGCCAGCCGGGCACCTCCTCCAGCGCACCGCGCACCCGAACCCGCGGCGGCAACCCGGCGCTCAAGTGCAGATCGCTGCCCTTGTTTTCCTTGAGGTGGCGCAGAAGCTTGTCGATCTCCGGCATTGGTCCCCTCAGTCCGCACGAGGCGGACGCGTACGCGATGGCAGACGCGGTGGGGCATCTGCACTGGTCGCGGCGGCGGCGGCCGGCAGGTTCTTTGGATCCTCCGCGTGTCGCATGGCTTCCTCGCGGGTAACCAAACCCTGGGTAAGGAGCTCAGCGAGAGACTTGTCGAGCAGGCACATTCCCATCGCAGTTTGCGTCTGCAGGACACTCTTCAACTGGATGGTGCGGTTCTCACGGATCAGGTTACCAATGGCTGGATTCACGTAGAGCACTTCGAGGGCTGGAACGCGGCCTTTTCCATCGGCCCGCACACACAAGCGTTGGGAGATCACGGCCCGCAATGACTCGGAGAGCATGGTGCGGATCTGACCTTGCTGCCCCGGCGGGAACACCCCGATGATTCGATTGATGGTCCGGATCGCGCTGGTCGTGTGCAACGTCGCCATGACCAGGTGGCCGGTCTCCGCCGCCTTCAGTGCCATCGAGATGGTCTCGTGGTCGCGCATCTCACCAATGACGATGATGTCGGGATCTTCGCGCAGTGCACCTTTGAGCGCGCTGGCGAAGCTCGCCGTGTGTTTGCCCGCCTGCCGCTGGTTGACGGTGGCCTTCTTCGACGTGTGGATGATCTCGATGGGGTCTTCGACGGTGAGGATGTGGTCCCTCCGTTCCTCATTGATGAGGTTGAGGATCGCCGCCATGGTGGCGGTCTTTCCGCAGCCGGCCGGCCCCGTGAAGAGAACGATCCCCTGGTGATACGTCGTCACGCGCGCGATCGCCTGCGGCAGCCCGAGCTCAGCGAGCGTGGGTGCTCGCGCAGGGATGATGCGAAACGCAGCCCCGGTGCCGCGCTGCTGTTCGAAGATGTTGCCGCGAAAGCGGCCCACGTTTGGGATCGTGTAAGCGATGTCCGTTTGGCCGAGCTGCTCGAGGGCGCTGAGCTCGTCGTCGGTCAGGATGGAAATCAGATGCTCGCGGGTCTGCGCCGGATCGAGGGGCGCTGCCCCCACCTCCGACAAGCGGCCCAGCACGCGCAAGCGCAACTTCGCTGCGGCGTGAACGTGGACGTCAGAGGCACCTTGCTGAACGGCCGCCGCCAGCACGCCGTTGAGCCAGGCGCTGGGTTGGCGAGGAGCGCGCACCGACGGATGGCCAGCGGGCGACGACGGCGTCACCGCCTGTGCTGCTGCGGCGATCGGGCTTGACCTCTGGGGGGGGGGCGCCTGCACCGCTGGCGCCAGAGTTTGAGGCCGCATCTGCTGCGGCTGCGGCTGCGGCTGCGCGAGGGCCTGGCCTCGTTGATCGAGTAGCTGTCGCTGTCGCTGCAGCAGGAGCTGCACTTGATCCGGCGTGAGGTAGCCCTTGTCGATGAGCACCTGCCCCAACTGCCGGGTGTTCTGCAGTCGCCCCTGCTCGCTGGTGGCCTCGTTCAGCTGTTCGAGGGTGATCCACCCCAGATGCACGCCGAGGCGGCCAAAGAGCGCATCGGTCGGATCCATGTCATCTCGATACGCCACGCACTCGGCGGTGGGCAACCCGGACACAGGTGGGCCGAAAAACGTCGGCGCTCATGTCGGCGACGGCAGCTGCTGCCACCGGCGCGCAGTGTCCCGCTTGAGCAAGTCCATGTCGACGTCGAGGGTCGCCGCCAGCTCCTGTTCTTGGGTGAAGGTCGTTCGCATCGGGGTCGGATCGTCGCTGCCGAGGACGCAGTGCACCTGAGCCTGCTGCAGCGCGCGCAGCGGTGTGGCACCGCGTTGCTGCTCGAGCCGCCTGAGGACCGTGGGGATGAGCAGCCGGTTGCTGGTCGTGCACACCTCGAGGGTCACACCGTCTCGAGCCAGGCGGCCGAGGGTGTCGTCGTTTTCGACCGCGCGGACGCCGTGGCCGATGGCCTGCGGCTGCAACGCGAGAGTGCGTTCGACGCTGTCGTGGCCCTCGAACTCGCCGGCGTGGATCGTGAGGTCAGGGATGTCCCTGCGCAGTGACGTCAGGATGTCACGCAGCGGCGTCGGCATCGGTTCTTTGTCCGGACCGGTGACGATACCAAGCACGTCGAGGCCGCAGATGGCGGCACGGTGCTCGCGCAGCATCTCCGCCAGAGCGCGATAGTGCTCCTCGCTTTCGAAGGTTCGCGAGAAGCCCACGCGCAAGAGCATGGGCTTGTGCTCGCTCGCCACCGCTGCGTCGCGAGCGTGCAAGATGACCAGCAGCAGGCGGCGCGCCCGTTCCGCAAAGGCGAGAGGAGACAATCCTCGCCAGGCGATGTGCTCGTTATCGAGCAGGGTGCGCGTCATCGAAAACAGGCTCACACGCATCTCAAAGCCGTCAGTGTCGGCGGCCGCTTCGACGAAAGCCCGTCGCGCGAGCTCGCTGATCGCTGCTTCGGACGTATAGGCAGCCCGTGCGTTGGTGATGCACTGGTAAAAGGGCAGCGCATCGTCCGACGGCGAAGCCAGCGTGAGCACGCTCGTGAGCTCTGCGGCTGTGCGGTAGCGCTGCTCGGCGACGTCGAAGAAGACCGGGTGCACGATGCCGAATTGGGCCGCCACGGCGGCGAGTGCCGCAGGCGAATGGGAGCCTTCCAGATGACGGTGCAGATCGAGACGCAAGCTTCTGCGCATAGAGAGAAACGTGAGCGTCGGCGATCTTTTTTTGAGCCGTGCCAACGGCTCAAAGCAGGAAGCACTTTGAGCCGTGCCAACGGCTCAAAGCAGGAAGCACTTTGAGCCGTGCCAACGGCTCAAAGCAGGAAGCACTTTGAGCCGTGCCAACGGCTCAAAGCAGGAAGCACCTTGAGCCGTGCCAACGGCTCAAAGCAGGAAGCACCTTGAGCCGTGCCGACGGCGCAAAGCAGGAAGCACGTCGAGCCGTGCCGCACTTCCTTCCAAACATGATCCAAGGTCTGCGGTCGACGAGGGCTGTCAGGAAAACCGATCGCCGTTGAGACGCATCCAATTCTCTCCCGCCAAGCCGCAGAAGAAGGCCGTCCCGTCGCGGAAGTGTTTCAGAACCTCGGCGTCTCGCGTGAAAACGACGGTGGACAGCTCGGGGAGAAAGACGGCCCGCCGTTCCATCCAAGCACCGAGCAACGCCGGTTGCGCGCGTCCCCGGATGGCAACCGCACCTCGAGCGGCGGCGTCGCCGATGGCGCGATCGACGACGACGCCTTCGCGGCCTTTGGTGGCCATGATCTGCAGCACGTGGGCAACGCGGCCTTTGCGCAGGTGATAGAGGAAGAGACCCACCGGCGCGCCGTTGGGCGCGTCGACGACGCGAGAGACGAAGGCGCCCAGCGTGGCCTTGCAAGAGGCGTCGGCCAAGATCCGCGAGAGGTCGGCTCTGGTCCAGTCGGGTCGGAGGGGGAATTCGGCGAGGAAACGCGGCACGAGGTCGAGCAGTTCGTCGTGCGGCAGCTCGCGATCGGTGAAGGCTTCGGCAGCGCGCGCCCGGCTGGGGGCCGTCCACCGTGGTGCCTCGGAGTGCAGGCTCCTGGCGAGGGTGACGTCGTCGAAGGCCCTTGCCAGTGGCGCGAGGAGTCGTGCGGGCTTGAAGCGGCTGACCATGCTCTCGATGGCGAATCCAGCGGGCCTCAGGCTGCGCACGAACTCGAAGCTGTAGTGGCGGTGCACCTCGCCCTTGAGCGAACGCAGCAGAGCGACCGCCGCGGCGTTGGAGCGATCGTTGAGCATCGCGTCTTGCGGTCCGGAGCAGACGTCCCGCAGCAGGCGCAGGCCCATCAAGGGATCGGAGTGGCGCGGGTCCACGGCGAGAGAGGAGATCACGGCGGCACGGAGCGAGCGGCCGGCCAAGGACATCGGCAGCGCGGAGACACCGACGAAGCCAGCGATGCCGCCGCCCGGGCGCACCAAGACCCGCGAGGCGATGTCGGCGTCGAACCAGGGCGCGTCGAGATAGACCTCCCGCAGATAGTCGGCCATGCGCGGGGGCGCGGGTCCATCGTCGTCGTCGAAGGCGCGCACCAAGAGGTCCGCGACTTCGGTAGAGTCGGAGGCTGCGAAGGGCCGGATGCCGACACTGGCCGAGACTGCGTGTTCACTGGCGGTTGTGGTCGGCATGGGCAGCCACCTGCTCGTGAGAGAAAGGGTCCGTGCCCTGCCTTCTAGGAGCGTGGTCTCGCAAATTCAGGCTGCGACCGTCGGGTCCCTTCGGCGACGAGATCGGGTGAGGCGTCGACGTCGGGCAAAGGTCCGGGCGCTCTCGCGGCGCCACCGGGCGGCAGGTCGTTCTCGCCCGATCGGGCATTCGGATGGTGATGGCTTCACCCCGCACTGGTCGAAGGCGGACGAGCGCAGCCTCTGAGGGCGCCAGTGCAGCGCTCTAGGGCGCGCGCTGGAGCAGCGCGACGAACAGGAGAACGATGAGATTGCTCTCCTCTTGGGCCGCCAACCGACGCCCGGAGTAGCGGCACTTCACTCGATAGGAGAACAAGATCTCAAACGGGTCGACTTCGCCGGCGATCAAGAGCTCGGCGATGCGCGCTGGCAACGTGAATTCGAGAAAGGCAGGCGCCAATCGTTCGCCCGTCGTGACGCGACGCGTGTCGAGGTCGACACCGAACGTTTCCCGATCGCCTCCCGCGCCGACGACGTGGAAGGCGAATTCGCGCCCGGGGCTCAACGCGAGAACAAGGGGTTGGTGGTCGAGCCGGTCTTGCAGAAATGCCCGGAAACGCGGGGCGGTGGCGGCTGCGACGCCAGCATCGAAGCTCGGCAGCGGACTGCCCGCCGCGCGGACGTAGGCGTCGATGTTGGCGAGATACTCCCCGAGGTTCGCGCCCCAGCGGTGGGGACCGCGCGCTTCCCGCAGGTCCCCCGTCGCTGCGTCGATGATGTCTCCGGGATGAGCGACGACAGCGCGGACGTCGGGCCTAAGGCGGCGCACCCGCTCGCAGAACTCCGCTGGCACGAGGCGCCCGTAACCGTTGAGGTGCTGCTGGGCCGGATCGAAATAGGTCATCGTCATCGAGTAGGGCACGACGACGCGCGGCTCCCAGGCGTCGACGCAGCGGAGGTTGTAGAGAAAATGTGCCTCTTCGCGGTGGCGGGTGAGCTCCTCCAGCTCGCTCGCGGGTCGCTCGAGGAGCAGGGGGTAGAGATCCTGCGCCATCGTGTAGCAAAGGAAGGCGTAGTCGATGCGGAACCGCTGGCCGATGTGCCTCACGAGCTCATCAGAGAGATGGCAATCGTTTTGGTGCATGACGACGACGTCGCCGGATCTGATGACCAGCACGCTGTCGACGGGGTCCGACCAGAGGCACGTCACCTCGAGGTCGTCGTCGAGGCGAACGGTCTTGCCATTGTCGAGGAGGGTGATGTCTTCGAAGCCGAGGGTCCGGTAGCGCTGCACCAGGGCCGGCCGCTCCGCCGGCAAGACGACGCGGCGGATTTGCGCCTTCAAGCGCGCCAACGTGCGGGGGTGGCTGTGGTCGGAATGCAAGTGCGAGCTGAACACGTAGTCGACGCTGCCGAGCTCGGCGGGATCGATGTCGCGCGGCGGGTAGTGGCACACCCAGGACGCGAAGGTGTCGTCGAGAAAATAGAAAGGATCGAGGAGCAGCGTCTTTTGACCGGCCAGGCGAAGCGAGGCGTGGGTGACGTACTCGATGTCCATGAGGTGTCGCGAGCCTACTCGCTCTAGCATGCGCCGATGGCACCCGTAGACGACGCTCGCCGCCTCTATCTCGACCTCCTCAAGGCGGCGGTGCGCAACTCGATCTATCGGGACGAGGTGCCCAGACCGAGCCCGCGCGAGAGGGAATTCGCCGAGGCGCTGCGGGCGACGCTGCGAGAAAAATATGGCGCGCGCGCTCCCGACTGGTCCGCTGAGACGCTGCACGCGGTGCTCGAGGCCAACCGTCCCGTCGCTCACACCCTCGCCGAGCTCGCCCAGGTCGACAACGTGCTCTCGTGCGTGGAGACCGTTCTCGCCGACGATGTGCCCGGAGATCTGATTGAAACCGGCGTCTTCCGCGGTGGCCAAACCATCCTCATGCGCGGAATTCTCAAGGCGTACGGCGTCACCGACCGCCGGGTCTTCGTCGCTGATTCATTTCAAGGTTTGCCCGCTCCGAAGCTGAACATCGACGACGCCATCGCTCATGATGTCCTCGATTCCGTCGCGCACTTCGCGATTTCGGCCGATCGCGTGCGCGATAACTTCAGACGCTATGGGCTCCTCGACGAGCAGGTCTGCTTCCTCGAAGGATGGTTCTGCGACACCCTGCCCCACGCGCCCATCAGCAAGATTGCGGTCATGCGACTCGACGGCGACTACTACGAGTCGACCCGCGACGCGCTCACGAGCTTGTATGGGAAATTGTCCGTCGGCGGCTTCGCCATCATCGACGACTACGGCCTACCGCTCGGATGCCGACAGGCCGTCGACGAATTCCGCGCCGAGCAGGGCATCCGCGAACCTCTGCGTGCTGTCGATGCGCAAACCGTCTTCTGGCGGCGCGAGCAATGAGCGTCCGCCATCGCTACTCCCCGTCGACAAGCCGGAACTCGAGCAAGGTGCGCTCGAAGGTCTCGACGACGCTGGCCTGCAGCGCAGCGACGTCGGTGCTCAGGGTCAGAGGAGCGGAGAACACCACCCGCAATCGACCCGCACGAACGATGGGGCTCCCGCGGGGCATGCGCTGGTGGCCGCCGACGACGGTGGCGCAGACGATGGGCTGCCCCGAGCTCACCGCCAGGAGGAAAGCCCCGCGCTTCATCTTGAGCAGGCGGCCGTCGAAGCTGCGGGTTCCTTCAGGGCTGACGACGACGCATCCACCCGCGCGGACATAACTTGCGGCGCGATCGATGCTCGCGCGCCATTGCTCCCCGTCGGTGCGGTCCACGTGAAAGTGCCCGCCGTCTCGCAAGTAGGCGCCGTAGAATGGAAAGCGAGCAACTTCGTTATTGTAGAGGCTGACAAAGCTTCTCGGTAGCGCGATCGCCAGTGCAAGATGATCGAGATGTGTTGTCTGATTCCACATGATAATAACTCCGCCACTCGTCGGCACACGATCAGCCTGCAGAACTTCGAGATCCACTCCCGCGCGCTGCAGCGAAAGTCGAAACCGCCGACGGAGGCGCTCGTCGGTCGTCAAGGTGGCTGTGCCCCGGCGGTGACGGGCCATCTCGAACAACGCCCCGCCGACGTCGATGCCAAAGAGGCGCAGGGAGCGCAGGACATCGGAGAAGGTCGGCGTTTGAGGCACGCGACGACGGTAGGGGGTGGGGCGGTCGCCGCAAGTCGGGACCCTCGGCCCGAGCCGGGTGGCCAGTTGTGCCAGGCTGACCATTGTCGATCGTGATACAGTATATGATTGTCATGAAATCCGGATCACGCCCCGCCGCATGGCGATGGAGTGCGGCGGCGGCTGTCTACAGCCAACGATCGCGCTGAGACCGGATGCGTTGAGATATCCTGCGTCGATGCTGAGCTGCGGCTTCCACATCCAAACTTCCGAACGCGCCTTCGTCTTGAACATCCAAAGTGCAGGCCGCGCCAGCGGTTGGAGCACCAAGGCTCCACTCGACGATCCCCATGCGGAGTTTGGGCCGCGCTGGCGGGCGCGCCGACGGCTGGTGCTGCTGCTGTGTTCGCTGCTCCTTCCCTCCTGCCTGTACGCCGTGCAGCCCCCTCTGCATTTTCACGGCCACGAGTACGTCGTCACCGCTCCCAACGCACGGCCGCGCGGGATCATTGTCTTCCTGCATGGGCTCTCGCTCGACCCCTGGATCGAGGAGCAAGAGGGCATACAGGCCTTCGCCACCGTCGCCGCCGACCACGGCTACGTCGTCGTCGTCCCCTTCGCCGATCGTACCTGCACCGATCGTCAGCGTTGCTGGCCGACCACGCCGACGGGTGAGCGTGGCGACGTCGATGCCTTCGCCGCCGCCGTGCCCGAGCTCGAGCGCCTGGTAAAGCGCGTGGAGCATCAGTTGGGCGCGCGCCAGCTGCCGCGCTCCATCGTCGGTTTCTCCAATGGCGGTTTCTTTCTGGCCGGTGCCGTCGAACGGGGACTGCTGTCTGGCTGGGACCGGGTCGGCATCGTCGCCGGGGGCCCGCTGGGAGATCCGACGACGACGACGACGGCGCTGCCCGCCCGGGGACCCGCGCTCTTCCTCGAGCGCTTTGCCGACGACGCGTTTCAAGGACCCAGCATGATCGCCCTGCAGCAGCGATGGCAGGACAAGGGCGCAGCCGTCCAGCTTCACACGCAGGAGGGAGGCCACATCTGGAGCGCCGCCCACGCGACGACGTTCTTCGATCGCTTTGTGCCCGCCGACACCGATGTCCCCGAAGCTGGGTTCCGCCGATGAAGCTCGAAGACTTCCAACGCGCCTTGAAAAACGCGCCCCTGCCCGCTGCCGTCGTCGATGTCGTCGCCTTCGATGCCAACGTGCGGCGGGTGGCCTCGCTGGCGGCGGGCAAGAAGGTGCGCGTGGCCTCGAAGTCGAGACGGTGACGAGCTACCGCGGGCTTGGGTGGTGCTTTCCGTGACGGTCGCGGCGGGGGCTGAAGCATGGTGGTGATTTCAGACCAAAAGCGCAGTCGAGCACATGGTCCAATGCTGGTCTGTGTGCCGCTCTTGATGTCGTGGGCGTGTGCCGAGTCAGGATTACCGAAAGTGCCGCGGATCCCCGTCGCAGCCGTGCCCGTTGTGGTCCCGGTTCATGCGACAGCGCCCGTACCAACTGTTCTCTCCATCGTCCCGCGGGCCAAGTGGGACCCGACGCCCCGCGCCGTCGGCGTGCTCTACCGGGGGCGCCTCGGCGACATCTACCGCACCATCGTCATCCACCATTCGGACTTCATCGACCCGCCCGGGCCCCTCGCAATCAAGGACTACCACGTCGAGGTCAGCCGCTTCGGCGACATCGGCTACCACTTCGTGATTGGCAAGGACGGCAGCGTTTACGAGGCGCGGTCGCTGACAAGGATGGGTGCTCACGCCGGGGCGACGCGCGAAGCTGCACGCGGGACCGGCCGCGATCTCGACCCGGATTGGGGCGCAATCGGGATCTGCCTCGACGGCTTGTTCGACGAGAAGCTCCCGCCGCCAGCACAACTCGCAGCGCTTGCGCTGCTCGTCGATGATCTAAAGAAGCGTTTCCCCCGAATCGATCGCGTCATTGGCCACCGCGAGGTTCGCGCCGGCGTCGAAGGGCGCGGTCTCCACGCGATCGGGCCTCCGACCGCCTGCCCGGGTGAGCGCCTGTTTCGCTGGCTTGATGCCGGCGGCCTTGCGGCCACGCCAACTCCCTGATCGCGATCGCTCGCTGGTCGGCTCCGATCCCGTGCTCCCACTGGTGCAGCGGGCGATGGAGCCCGCCGATCCCCAGGTCTACGCGCGTTTGTCGACGAGAGACCCCAAGGGGCCCCGCCGCCAGGTGCTGATGATGCAGGGCATCGTCGACCACTACATCCTGCCGCCCATCGCCAACTCCCTGAGCCTGGCCTTCGGCCTCGATGTCGGAGACCCCGCCCTCGACGTCGCCAGCGCCGAGCTCAGAGACCTCACCCCCCTGCAGGAATTCCTGGACTTGGCCGGCCAAGAGATGACGTCGTCGTCTTCGATCACTGTCGTTACCCAGCACGCCGCCGACGGCATCGAAGACGGCCACGAGGTCGCCTTTCAGACCGCCGCCCCCAAGGCCGAGATGCGCTCTTTCTTGAAGGGCCTGGCCGTGGGTCAACCGGTCGTCGACGCCGCGTGCGCGGGGGTGCCGCGAAGCGATCCCTGGGCAAGCTCGTCGTCGTCGCCGGCCTGGCTGCTCGTGGCTGCGCTTCCCCGTTTTTCGATGTGGCCGTCGACGTCGGATCCCTGGCTGGCACTTTCTTGCTCATCGCCCAGGCGGGAGACGAGATCTCTTTCCTCCCCGACACCGTCAGCGGCGGCCTCACCTATTACCGGGTCGAGCGCACGAGCGCTACCTCATCACCCACAAGAAAGAGTCGCTGACCCTCGACGCCACCGACGAGCTGCTGAAGAGCCAGCGGGAGCGCAAGCCCTTCCCCGATCCCAAAGAGAGCTGGTGGAACGAAGAGCGCATCGACGACGACGCCGATTGCGACGACGTCGAAGCCTTGATCGACAACGGCACCATCGACGACCACCGACCCTTCTGAGCGCCGAGCCCGCCACACAATCCCCTTGCGTGGGTCGTCGTGGTCGTGTCTAACGCGACAGAACTTACGCCCCTCTAGGAGATCGCCATGTCGAAGGGAAAATTCAGTCGCGACAAGCCGCACGTCAACGTCGGCACCATTGGTCACATCGACCACGGCAAGACCACGTTGTCGGCCGCCATCACCAAGGTCATGGCTGACCTCGGTCGCGCGGAATACATGGCCTACGACGCGATCGACAAAGCTCCGGAAGAGCGCGAGCGCGGCATCACGATCAACACGGCCCACCTCGAGTACTCGACCGAGAAGCGTCACTACGCCCACGTCGACTGCCCCGGCCACGCCGACTACGTGAAGAACATGATCACGGGTGCTGCGCAGATGGACGGCGCCATCCTCGTCGTCTCCGCCGCCGACGGCCCCATGCCCCAGACCCGTGAGCACATCCTGCTCGCCCGTCAGGTCGGCGTGCCCTACATCGTCGTCTTCTTGAACAAGTGCGACATGGTCGACGACGCCGAGCTCCTCGACCTCGTCGAGCTCGAAGTCCGCGAGCTCTTGAAGAAGTACCAGTTCCCCGGCGACGACCTCCCCATCATCCGCGGTTCGGCCCTCAAGGCCCTCGAAGGTGACAAGGGCGACCTCGGCGTTCCCAGCATCATGAAGCTGATGGAAGCCGTCGACAGCTACATACCGACGCCGGAACGGGCCACCGAGAAGCCCTTCTTGATGCCCATCGAAGACGTGTTCTCCATCTCTGGCCGCGGCACCGTGGTCACGGGTCGCGTCGAGCGTGGCATCGTCAAGATCGGCGACGAGTGCGAGATCATCGGGTTCAAGGACACGATGAAGACCACCGTCACCGGCGTCGAAATGTTCCGCAAGCTGCTCGACGAAGGTCGCGCGGGCGAGAACGTCGGCTGCCTCCTGCGCGGCACCAAGAAGGAAGAAGTCGAGCGCGGCCAGGTCTTGGCCAAGCCCGGCTCCGTCAAGCCGCACAAGAAGTTCAAGGCACAGGTCTACGTGCTCAACAAGGACGAAGGCGGCCGTCACAAGCCCTTCTTCTCCAACTACCGCCCGCAGTTCTTCTTCCGCACCACCGACGTCACCGGCACCATCACGCTCCCCACGGGCGTCGAGATGGTCATGCCCGGCGACAACACGTCGATGGACGTCGAGCTGCAGACGGTCGTCGCCATGGAGAAGGAACTGCGCTTCGCCATCCGTGAGGGTGGCCGCACGGTGGGCTCCGGCGTCGTCGTCGAAATCCTCGAGTGATTCTTTGGTGACTTTGAAGGAGGGGCAGCTTCGGCTGCCCCTCCTTCGTCTCTGCTGCTGATTTGATTGCTTCGTTGACCGTATTTGCTGTTGTTTGTCTTCTTATTTGATGTCCCTTCCCTACACCAATCGCTCTGCGGATCAACTCCAAAGAAGCACCGCGACCGGCCGTACTGCCCAGTAGCGAGAGGAAACCATGTCGAAGAACAAGATCCGCATCCGTCTGAAGGCCTACGACCACAAGCTGCTCGACCAGTCGACGCAAGAGATCGTGGAGACCGCCCGCCGCACCAACGCCAAGGTCGCCGGTCCCATCCCGCTGCCGACGAAGATCAACCGCTTCACGGTTTTGCGCGGACCCTTCGTCGACAAGAAGTCGCGCGAGCAGTTCGAGATCCGCACGCACAAGCGCCTGCTCGACATCCTCGAGCCCACCCAGCAGACCCTGGACGCGCTGATGAAGCTCGACCTCTCCGCCGGCGTCGACGTCGAAATCAAGACCTGATTTTCGTCGAGCTGCGCACCTCCCTTTCTCTTGTTTGTTGAACTTCAGGATACACTGTCATGGCAAAGATTGATGTCGTCGACCTGACGAACAAAACGGTTGGTTCTCTCGAGCTTCACGAAGGCGTCTTCGCGGCGCCGATCCGCAAACACCTGCTCACGGAAGTGGTGAATTGGCAGCGCGCCAAGGCCCGCTCGGGCACGCAGTCGGTGAAGACCCGCACCGAGGTCAACGGCACGACGAAGAAGCCCTACGGCCAAAAGCACACCGGCAACGCGCGCCAGGGCGACATGAAGGCCCCGCACATGCGCGGTGGCGGCGTCGCCTTCGCACCCAAGCCCCGCGACTACGACTACACCCTGCCCAAGGCCAAGCGCCGCGCGGCCCTCGCCGTCGCCTTGAGCCTCAAGGTCAAAGAAGGCGGCCTCAAGGTCGTCAAGGACTTCTCCTTCGCCGAAGGCAAGACCAAGCACGTCGCCGCGGCCCTTAAGGCCTTCAAGACCGGGCACACCTCGAGCCCTGCCGGCGGCTGGCTGCTCGTCGACGGCGACAACGAAAACCTCTGCCGCGGCGCCGCCAACCTGTGCGACTCCCGCTACCTCCACGTCAACGGCCTCAACGTCGTCGACCTGCTCAAGTACCCCTCGCTCGTGATGAGCGAGTCGGCTGTGAAGGCGATCGAAAAACGCCTCCTCGGCGAAGGCTAAGATTCAAAGTGCAGATGATTTTGCGACTACGTCGGCGTTGTCATCTGGACATTGAAGTGCCGATGGTTTGAGCCGTTGGCACGGCTCAAATGTGTTTGCCTTGCAGGCGGCCTGCTCCGCCTCGCCGCGCTCGCGATTCAGGACGCAGCACCCTTTCGATTAGGAACAAAGCCATGCTGAACAAACAGACTTACGGCGTCATTGTCCGCCCCCTCGTCACCGAGAAGACCTCTGCCCTCAAGGCCGAGGCCAACAAGGTGGTCTTCGAAGTTCAAAAGACGGCCAACAAGATCGACGTCAAGCACGCGGTCGAGAAGCTGTTCGACGTGAAGGTCGACGACGTGACCACCATGATCGTGCGCGGCAAGTACAAGCGAGTGGGCAAGAGCTACGGCAAGAAGTCGAACTGGAAGAAAGCCGTGGTCACCTTGGCCAAGGGCACCGACCTCGACGTCTTTGGCTCGCAGGGACCGGCGGCGGAGTCGGATCAAGCCGCCGAAGGCTGATGCACCTGCCCCTGTTTTGCAGAAGCGCGCCCCCGGGCGCGTTTCTCTTGGACTTCAGGCGCATTCGGTGGCGATGTCATCCCGCATCCCCGTGATGTTCTACCGCGTTCCGAGCTGGGAAAGACGCGGGGGATGCGCGTGAAGCGCGCCCGCGGAACGCGGAGTTGGTGGGGGGCCGCGTCCGGCTCTGCTGGCGCGGGGGGAGGTCTGCATCATCCGGGGTCCGCTTGATGTTCGACCGCGTTCCGAGCTGGGAAGGACGCGGGATGATGCGCGTGAAGCGCGCCCGCGGAACGCGGAGTTGGTGGGGGGGCCCGCGTCCGGCTCCGCCGGCGCGGGGGGAGGTCTGCACCAGACCTCCCAGAAGAGCATCCCCGACGACGATGAACGAGACCGCTCCGCGGTCGAAGTTCAGCGAGATCGGGGATCAGACCTCCCAGAAGAGCATCCCCCGACGGAGCTGAACGAGACCGCTCCGCGGTCGAAGTTCAGCGAGATCGAGAAACGACCCTGCTCCTTGCAGGCCGCGACGAATTCGGGCACCCCTCACGTCGTCACGTTGCTGAGAAGCAGCGTTGCCGCAGGAGTTCCCGATGGCAGCACCTCTCAATCTCTCGGGCAAAGTCGCCCTGGTTACCGGCGTTGCCGACGACGTCGGTTTTGCCTGGCACATCGCCAAGGCCCTGCAGGCGGGCGGCGCCGACGTCATCTTGCTGTCCCATCCGCGCGTGTGCTCCATCGTCGAGCGCTTCTTGACCCGCGACAAATCCATCGAGAGCCGGCAGTTGCCCTTCGGCGTCGTCGGCGAGTTCAAACCCAAGGCCCTGCTGGGCTGCGACGTCGCCTGCGACACCGCCGCCGACATCGCTCCCGAGATGAAGGGCGAGAAGGGCTACGACTTCGACGTCTCCATCGAGGGCGCCTTCGCGCGGGTGAAGGAGCTGGTGCCCGCCGTCGACATCGTCATTCACTCGGTGGCCTTTTCGCCAGAGATCGGAAAGGCGCTCCCCGACGTCAGCCGCAAGGCCTACCTCATGGCCCAGAGCGTCTCGGCCTACTCGCTGACGGCGCTGTGTCGCGCGGCGGCTCCACTGATGAAGGGGCGCGAGGGCTCCGTCGTCGGCCTCAGCTACATGGCCTCGGAGCGCGCGGTGCCCTTCTACGGCGGCGGCATGTCGTCGGCGAAAGCCAGCCTCGAGAGCGACTCGCGCTTGCTCTCCTGGTTCCTCGGCGAAGGGGGACATCGCGTGAACATCGTCTCCGCCGGCCCCTACGCTTCGCGCGCGGCCAAGAGCATCGGCGACATCGGCGCCATGATCGAAAACACCGCCCAGCGCTCGCCCCTGCGCCGCGCCATCGACCCCGACGACGTCGCCAACGCCGTGCTCTTTTTGTGCTCAGATTTGAGCCGCAACATCACGGGCACAACTGTATATGTTGATGCTGGCTATCACGCCATGGGGACATGACAACATAAGCGCGCCTTACCAGCTTCGCGTGAACCATGGATCAAGAATCGCGCGCCTGAAAAAGACCCTCACCCCCAGCGCTTTGCGCGGGGGGGGAGAGGTTCGTACTCCGCGCCATTTTTGGATCGCTCTGGGCGCGATCCTGCTTATCCCGCGTCCGCTTGATGTTTGGATGTTCAAGACGCTGGCGCGTCTTGATGTTCGACCGCGTTCCGAGATGGGAAAGACGCGGGATGATGCGCGTGAAGCGCGCCCGCGGAACGCGGAGCTGCCCCGCGTCCGGCTCCGCCGGCGCGGGGGGAGGTCTGCACCAGACCTCCCAGAAGAGCATCCCCGACGGAGATGAACGAGACCGGTCCGCGGTCGAAGTTCAGCGAGATCGGGGATTAGAGCGCTTTCCTTTTGATCTGATTGCCAGAAAGCGCTCGCGACCGGAGGGAGCAAGGATGGGGTGGGACCCTGCGTCCGGTTTGCCGGCGTAGGGCGGGGGGCGCAGCCCCCGAGCAATACAAGAGCAGTTTCCGATTGCACCATCAGTGCAATCGGAAACTGCTCTAGACGTCGATGTCGAGGGCCCATTCGGCCAGGTTGCCGACGTCTTGACCGGCGAGGTCGACGACCTTCAGGGTCCAATCGCCCTGCACCTGCGCGCCGGTGAGCTTCTTCAGATCGTCGACAGCGTTGAGGTCGACGCCGTAGACGCCGACGAGATCGTGGTTGCCGCGGCCGCCCCGCGCGTGGAGCTTCACTTCGGCTCCGGTGGGGGAGATGAGCTTCACGTCGAGGTCGCCGACGTAGGTGTGGCGCAGATCGATCTTGATCTTGATGTCCTTCAAAAGACCCGACGTCGTTACTTTAATTGTATCTGTCGCACCCGTGGGATCGTTGTCGGGAATGGAGAGGTTCGGCGTGCTGCCCAGCTGGACCTTGTTCGGATTCACCGGCGTCGGGATGACGGGACCGGGAGTGGCGCCGGCCTTGAGCTTGACGATGTCGGCGTCCCAATCGGCTTTGTTCGCGTACACCAGGCGCTTGCCCTCGTGCACGATCGTGTACACCTTTTGGTTGTCCTTGGACTTCAATCCAAGATAAATCAAATCGTTGAGATCTTGCAGGGCCCCCAGCGACGCTGCCTTGCCAGCGCCGAGGTCGACGACGCCGCGGTTGAGCATGGCTTCGTTGACGTACCAGTTGCCGCGCTCGGAGATCAGCGGGGCGATGCGGGGCTGGTCCATCCAATAGAAGTCGACGGCGGCCTTGAGCTCCATGGAGTCGATGATCTTCCCCTCGTCGTCGAGCTGGTGCAGGAAGGTGCCGACCTTGCCGCTGCCGAAGGTGGCGTCGACGTTGACGGTGACGCGCTCGTACTTGCCATCGGCGGAGCGCCAATCGGTGTTGAAGCGCACCGCGTGCACCTCGCCGTTCCAGACCTGGTCGCGGGTGTCGCTGTCGGTGGCGATCTTGCCGCCGGTGCGCACGGCGTCTTCGAGCATCTTGAGCTTGTTGGTGACGTCGTCGCCGGCCTCCATCTCTCGGGAGAGCTCGACGCCGCTGAGCTTGCCCATGAAAGAGGAGCGGCCTTCGACGGCTTCATAGGTCGTCTTCGGCGGCGTCATCACGAATTGGGTGTCGACGCGGCTGACGTCTTTGGTCGCGGGGTCGTAGTAGTAGCGGACGAGCTTGCGGGTATCGACGTCGACGAGCTCGGTGCCGATGACGACCTTGGCCCCGCTGGTGGCGTTGAGGTCGATCTCGAATACGGTCTTTGTTTCCACGGGCCAACCGCGGCCGTCGAAGGAGTAGCCGTCGGTGGTGCCCTCGATCTTGCGGCCGCCGCCGTCGATGACGTTCATGTCCCCCTGCTCGATGCGGAGCAGATCTTTGTTGGCGGTGAAGGACTCGTTCTTGGCGTCGGCGACCTTGGGGGCGAAGGCCTTGTTCAGGTCGACGGTCTTGCTCGAGTCGCCCTTCTCCGAGAGCTCCGTCAAGCGGATGGGCAGGTTCATCGTCGTCG
The DNA here is from genome assembly GCA_023248635.1 of Myxococcales bacterium. Classification (GTDB taxonomy): domain Bacteria; phylum Myxococcota; class UBA727; order UBA727; family VGSZ01; genus VGSZ01. Next base: position 73,041 of record JAHFED010000018.1, read on the forward strand.
ATGACGTCTTCAGGCCCATGATCGTCGGGCGGTTGTCGAAGCGGCCGCCGGCGAAGTTGGTGGTGCCGAAGCTCGTGCGATTGCCACCCGTCGTCGCCGATTGGTAGACGTCGTCGAAGTTCAAGAGGGCGGCCAGGCCTTCGAGCTGCTGATCGCGGGTGAACTCGGTGACCCTCTTGGTGTCGCTGCGGTACTCGCTGACGCCGGCGGAGCCCTTCATGTCAGCGAGGATGGTCTCGATCATCGCCTTGATGTCGCAGTGTCCCCACCAGCCGGTGTCGATCGCCTGGGTGTTGAGCATGCCGTTGCCGTCCCAGTCGAAGCGGAAGTCCGAGCGCAGCTGTTCACCAGTGGCCTTGCGACGGAAGGTCACCTCCTCCGTCGTCACCAGGGTGCTCTTGAGCTTGGCAGCGTCGGCGGCGGGGATCTCGGTGCGGGTGCCCTCGAGGAAGAACTGCTTGCCGTCGCGGTAGGCGAAGCGTCCGGCGTTTCCGCCCGCTGGCGACGTCGGGAACTGCAGGGTCTCGTAGGTGACGCGATTGGCCGTCTCGCTGCCCTGGGTCATGGACACCACGTGGCGCGAGCCCTTGTCGATGGCGACGAGGCTGAGCGAATGCTCGATGTCGTTTTCTTCGACGTCGCCGTTGGGCACGTATTTGTTGGCGAAGATGAAGTCGATCTGCGCCTGTACGAACTTGCGCTTGGGGTCGGTCTCAGGGAGCGCGTCGCGCATCTTCTCGAAGACGTGCACGAAGGCGGCGTCGTGGCCGTAGCTCCAGTAGGTGCCAGTGTCTGCTCTGTCGAATTCGGCGGTGCGACCCCGGAAGGCATCGCGGAAGGCAGCGTTGACGTCGACGCGGGCTTGCTTTTGCTCGGCGGCGTTCATGCCGGTGGTGCCGATCAGGCGCTGCACTTCACCAAAGAACTGCTCGGTGCGGCGGCCGCTGATGTTCAAGTAGGCGTAGTTGCTCTTGTCGTCGGGGGCCAGCTTGGCCAGCAGGGTCGCCTTATCCGGCGCCAGGAAGGCCTTGTTCGTCGTCTGCAGCTGGGTGACCAGCGCCTTGAAATCAGCGGCCTTGGTGACCGTCGACAGGGAGAGAGCCGTGACAGCTGCAGCGTCGATGATGGCGGGCTTCTGCTCGGGGTCGCCGATGGTGCGCCGCGAGAGGCGCAGATCGGGCAGCGCCTGGCCGCCGACCACCGTCGCCAACTGGATGTTGTGCGAGGGCGTGGAGACGATCTTGTCCTCGGGCTTGATCTCTTGGCCCTTGAGGACGAGCCCGGGCGTCGTCGGCGTCGTCGGCGTCGTCGGCGTCGTCGGCGTCGTCGGCGTCGTCGTCGCCGCGGCATTGAAGGCCGCGCGGCCCACCAGGGCTTCGAGGAAGTTCTTGGCGCCAGGTGTGAATTGGAAGCCGCCGTTGTCGAGGATCTCGATGAGATCGGTCTTTTCCCGGGGGGAGAGGCCCGCGAGGGCGAGGTCGAACTGCTGCTGGCGGCCCATGCCCGGCCGGTTGAGCTGCGCCAGCGCCGTCGTGGCCGTGAGGCCATTCTTGTCCGCCACCGCCGCCAGCAACTGCACCACGTTTTGATCGTTGATCTGCTTCGTCGGCGTGGCGGCGATGGCGGTGGCGAAGTTCTTGATGTTGGCGTCGGAAATGCGCATCGAAAGCTCCCGCGTCCCAGTGATTCATCGCCGCCCAGGCGATGAACCCGTAGACAATTTGGCCGCCCGGCCTGAAGGCAGGGTACAGGCGACCAGGTCGTTGCCCTCCGGCAGTGCCAAGGGCTCGGCGGGATTAGCGCGGATCTCCTTCTTTCGGCGCGCTTCGACGGCGCTCCAGAACGGGTCGCGCTAACGCCTTGTTTTCTATGCATTTGTGGCTTGGAGCTGATTTGGCCACCCGGCCCAGCCTGAGGGCGGAACATTTGGGCGCTTCAGAGCGACGGGCAGCCGCCGATGCATTTCTGTGTTCAAGACGCGGGCGCCTTGGACCAAGGTACGCCAGGACGCTCACGCCCTGGCGTACGGCATCGGGAGAACGAAATGGCTTTGAAAGTGCTCTTTGTCGACGATGACGACCTTGTCCTGAATGCCGTGAAGCGCTCCTTGGGCCGGGAGGGATTCGAGATTCACACCACGTCCGAGCCCCTCGACGCCGTGAAGCTCATCGCCCAGCACCGCATCGACGTCGTCGTCAGCGACTACATGATGCCGCAGCTCAGCGGCGTCGAGCTGCTCTCCCTCGTGCGGCGCCTTCACCCGAAGGTCACGCGCATCATGATGACGGGTCAGGCCGATCGCGACGCGACCATCCGCGCCATCAACGAAGGCGCCGTCAGCCACTACCTCGAGAAGCCGTGGGACGACGCCGTCCTCAAACGCATCCTTCACGAGATCGACTGCGAGCGTCAGATGGCGGCGACGGCGACCGCCATCGAAGAGGTGCCGGCGTCGTCCTCGCGGCTGCGCTCCGTCGTCAAAGACAAGACCGGGGCAATCGTCTTGCCCATCGATCCCATCTCTGGCGAGCTCTGAGGCCGCAGAGATGTGACGTCGTCGCAAGACGGGGTTGTTTCAGCTTGGCGCATCGGCACTCCTGATCTGCCAGCTTGCGTCGGGATCTTGAATCATGCGGCTCGAGGCTGCTGATGAGCGATCCCCCGCCACCTGCCCATCCAGCGGCCCGCGCGCTCTTGGTGGGTCCCGCCGTCTGGCGCGATGCGCTGGGGCGATCCCTCGCTGACGCAGGCATCTGGTCCGTCGGCGTCGTCGACGTCACCGCTGGCACGCCTTTTCTCAACCGCGTCGACGTCGCCTTCTTTCTGATCGAAGATGGCGATCCCCTGCCGGCGGTGTCGACGTTGTGGTGGGCCGCTCCCAACCTGCCGGCGGTCTTGTGCGGCGCCGACCCCAACTCCGGGCTGGCCGCCGCGGCCAGAAACGCCGGCATCTTGGTGGTGATGCAACAGGTGCCCGCTCCGGCGCGCCTGGCTGCCCTGGTCGATGTCGTCGTCGGAGCCGGCAAGAGCAACGCCAACGAGCGTCCCCGGGCGCTGGCCCACGCCATGGCCTCGCTGTGCGACCTGGCCGTCGACGGCGACGGCAACCTGGCGGATGGTGTGGCCATCGTGGCCGGCCTCTTCCGCGCCGACGTCGTCAGCATCCTGCTCACCGATGGCCAGGGCGTGTTGCGCACGGTGGCCAACACGGGCTTGGCCGACATCGTCGGCACGCCTTGCCCCGCCGGCGGTCTGGGTGAGCTGGTGCTCAAGTCCGGAACGGCCCGCCTGCTCATCGGCCGCGCGCACGACGCACTCGGGGTGACGCCCAGCTCGCGCACGGACATCACGGCGTCGATGCTGGCCCCCATCCGCGGTGGCGGCCCCACGGTGCGCGGCGTGCTGACCATCGGCAGCCAACATCCTCGCGCGGTGTTCACGCCCGAAGACCTCGAGGTCTGCGCGTCCATCGCCACCTTGATCGGCGAGCTGCTGGCCCGCAGCGAAGCCGACCGCGAAGCCCGCGCGCTGCAGGATCGCCTGAGCGCCGCCGAACGCCTCACCACCCTCGGCGAGCTCGCCGCTGGCGTCGTCCACGACGTCGCCAACCCCTTGGGTGCCGTGCGCGCCAATCTCGAGATGCTCATTGGCCACCTCTCCGAGCTGCGTCCCCTGCTCGACAACCTCGAAGCCGACAACGCCAACCTGCACTTCGTTCTCGAGGATCTGCCGTCGTTGCTGTGCGAGACCTACGAGGGCGTGCTGCGCGCCAACGACGTCATCCGCCAGATGAAGCAGGTGGTGCGCTTGGGCAGCACCGGACAAGGCGAGGCCGTCGACGTCGCCGCTGCCGTCGAGAGCGCCGTGCGCATGCTGCGCAGTCGGGTGCAGACACGGGTCAAGCTGGTGGCCGAGAACCGCTGTCGCATCCGCGGCGTGCCGGTCGATTTGCTGCAGGTGCTCACCAACCTGATCGCCAACGCCAACGACGCCTGCGGCGAACGCCGTCGCAGCGAGGATCAGAGCTACCGCCCAGAAATCACGGTCACCTTGCGGCACGAGGGCGAAGAAAGCGTCATCCGTGTGCGCGACAATGGCGCAGGTATGTCAGAAGAAGTATTACGTCGGATGTGGGAGCAGTTGTTTACGACGAAACCTGCCGGCAAGGGCACTGGGTTGGGTATGTCGATCGTGCGCCGCATCGTCGCGGAGCATGGGGCGACCATCGACGTGTCCTCGAGCCGCGGCGTCGGCACCGAGTTTCGCTTGGCCTTCCCCCGCCACCCCGACATCGAAGAGCAACCGGCCCATCTGATTTAGGCACCGCGAGAAGTGCTTCCTGCTTTGCGCCGTTGGCAGGCGCAAAGTGCTTCCTGCTTTGCGCCGTTGGCAGGCGCAAAGTGCTTCCTGCTTTGCGCCGTTGGCAGGCGCAAAGTGCTTCCTGCTTTGCGCCGTTGGCAGGCGCAAAGTGCTTCCTGCTTTGCGCCGTTGGCAGGCGCAAAGTGCTTCCTG
>JAHFED010000018.1:77562-99818 GCA_023248635.1 Myxococcales bacterium
AGGCGCAAAGTGCTTCCTGCTTTGCGCCGTTGGCAGGCGCAAAGTGCTTCCTGCTTTGCGCCGTTGGCAGGCGCAAAGTGCTTCCTGCTTTGCGCCGTTGGCAGGCGCAAAGTGCTTCCTGGTTTGCGCCGGGTACGGCGCAAAGTGCCGCACCGTCGATGATCGAAAAGACCGCTCCCCCTCGACGACGTCGAATTCCTCAGGCAAGCGGGGAGCATGTCTTCTCCCGGCCGCTCCGATCTCAGAAACATCGCCATCATCGCCCACGTCGACCATGGAAAAACGACCCTCGTCGACGCCATGCTCAAGCAGGCCGGCACCTTCAAATCACACGAGTCCACCAGCGACCGCATGATGGACAAGCTCGACCAGGAGCGCGAGCGCGGCATCACCATCATGGCCAAGAACACCGGCATCGTCCTGGGCGATGTCCGCGTGAACATCGTCGACACCCCCGGCCACGCCGACTTCGGTGGCGAGGTCGAGCGCACCTTGCACATGGTCGACGGTGTGCTCTTGCTCGTCGACGCCGCCGAAGGCCCGCTGCCCCAGACCCGCTTCGTCTTGAAGAAGGCGCTCGACCTCGGCCTCACCCCCATCGTCGTCATCAACAAGGTCGACCGCGGCGACGCCCGCCCCCAAGAAGTGCTGCAAAAGGTCTACGACCTCTTCATCGACCTCGGCGCCGAAGAGAAACAGCTCGAGTTCAAGGTCGTCTACGCCGTCGCCCGCGATGGTTGGGCGGTCTCTGCCACCAGCACGGGGGCCATTCCTCCCGAGGCCCTGCTGCCGGCGTCGACGACGTTCAAGGGCAAGCTCACGCTCAAGCCCCTCTTCGACACCATCCTCGAGGCCATCCCGCCGCCCAAAGACGACGAAAACGCACCCTTTGCGATCATGGTCAACGCCATCGATTACGACGACTACGTCGGCCGCTTGGCCACGGGTCGCGTCCACGGCGGCAAGCTGCACAAAAAGATGGATGTGATGCGCTTGGGCGAGCCCAACAAAGAAGGAGCGCCGACGACGGAAAAGGGTCGTCTCAGTGCCATCTATTTGTTTCAGGGCATGAGCCGGATGGAGGTCGAGACCGCCAAGGCCGGCGACCTCGTCTGCATCGCGGGTCTCGAGAACGTCGTCCCGGGTGACACCATCGTCGCCGCCGACAGCGACGCCAAACCCATGCAGCGCATCTCGGTCGGTGAGCCCACCCTGGGCATGATCTTCTCGATCAACGACGGGCCCTTCGCCGGCAAAGATGGCAAGTATGTGACGTCGCGTCAGGTGCGCGATCGACTCATGCGTGAAATCCGCGGAAACGTGTCGATTCGCGTTCTTGAAACTGACACGCCCGACAAGTTCAAAGTATTGGGACGTGGCGAGCTGCAGCTGGCCGTGCTCATCGAGTCGATGAGGCGTGAAGGCTACGAGATGTGCGTCAGCCGCCCCACCGTCGTCGTCAAAGAGGTCGACGGCGACAAGAAAGAGCCCCTCGAGGGCATGGTGGTCAACATCCCAGAGACTGCGGTTGGTCCCGTGACCGAGCACGTCGGCAAGCGGGGCGGCCAGATGATCGGCATGGAGTCCGCCATCTCGGGCTGGACCTCCGTCGAGTACGAGATCCCCACCCGCGGCCTCATCGGCTTCCTCGGCACCTTCCGCACGATCACGCGCGGTGAAGGTCAGATGTCGACCTATCTGAAGGGTTGGATTCCCTACAAGGGCGACGTCGAGGCGCGGGCTTCGGGCGCCATGATCTCGACGGACCTCGGTCGGGCCACGCCCTACTCGCTCTTTGCCCTCCAACCCCGCGGGCACATGTTCATCGGCCCGGGCGAAGACGTCTATGAAGGCATGGTCGTCGGCGAGCACGCCCGCGACAACGACCTCGACATCAACATCATCCGCGAGAAAAAGCTCACCAACATCCGCGCTGCCGGCAAAGACGAAAACGTCATCCTGGTGCCCCCCCGCCGCATGCGCCTCGAGGAGGCCATGGAGTGGATCGACATGGACGAGCTCATTGAAGTGACGCCGACGGCCATTCGCATTCGCAAGCGGGTGTTGGTTGCCTCGCGGCGGCCGAATCGGAGCAAGAAGTCCGTCGACAGCGTCAACGGCTGATTGACCCGGTTCGCACCTTGAAGCTCAGGGACCACCTCGTACAGCCACGACATGCGCATCGTCCGGTCGTCGACGCTCGTCGTCCTCGTTATTTCTGGATGCATCGGCGAGCCTGGTGACGCGCTCGATGCGCCTCCCGACGCTGAATGCACCGTCGTGGCATCGGATCGCGTCGTGGACCGGCGGCAACGCCTTTCGATGGCAAAACATCAGGGCGTGCACTGCGGATTGTCGTCGACCGTCACCAACCCGGGGCACACGAAACCTGCGTCCACGTTGCAAGGGCCCGCGCAGTCATCACACGCCGCAAGGGTCGCATCAGCACAGTCCGTGTCCAACGCGCCGCATGCGCAATCGCAGACATGCCCGTCACCGTATGTTTGGTAGGGACAGGTCCAAGCCGTGGGAACGCGGTCCGACATGCAGTTCTCGTCGCAACCGTCCTCGCCGGGCGTGTCGCACTGCTCGCCGAGCTCATACATGCCGTTGCCGCACAAGGGATGGAGTTGGCAGTTGTCCATACAGGTTGGCTCCGTCAGCCCCGGCGGATCACAGCCTTCCGGCCCGTCGATCCGGCCGTCGCCGCACACGATGAGTTGGCAATCGTACGCGCAATGGTCGTCCTGCGGGTCACACTCCTCGCCAGCATCGAGAATCCCGTCCCCGCACACCGGGTTGCCGTTTTCATCGGCGGCGGCGAGGAAGAGGGACGTCAGAACGATCACGAATGAGTGCATGCGCATGGGTTCTCCTGATCCGTGATCAAAGGGTGCGTGGCGTCCACATCTCCTGCAAGAAACGCTGCCCGATCGACCGAATCGAGACGGATTACTCGATGAGCCTGAGGCTTCGCGTTTGCTGATGCCGCTGCGATCGGAAGCGGCCAGCACGTCAACAAGACCGAGTCCGCCGTGCGCCTTTGCGGTGGACGAAGGCGCCGACGGCATCGGGGTTGGTATTGCTCAGGTCGCGCAGGGCCCGGCCGCTGGCGGGCAAGGTACTCCCGCTTGGCAGCGTGTGGGCTTCTGCTTATGCAGCGCCATGGACCTCAAGGACAAGGTGGCCGTCGTCACGGGAGGCTCGCGGGGCATCGGCCGCGCCATCTGCATCGAGCTCGGACGGCTCGGTGCCAAGGTCGTCGTCAACTACGCCGGCAACGTTGCCGCAGCCCAAGAAACGGCGCGCCTGGTGCGAGAGACCGGAGCGCCCGAGCCTGTGATCATGGGCTTCGACGTCAGAGACGCCGCAGCCGTCGACCGCGCCTTTGACGAGGTCAAAAAGCTCGGGCTGCACGTGTTGGTCAACAACGCCGGCATCTCCAAAGATGGGCTCTTGCTGCGCTTCAAGGACGAGGACTGGCACCAAACCCTGGCGACCAATCTGTTCGGCGCCTTCGCCTGCAGCCGGGCCGGGGCCAAGCTCATGACCAAGCAACGCTGGGGACGCATCATCAACATCTCCTCCGTCGTCGGCGAGAGCGGCAACGCGGGGCAGGTCGCCTACGCCGCGGCCAAGGCCGGCATGATCGGCATGACCAAGACCCTGGCCAAGGAGCTCGCGAGCCGCAGCATCACCGTGAACGCGGTGACGCCGGGCTTCGTCGAGACCGACATGACCGCGGGCCTCAACGACGCCCAACGAAAGATGATCCTCGAGGAAGTGCCTTTGGGCGTGGCCGGCTCCGGCGCCGACGTCGCCAACGCCGTGGGATTTCTCGCCACCGACAGGGCTCGCTACATCACCGGCCACGTGCTCTCGGTGAACGGCGGCATGTACATTTGAGCGTGGCGACGACGACGATCCAGCAGTTCTGCCGCCGCATTCTCGAAGGGGGAACGCTGGCCGACAAACAGTGTGGCGATGCCGGTGCCGCTGATGAGGTTGCCGGCGTCATCGACGTCGCCGTCGCCGCTCGCACCGGGGTGCTGCAGATGATCGATGGGGCCGAGCGCTTGCCCGCCTTGTGCGAGTTGCACCGCGACGACGCCAGGGTGGCCTGCCTCTCGCGCTTCGCCCATCACGAGATGATGGCCATCGAGCTCTTCGCTTGGGCGCTCTTGCGCTTTCCGACTGCACCGCCCGCCCTGCGTCGTGGACTGTGGGCGGCGCTGGTCGAGGAGCAGACCCACCTCGGCCTGTATCTCGAGCGCCTCGCGGCTCACGGCGCTGCCCTCGGGGACGTCCCCCTCTCGGGCTACTTCTGGAAGCTGGTGCCGGCCATCCGCTCCGCCGCCGAGCCCCTCAAGGCCTTCTTGTGCGCGCAGGGCCTGACCCTTGAGCAGGCCAATCTCGATTTCACCATGCTCTTTCGCGATGCCTTCGCCCTCGGCGGTGATGCCGAGAGCGCGGCGGTGATGCAGCGGGTGCACGACGACGAAATCGGGCACGTCCGCCTCGCGCGTACGTGGCTGTGCAAAGGCCTCGACCCCAGCAGTGACGACGTCGACGTCGACGCCTACCAGCGGCACGTTCCCTTTCCCTTGTCAGCCGCCCGCGCCAAGGGCCGGCGCTTCGAGGCGGGAGCCCGTCGACGGGCCGGACTCTCGGAGTCCTTCATCGCCCTGGTGCGCGACGCGCGCCCCTACGGCCAAAGGCTTTGACGCAAGCCGTCGGCTAATGAACGGAGACTTCCGAAATGCAGGTCTGGTTGCCCTTGCCGTTCTTGATGGCCTTGTCGAGGGTGATGCGCACTTTTTTCGCCGCGGTCTTGCCATCAAAAAACACCAGCGTCGTCTTCATCCACGGCCGTTCTTTGGCTTTGATCAGGGCGTCGGAGAAGGCGATGGCTGGATCATCGAACTTTCCGGGCGCGCGCCGGTCGATGCGGGCTTCGCTGCCCCCATCGAGCTGGACGATGAAGCTCTCGGGCACGTTGTGGGAGCGGAAGCTGTCGGCGGTGTCGACGCAGCCGGCAACGACGCGCACCATGCGAATCGGGGCGGCTTCGGCGAGCTCGACCTCGAGCCATTGCCCCGCACCCTCGGTCTTTTCGTCGTCTTCGATCCACGCGGTCGCCAGGTTCTTGTCCGCGCCGTAGCGCATGAAGCTGGTGCGATCGATCTCGATCTCCGCCTCAGGGGCCGTGACCTCCTTGGCCCCCTTGGTGCCCGCCTTGAGCTTGGTCTCTTTCGCAGGCGGCTGGCTGGGGCTGGGGCTGTCGAGCTCCTCCAGTCCCAGCTCGCCGCCCACAGCGCCCTCCTTGCCGGCCTTGGGAGAAGCCGCTGGCGCCTTGCCCTCCGTCGGAACCGCGGCCCCCGCCGGAGCGTCGTTGCTGAGCGCCTCGTTCAACGCGTTGGCCCTGAGCTGCTTGAGCAGAGCAGGTGCGATCCACGCCGACGACGCCGTCACTTTGGCGATTTCCAGGGTGGGCAGGAAGTCGTTGAGCCTTTCGCCGGCTTCTTTGTAGGAAAACGTCGCCTCGTCAAAACGCCACACCTGCTCGTGCACGCCGGTCATCAATTTCACATCTTCGCCGGCGTCATTTGCAATCCTTAAAATCTGCGGTTTTCGACGGACCAGCACTTCGCCGACTCCGTCGCCTTCGAGGTCGTCGAAATACCATCCTCCGCGGGCGTCGCCATAGGTTACGATGGATTTGTCGCGCTCCCACTCCTCGCGTTCGGCGGCGTTCTTGCTTCGATGCAGGACGCTGGTGAAGATCTCCTTCATCCCACCGTCTTTTCGACCATACACTCGAACGCGCTTCACCTTCTCGTCCGGCGTCTCGTCGTAGACCTCGAAGAGCACCTCGGAGCTCTGCGCGGGCGGCGCCAGGACCAGGGCCTCGAGCTTGGCGATCTCCCGGCCACCAGCGGGCGGCAGCACCTCAGTCACGACGGCGCCGTCGGCATTTTCGCCGATGAGGACCAGCTGCAATCCCTTGTCTCCGAGCGCTGCGCCGATGAGATCTTTGCGGCCGTCGCCGTCGACGTCGATTTCGACGGTCTTTTTCAGCTCGAGGCCCTTGAGCTTCACGGCTTCGGCGGTCATGCGCCGCGATTTCTTCTTCTCTTCGGCCGCCGCCGGCTGGGCGGTGGCGACGACGACAACAATAAGCACTTGGATGAAGCGGCGCATGCCCCCTCTTAGCACCGCGACCGTTCTTCTTCGCGTGGTGCAACTTCGAGACGCCGGCGCGTCTCGAAGTTCTGAGGTCAAGAACTCAGGGCAACTCGACGCCGAGGGCTCGGGCCAGGCCTTGTACTTCGTCGCTGTGGGTGCGGGCGGGACGACGTGCGATCTGGAGGTAGACCCGGAGATCGGCGCGGGCTTCGTCGAGCTCGCCCAGTCGGGTGCGGGCCCGGGCACGACCGAGCACGGCCTCGCCGCGCGAACGCCCCAGCAGGATGGCGCGCGAGTACTCCTCGACCGCGTTGTCGAGGTCGCCCAGCTCCTCGGCCAAACCGCCCGCACCAAAGGCCAACGCTCGCGCAGCAGGATCGGCGGGGAAGCGCTGCCCAAAGGTGCGACAGGCATCGATGGCTGCGGTGTCGCGGCGATACCGCAAGCGCAGCTCACAGCGCATCCGCAGTACCTGCGCCAGAACGTCGTCGTCGTCGATGGCCGACACCAAGGGATCGAGAGCGTCGATGACCAGGGGATCGCGGCCGGCCAGACCCCACAACGACAAGGCCGCGCCGCGTTTGTCGTCGCTGTCGACGAGCGCTGCAGCGTAGATGCGCGCGGCGGCCTGCAGGTCGTCGTGTCTGACGAGGTCGTCGGCGCGCTCCTGCCACGTCAACGTCACGGGCACCGCCACCGGCGTCGGCTCGTCGACTTTTGCCTTGTTCTTCTTCCTCTTGGGCGCGACGTCGACGGCAACAGCGGCGGCGGGCATCTGGCCCCCGGGCGCGCGCGCAGAGAATTGGTCGCCCGGCCTGAGGGCAGAGAAGGGCTCCGTCGACGGTTCGTCGCTGGGCTCTTCGAGCGACTCCTCCGCTGGAGCAGCGACCGACCTGGCTCCGACGTGGGTTGTGGCCTCAAGCCCAGCGACGGGCTCAGGGGATGGGCCCGGTGCAGGGCCTTGCAGCCAGACCACCGCTGCCGCCGACGCCGACGCCGACGCGATCACAGCGACCAGAGCAAAAGCGGGAGAGATGCGACGGCGACGCGCCTCTTGCTCCCGCACGATGGCGGCCTCGAGACCACGGCCCAGGCGGTTGCTCTCGGCCGCCGTTGGCGCAGGAGGGGCGATACCCCGAACCAGGGCCAGCAGCTCGTCATCGCCGTCGTCGCCGGTGCAGCCGAGGGGGCTCACGGCAGCCTCGAGAAACGCGCGACGTCGACGAAGCCCTGGTGGTTTCGCAGCAGCTCCGCGAGCTCTTTGCGGGCATAGAACAGGCGCGTGCGCACAGTGGCCTCGGGGATCCCCAAGATTTCGGCGACTTCGGGCGAGGTGAGGTCCTCCAGATCGGAGAGCACGAAGACGGCGCGCTTCTTTTCGCTCAGGCGCTGCAGCACTTCGTCGAGCGCGCGGCTGCGGGCCCGTTGGGAGGCCACCTCGTCGGCCGGCAAGGGGGCGGCCTCGGCCCGGGGATCACCCGGGGGACCAGCAGCGCCGCCGTCGACGACGGTCAGGGCTCGGGACTCGTCATCGACCAGCAAGAGGCGACGCACCCGACGGCGAAAGCTGAAGCAGGTGTGGATGGCGATGCGCGTCAGCCAGGTGGTGAAGCGGCTCTTGCCCTCGAAGCGGTGCAAACAGCGCCAGGCCTCGAGAAAGGTCTGCTGCACTGCGTCGTCGACGTCTGGTTTGCGGGCCAGCAGCCGGGCGCACATGCCGTAGACGCGTCCATGGTGTCGGCGAAAAAGCGCAGCAAAAGCAGCCTGATCGCCACGACGGCTGCGCACGACCAGCTCGTGATCGACGTCGACGATCTCTGGGCTGTTGGGTTTGACCAGGGCAAGCATCTTGTCCTTGGTGTGGTCGTCGGCCGTCACCGTTCAAGGCTAGCGCTTTTTCTGGAGAACCAGGGCTGCGGGCTCAGCGTGGGACGATCTGGACGACGGCGCTGGCTTGCAGCCCGAAGATCTCAGCGGCCCGGTAGGGATGCCCACTGCTGTCGTCGATGCCAACGCAGGCGATCTCGGCGGTCTCGAGGATCTCCAGCTTGCGCTGGCGTTCCTCCTCGGTGGCGGCGAAGAACTGCACCAGAGGTGCTGCGGTGGCGGTGTTGGCACCGTTGAGGTTCGGCACCATCTTCACCATCTTGCGGCAGGCATTGCTCAGGGGTTGCTCGTCGACGGGAAACTCGAATCCCAGCGTGTCTTCGCCGTCTGCGCAGGGGTGGTCGCCGCAATTCTCGAAGCCATAGGCATGCTCATAGCGCACCCCAGGGCAGCCGCCGCCGTCGAGGTCGGTGAAAAAGAGGTGCTTGCGCACACCGTAGTCCGCCGAGCACACGTCGCTGCGCAAGACGCCGTCGTCGTCGGGGACGTTGTCGGGTCCGCGGAAGTCGGCGCCATTTCTCACCGTGAAGGCGGCGTAGCTCTCCCCGGCTACGGCGCCGGCGTAAATCATCACGCAGAATTCCCGGATCTCGGGGTCGGCTTCGTCGAGGTGATGGGCGAAGGCCAACACGCCCTCGGGCGGGGTGCCGGTGCAGTCCCAATCGGGCGCCTCATTGCCCGGCTGGGTGGTCGGACAGGGCTCGTCAGCGGTGCGGCAAAGATGGTGGCGCTGCACGGAGGCGGCGTCGTCGTTGAGCTCGCAGTTGGCATCGGGAACGTCGACGGTGCAGTTGTCGTCGACGCGGTCCTGGCAGAAGCCCAAGCCCGGTGTGCACTCGCCTTCGCCTTCGCTGGCTTCGCCTTCGCCCCCCTCGCCCTCGCCCTCCGCGGCCTCGCCTTCACCGCCGCCCTCACCTTCACCGCCGCCCTCACCTTCACCGCCGCCCTCACCTTCGCCCTCGCCATTGCTGCCTTCGCCTTCGCCTTCGCCGACGTCGCCTTCGCCTTCGCCCTCGCCTTGCGGGGCCGGGGGCGGCTCCCCTGGTTCACAAGCGAGGGCACCGACGAGGAATGCGAGGACGACGAAGGGGCGCACCATCGCCCGATGCTACCGGAGTGTCGCGCCAGCTCAACGTGATGCCGCTCGCGCGCAGCGAAACTAGCGAACAGGTTCATCGCCGCCAGGCGATGAACCTGTAGACAATTCATCGCCGCCAGGCGATGAACCTGTAGACAATTTGCGGGTCAGCACGAGGCTGACGACGACGGCGACGGCAGCGATGGCTGCCATCGTCAACCAGGTGGTCGCTGCTCCCGTGCTGTGTTCGAGCGAATAGCCACAGAGCATGCCACCGACGAAGCCGCCCAGGCCGAAGGACAGCGAGGACAAGAGCCCCTGCGATGTCTGGCGCAATTCGGGTGGAGCCCGCTCGGCGATGAGCCCGGTGACCACGATGAAGAAGAGGCCGAAGGTCAACCCATGCACGGCGTGCACGCAAACAAAGACCAGCGACGACGTCGTCTGCGAGGCGAGCAACCAGCGCGCGCAGGCCAACACCGCTGCACCCACGACGATGGTGCGCGGGCCCAACAATTTCAGCAGCGTCGTCGACGACGACATCGCCACGGCTTCGACGGTGACCGCGGCGGCCACCGACAGACCGATGATCCGCACCGAAAGCCCGGCGCGATCGGTGAGCGGAGCCAGGAAGCTCGCGTAGGCGGCGTGGCTCGCCCACAACGCCGTGCCGCAGACGATGAGACCGATGAGCTCGGGCTGGCGAAAGGCGCTCCAGATCAAGCGCGGATCGACCAGGGCCGGACGCGGCAGACGCGGGACCCACACCGCGACGACGACGGCCCCGCCGCCGGTCAAGCACGCGCACAAACGAAAAAGCGACGACGGCAACGGCGACAAGAGCTCTCGATCGAGCAAAAAGGTCACGACCACAGTCGAGATGCCGAAGCCGACGGTGCCAAAGGCCCGCCAACGTCCGAAGCGCTCCTTGTGGTGGCCGAGGGCTGTCAGCGTCATGCCATCCATCAAGCTGCCGGCGGGGTTGGTGAACAGCCCATAGAGCCCGAAGATCAACACGCACACCCAGGGCGACGGCGTCGTCGACAGCCACAGCAGCAAGGCGGAGCCGATCCCCAAGCTTCCGATCAACAAGGGGCGCGCGCTGCCGAGGCGATCGGCCAACAGCCCCCAGAACACCGGAACCAGCGCCCCCGCCAACGAGCGCGCCGCCCACATCGACCCGATGGTCGTCGGTGACACGCCGGCTTTGCCCATCGCCAATGCGGTCAGGGGCAGTTGAATGCCCCCCGACGCAAAAGTGACGACGTAGGCGGCGGCCAGTCCCGTCAGTGCGCGGCGGTCCTCGCCGCCCGTGCTGGACACAGCGGCAACAGCCACGGGACCCCGGGGCGGACCCGGGAGACCGGCGGCAGGAGCAGGAAGAGGAGCGGTCTGCACGGGTGAGAATCAGCGCCAAGGTGTACTAGCGTGCCCGAAGGGTTGGGGTGGGATTTGGCGAGCCCCCGTCGGCGCTGGGCTTTGCCACGCGGAAGATCTGATGCGCCCGCCACCACTGGAGGAATCGCTGTGCGAGACA
The DNA here is from genome assembly GCA_023248635.1 of Myxococcales bacterium. Lineage (GTDB taxonomy): Bacteria > Myxococcota > UBA727 > UBA727 > VGSZ01 > VGSZ01. Next base: position 88,251 of record JAHFED010000018.1, read on the forward strand.
ACCAACCACCACCCGCCGCTTCAGGGACACGCCCGCTGACGGCGGTGCGTCTGTTCGAACGGGGCGAAGAGGCCTTCAAGCGCGGCCAATGGAAAAGCGCGCTGCTCGCCTTCGTCGGCGTCGTCGAAGCTTGCCCTGGGCATTTGAAAGCCCGCTTCCGCGTCGCCGACGCCCTGTTGAACATCGGCCGCCGCGACCTCGCCCTCTCCGTCTACCGCGCGATCTCTTGGCACTCGATCAAGGCCGGCCACCCACTGATGGGCCTGGTCACGGCCAAGATGGTTACCCTGCTCGACCCCGCCGCCGACGACGTCTTGGCCCTGCTTGCTGAGCTCTATTCGAGCGACTCCGATCGCGTCGATGCGCTCTACGAAGGCCCCCCGCTGCTGGTCCTGGGTGACGAGCCGGCCACGGCGTTGGCGTCGGAGAACGATAACGACGCCGCCCCCGCCAGCGTCCTTCAAGAGGCCGCCCGCCGCGCCGGCGCCGTCGACGGGTCGCTGCCCTATCCGCTTTATTTGCCGCCGATCCCCCTCTTCTCCCACCTCGACGAAGACGCCTTCGTCGCCGTGCTGGGCAAGCTGCGTCTGCGCCGCTTCGCCGACGAAGAGGTCATCATCCGCCAGGGTGAGCGCGGTGACAGCTTCTTCATGATCGCTGACGGCTCGGTGCTCGTGAAGCGCGACATCGACGACGACGACGGCGGCGTCACCCTGGCTCACCTGCACCGCGGCGCCGTCTTTGGCGAGCTCACGCTCATCTCGGACGAGCCGCGCCACGCCAACGTCGTCGCCCGCGGAGACGTCGACGTACTCGAGCTGCGCCGCGCCGATCTGATCGTGGCCGCCGCCCAGCTCGAGAACATCTCGATGGCGCTCAAGCTCTTCACCCGCGAACGCTTTCTGCGAAACCTGACGGCGACGCATTCGTTTTTTCAGGGTTTGTCCCGCGATGATCGCCACCGCGTGATGGAGAGCTTTCGCGTCGTCACCTTCAAGGCCGGCGACGTCTTCATCGATGAAGGCCAGCGCGGTCCGGGCTTGTTCGTGCTTTTGGGTGGAGCGGCCAACGTCGCCAAGCGCCAGGGCAAAGACGGCGAGCGCATTCACCTCGCGACCCTGCGCGGCGGCGATTTGTGCGGCGAGATGTCGATGATCAACGACGCTCCCACCAACGCCACCGTCACCGCCGACGCCGACCTCGAGGCCCTCTTTTTGGGGCGCGATGAGTTCAAGAGCGTCGTCGCCGAGCACCCGGAGCTCATGAAGTATCTGGCCGGGCTCACCGACGAACGTTTGCGGCAGAACCGCGCTCTGCTGCACACGCGCGGGCTGCTCGAGGACGACGAACACGTGATGATCTGAGACGGTGCCCCGACGAGAATCGGGTCCCCTCAACCGCTGCAGCCAAGCGCATCCAGCGCTGGCGACGTTTGAGCCGTGCCAACGGCGCAAAGCAGGAAGCACTTTGCGCCGTGCCAACGGCGCAAAGCAGGAAGCCCTTTGCGCCGTGCCAACGGCGCAAAGCAGGAAGTACTTGAAGCCGCGCCCCGAAGTAGGGCCGCCCAATGGCTCGCGAGGCTGGCGTCCGGCCGTGGGAACCTCCCTCGACGAAAGCACCATCGGTCGCTATGCCCACCCATGCACTTCAAAGACCTGCCTCTGGGCGCCACCGTCCAGAAAAACCTCGCAGCCCTCGGCTACGAGACCCCGACCCCCATCCAGCTCGAAGCGATCCCCTTCGTCGCCGCTGGCCGCGACCTCGTGGCCATCGCCCAGACCGGCACCGGCAAAACCGCTGCTTTCGCTCTCCCCCTGCTCGAAAAGCTCTGCATCCCCAACGCGCTCGTCTCGAACAAGGCCGTGCGGCCCATCCGCTGCCTCGTCCTCGAGCCCACCCGCGAGCTGGCCTCACAGGTCGAGGACTCCTTCCTCGACTACGGCAAGGGCCTGGGCATCCGCAGCACCGTGATCTTTGGCGGCGTCGGCCACGAGCCCCAGCGCCAGGTGCTGCGCCGAGGCGTCGACGTCGTCATCGCCACCCCCGGTCGCCTGCTCGATCTCATGGGTGAGCGCTCCATCGATCTCTCGCACATCGAATTCCTGGTGCTCGACGAAGCCGACCGCATGCTCGACATGGGCTTCATCCACGACGTCAAACGCATCATCAAGGCCCTGCCTGCGACCACGCGCCAGACCTTGCTCTTTTCGGCGACCATGCCCGAAGACATCAGAGACCTCGCCAAGAACATCCTGAAGAACCCGGCCCAGGTGGCAGTGACGCCGCCGGCGACGACGGTGGAGCTGATCAACCAGTCCGTCACCTTCATCGATCAGAGCCAGAAGCGCGCGCTCTTGCTTCACCTGCTCAACAGCCCCGATGTGTCGCGGGCTCTGGTGTTCACGCGCACCAAGCACGGCGCCAACAAGATGGCCCAGACCCTCGAGAAGGCCGGCGTGTCGGCGATGGCCATTCACGGCAACAAGTCGCAGGGCGCGCGGGAGCGGGCCCTCGAGGGCTTCAAAGCCGGCAGCCTGCGCGTGCTGGTGGCCACCGACATCGCTGCCCGCGGCATCGACGTCGACGGCGTCACCCATGTGGTGCAGGTGGATCTCCCGGAGGTGCCCGAGCAGTACGTGCACCGCATCGGCCGCACCGCGCGCGCAGGCAAAAGTGGCATCGCCTGGGCCTTCTGTGCCCGCGACGAGCGCGATCTGCTGACGGCCATCGAGCGCACCATCAAAAAGAAGATCACGGTGCAGGCAGCACCCTCGTCGCTGCCGACGCCGCCGCCTGAGGAGGCTCGGCCTCCTCAGCAACCACGGGGTCGGGGCCGTCCCCAGGCCGGGCGGGGACCGCGCACCTCGGGACCCTCGCGTTCGCCGTCGATGTCGTCGGGGCCCTCGTCGCCGGCGCCAGCGGGTCGTACCCAATCGTTTCGTCCCGGCCGGCGCTGACGGCCAGCGATGCGCGATGCATGGTCGCTTCGGGTCGCTTCTCGATGACGCGGAGGCGGGCAGTCATGGAGAAGCGACCCTGCACGACGGATCGCCTGATCGGGACCGCGCTTTTGTCGCCGGTGCTGCTGGCGATCGCCTTTTCCTTTTTTCGCTTGATCACCGAGAGTTCTGACGTCCCCGACGACGACGACTATGGGGCCGCGGCGGCTTTTCTCGATGAGCGCGGGCTCTCGCGCGACGACGCCATCGTCATCCTGCCTCCCTGGTCACTGCGGCCTTTGGTGGCCTTGGGAGCGCGCACCGATCGCGTCGTCGGCGGCGACGGTCCTTGGTGGGCTCTGACCCAGGGGCGCTACGCGCGCTTGTTCATTTTGCAGGAACCCGATGCCGCGCCCTGGCGTGAGGGAGCGCCGCTGTCGACGTCGACGCACTCCTTTGGGGCAGTGCACGTGATTGAGCAGCCGAGCACGGCGTCGCCCTTCGACTTCAAGGCGCGTTTTGACGAGGCCGCCGTCGGCGTCGATGACGAGGTCTGCACCAAGGGCCGCTCGCGTGGCCTGCAGTGCGGCAACCAGCGCGTGGCCCGCGAGTGGGCCTTGGTGAGCGAGAACGGTCGGGAGATCATCTGGGCGCCACCGCCGCCGGCCGGCAAGCACCTTCACATCGACTTCGATGACGTCCCCCTCGGGGCTGCGCTCGTGGTCGCTGCTGGCCACACCCGCGACGGAGCCGAGCAAGCAAGGGCATCGGTGCGTCTGCAGGTGAAGGTCGACGACGACGTCATCGCCACCTTGGTGCGCCAGCCCTCGTTTTTCGTCGAGCCCTCACGCGCGTGGTTGCGCCAGACCTTCGTGGCCCCGCTCGATCCCCAGGGACAAGGATTTCGGGTCGAGCGCATCGACACCGCGCGCTTCGCCGGCACCCACCACCGCGTGAGCTTCGTGATCGACGCCGACGACGACAAAGGCCAGGCCTTCGGCTTCGACGCCTTCGTACCCGGTGCGCCATGAGGCTCGATCGCGTCGATCGTTGGCTGGCCCTGTGCCTCTTCGTCGGGACCGTCGTCGTCGTCGGCGTCAGTGCCCAGTCCCTCGGGTTCACGCGCGATGAGGGCTACTACTTCAAGGCCGGTCAGCTCTATGCCGGCTGGTGGCAAGAGCTCGCGAGCCATCCAGTGACGGCGTTGTCGTCGACGTCGATCGATGAGCATCTGGCCTACAATCCTGAGCATCCCTTCTTGATGAAAGGCAGCTTCGCTCTGTCGTGGGCCCTCGACAAAGCCCTCGGTCAGCCCTTCTTGCAACACAACGCCCTGCGCTTTCCCGCGTGGATCGCAGCCGGCTTGTCGACGTTGTTTGTCTTCTTGCTCGGGCGGCAGCTCTTGCCCCGACGCGGCGCCGTGGTTGCCGCGCTGTGCTGGATCTCGGTGCCCCACGTCTTTTGGCACATGCACGTGGCCTGCTTCGACGTCGGCGTCGCCGCTGCCCACAGCGCTCTGATCTGGGCCTACCTGCGCTTCCGCAATTCAATCCGCGGGGCCGTCGTCGTCGGCGTCGTCTTCGGCATCGCCGGCGCCGTCAAACACAATGTGTTGCCCATTCCGGCGATCTTGGTGCTGCATTGGTTGCTGGCCGAGGCCACCGATCGAGATGGTCGGATTCGCCTTCCAGTGGTGTTTTTATCATTGGCTTTTATCGCGCCGGTGGTCTATGTCGTCCTCTGGCCTTATCTCTGGCCCGATGTGGGACAACGCTTTGGTCAATACATCTCATTTCATTTGAGACATGAGAACTATCCAGTCCTTTATTTCGGCGATCTTCTCACCAAACCACCCTTTCCCTGGTTGTTTCCCTTCGTGATGTCGGCAGTGACCGTCCCAGCGCCTGTCTTGGCGCTGATGGGTGCAGGGATCGTGGTGGCCGTCGTCGCCGTCGTCTCTCAGCTGCGCCATCGCTTGGGCCCGAGCCGGGCCGAGCTCGAGCTCACGCGGGTGCCACTGGGCCGCGGGCCCGACGTCGTCTCCGGCAACAATGCCCTGCTCTTGCTGCTCAACGCCGCCCTGCCCTTCTTCCTGATCGCGCTGCCCTCGACGCCGATCTTTGGCGGCACCAAACATTGGATGAACGGCTTGCCCTTTTTGTGCGTGCTGGGTGCCTGGGGATTGTGCGAGAGCGCTGCCCGATTGGGGCTCAGAGATCGGGCCGTCGTCGTCGTCGTCGTCGGCCTGGTCTTGCCCGGTGTGCTGCTCTCGGCCCGGGTGTGGCCTTACGGGTTGGGCAGCTACAACGAGCTGGTGGGATTCTCGCGCGGAGCCGCCAACGTGGGCATGCAACGCACCTTCTGGGGCTACGAAGCCCGCGCGGCCTTGGGCCTCATCAACGAGCGCACACCGCGCGGGGGACGCATCCGCTTTGGTGACGTCAACGCCGACAGCCACCGCATGTACGTCGCCGACGGTCTACTGCGCAAAGACATCGGCCTCGCGACTTCGGTGCGCAGCAGCAGCGTCGCCCACGTCGAGCCCCAGGGAGAATTCAAGCAAGAGCAGATCGACCTTTGGAACGAGTGGCAAACGCGGGTCCCCGATGTGGTGCTCCACGCCGAGGGAGTGCCCTTGTCGACGGTGACGTTCCGATCGCGGGCCACACCGTCGCCCGCCCCGGCGCCGCCATGACGAGCGCGCCAGCTCAAACCACTTTGGCTGCGACGTCCGGGGCGGTGGTCTCGACCGAAACCCTGCCGCTGTCCGACGACGTGGAGCGCGAGATCAAGCGGCTCCTCGACGCAGGTGAGCACGTCGCCGCCGCCAACGCCTTGCGCCACCACGGACAAGGACGCCGCGCCGCATTCGTGTACGAGCAAGTGTTCGAGTTCCCGCTGGCCCTGGGTTGTTTCGAAGCCGCCGGCGACGTCGTCAGCGCCGTGCGGGTGGCGATCAAGCTCGACGACAACACCGCCCTCGATCGCCTGGTCGGCGACGCCATCCGCCGGGGCTTGGGCGACGTGTTGATCGGTTCGTTGCAAAAGGCCGGGCGCCACCGCGAGGTCGGACGGGTCTACCTGGCCCGCGGAGAACACCTGCTGGCCGCTCGCGCCTTCGACGACGCCGCCGCTTGGTCCGACGCCGCCCGCTGCTACGAGGAGCTGGGCAACGCTCGTGAGGCAGGGCTGCTGCTCGAACGCTGGCTCGAGCAACACCCCGACGACGACGGCGCCGCCCTGCGCCTGGGACGCATCTTGGCCCGCTTCGGCCGCCACGACGACGCCATCTCCCTCTTGCAGAGGGCCATCGAGGCCGTGCCCGACAACGCCGGCGGCGGCCTCGATCGCGCTGCGGTCTTGTGTCGCGCGGCGCCGACCTTGGCCCTGGCCTTTTCCGCGCTGGGTTATGTCGAGGCCGCGCGCTCGACGCTGCTGCGCTGGCGCCGGGCCTACGAGCGCCTGCAACGCGGCGGAGACCGAGCGCCACGCTCCGAGCACGACGTGCCCCCGGCCACTCTCGAAGCCCTGCTCTCGTCGGCGCGGGCAGCGGCCTTCGCGGCCATTCAGCAGACGTCGTCTCGACCCGGATCGATGCCCCCAGCCACCGCCGACACAGCTTCGTCGTTCGACGCGTTGCTGGGCGATCTGCCCGCGGTGGAGCCTGCTCCGACGTCGGGCGCCCACGCCGCCCACGACGAGCAGCGCTTGCTCTTGAACGGGCGCTACTTGCTCGGTGAACCCCTCGGCGGCGGCGGCGTCGGCCAGGTGTTTCGGGCCTACGACGCCTTCTCCGATCGACCGGTGGCCGTGAAGATCTTCGGCGCCCAGGTGCTGGCCAGCGACGCGGTGCAGGCCTGGGCCAAAGAGGCGCGGGCGGCGGCGGCGCTGCAACATCCTGCGCTGGTCAAGGTCGTCGAGCTCAACATGGCGCAGGGCTTCGTCGTCTCGGAGCTGCATGGTGCTTCAGCCAAGGAAGGCGGCGACGGCGCCGTGCTGCTCGAGGACAAGCTGCGCGGCGGCGGCGACGGCGGCTGGCTCTTGCCCATGGTGCAACAGGTGCTCGACGCCTTGTCCGCGGCCCACCGCACGGGGCTCGTGCACGGCGGCCTCAAACCCCAAAACGTGTTCTTGCTCGCCGGCGGCGTGAAGCTGCTCGACACCGGCGCCCACCGGCTGCTGGCTTTGCGCTCGACAGAAACCGGCGGTCTGGCCTCGGTGTGGCCCTACCTCTCACCCCAGATGCTCTTTGGCCAACCCGCCGACGTCGACGGCGACCTGTACGCCCTGGCTGCCATCCTCTACCGCGCGTTCACCGGTCGCCCGCCCTTCGCCGCTGCCGCCGCCGATCGCTCCCAGCCGCCGCCACCGCCGTCGTCGTTGAACCCGGCGGTGCCGCCGGCCTGGTGCGCCTTCCTGTCGCGGGCCTTGCACACCGATCCCGCCCAACGCTTCGGATCTGCCGACGAAATGCTGCGGTGCCTGCCCGGCCCGGTGTCGATGATCCTGCCCCGCGCCCAGACCCTCGGTGGGCTGATCCTGCAGGCCGAAGCCCGGCCCACCACCCACAGCCGCTACGTGAAAGGCGCGCTGTGGGCCAAGAGCGAAGGGGTCAAGACCTACCAAGCCCAAGACGCCGTCGTCGGCAGGCCCGTGTGGCTGCTCGAAGCCGAAGACCCCGCCGCCGGCGTCCTGCTGCCCTTCGTCGCCGCTGCCCGGCTCTGGCGCGGAGTGCAGCCGGTCTACGACGTCCTCGTCGACGAGGAAGACACCCCCGGCGCGCCGCTGGTGCGGCAGGTGATCATCGCGCGAGAGGTCGCGCTCACGGGCCCGGCCGCCACCCTCGACGGCCTGCGCGCAGTGCCCCAAGGGATGACCCGCGATCTCACGGCCCTCGCCGAAGCTCTCGCCGCCCTGCACCAGGCCGGGTTCGCCGCCGGCGGCTTCGATCTCGCGCGGGCCCTCGGTCCGGTGGGTCCACGCCTGCGCCTGTGCCCCGCTCCCCTGCTGGTGCAGGCAAGTCCCCAAACCATGCAGCACGATTGGGAGAGCTTCGAAGCCGTCGTCGACGCCGCCTTCAACGTCGTCGACGATCCCACCCTCGATCACCGCGGACGCCTGCTCGCAGCCCTGCACGATGGGCGCTTCCTCGAGCGCAGCGATCTGGAGCAGCTGGCCCAAGTCGCTGCCGATCCCTGGCCCCGTTTCCTGGTCAAGGTCACCGAACGGCTGGTCGTCGGCGCCCAATCCCGTGTGGTCGCCCGCCTCGTGAAATGGGTCGTCAAAGGCTGAAACACCGGCCCGCCCTTGGGAAGGCTGCGGGATTCCTGTGGCAAGCTCCGCCCATGCTTCTTCCCCTGGTCGCAGCTCTCTCGCTCGTCTCCCAGCCGACGCCAGCGCCCCCCGCGAGCCCAGCACCGGCGACAGCAGCCCCGCCCGCACCAGCGAGCGCAACAGGCACGGCGCCGGCGGCGCCCGCTACGCCACTTCCAGCGACCCCGCCTCCAGCGGCCCCACCGGCGGCCCCACCTCCAGCAGAGGGAGTCCGGGGATGCACCTTGGCCGTGCTCGACCTCGAGGCCGGCGATGGTGTGCGCCGGGAACGGGCCCAGGCCTTCACCGACGTCGTCACTGGCGAAGTGGGCGCCCTGTCGCCCTGCTCGGTGCTCTCCCGCTCCGACGTGCGAGGGGTGCTCTCCTTCGAAGCCGAAAAACAGCTCTTGGGCTGCACGCAGGAGAGCTGTCTGGCCGAGCTCGCGGGCGCACTGGGTGCTGACTTGTTGGTGACGGGCTCCTTGTCGAAGATTGAAGCCTCGATGCTGCTGTCGCTGCGCGTCACCGATCTCAAATCGCTGAAGGTCACCCGGCGGGCCACCGACAGCTTCGCCGGCGAAGACGACGACGCCATCGCCTTCGTGGCCTGGCTGACGCGCAAGCTCATGAGCGACGACGTCGGAAAGATCGGCGAGAAGCCCAAGGGCACCAGGAAGAACGTCATGATTGAGCGCAAGCAGACGCTGTGGCGCACCCTGGCTTGGACCAGCCTGTTGGGGACCGGCCTCGCGGCCTCCAGCGCCGCCGTCTTCGGCTTCGTCACGACGGCGCTGTCGGACCAGACCCGGGACAAGAAGGCCACCCTGGGCACCAGGGTCGAAGACATCCAGGGTTTGACCGACGCCGGCCCCCTCGTCGCTGACGTCGCCAACGGCAGCCTCTACGCCTCCGGCGCCCTCTTGCTGATCACGATCCCGCTCTTTTTTCTGCCGGCTGAAGAGCTGGTCGAAGTTCCCGTCGCGAGGCAGCCGTGAACATCTTTGCCCCCTGGCCGGGCGGCCCCGTGTTTTTCCTGCTCCCCTTGCTGGCGCTGGGCATCCCGGGACCGTGCCACTACGATGCGCACGACGAGCTCAACTGCGACAGCGACGACGACTGCGACGAAGGTGTCGCCTGCATCTCGGGCTTCTGCAGCGGGACTGGCGGCACCGGTGCGGCCCCGAACGTCGACTGTTCGGTCTGCCCCGTTGGCCAGGTCTGCGACCCGCGGGGAGAGTGCGTGCCCGCCGAGCGCTGCATCGACGCCGATTGCCCACCGGGCTCAAGCTGCGTCAACGATGTCTGCGAACCCGACGAAGTCAACGAGGTCGTCTGCGATTTTCCCAGCGGCGCGGGCTGTGGGGCGGACCGGGACTGCGTGCCGGCAGTCGACGCTCCCTTTGGGCCCCAGGCAGTGTGCGCCAGCGCGGCAGACGCCGAGCTTGCGCCTGGAGATGCCTGTGTTCCCTCGCTGACGAGCAACCCCTGCAGATCGGGAGCGGTGTGCGTGATCAGCGCTCCCAACCGCGGCGTCTGCCTGGAGCGTTGCGACGACGGGGGCGAGTGTGCGGAACCCTTCGTCTGCAGCGCGGTCTACGCCCAAGGTCCCCCCATCGAATTCTGCGTGCCCCGGTGTGCCCAGGCCAGTGACTGCCCGCAGGGCATGAACGCCTGCCTCGTCCCCGAGGACCAACCCTGTGCGCTCGGGAACGGGGTCTGCGGGATCGCCGGCTGCGACAACGACCGCTGCGCCGGCGCCTGCACCCCGGCGGGCGATGGGTGTCCAGAAGGCCAGGTCTGCAGCTCCACACTTATCGGCGACCACTGCAGCGATGAGCCCGTGCAGGCGCCGGTCTGCGGCGACGCCCCTGGACGCGGCGATTCCTGCGATCTCCTGGGAGCCCCTTGCAGCGAGGGCCTGTCGTGCACGCCGAGCGACACCAGCGGCGGCGGGCGCTGCGTCGATCAAGCGGATGCCGCCGACGTCGTCGCCGACAACGACGCCTGCTCCGCAGTCGACAACGCCAACCCTTGCGCGGCCGGCTCGTTTTGCGCCTCGCCCAACCCGCCGGAGCTCCCCGCTCCGCCGAATTCGCCCGGCCTGTGCCTGGCCCTGTGCGACGACGCCAACCCCTGTGACGACGACACGCTCCGCTGCGCCGCCGGTGTCGCTTTCGCCCCAGCCATCGAGGTGTGCGTTGTGACCTGTGCCTTCTCCGCGGTCGGGGGCGACCCGCCGGTGTGTCCCGGGGCCTTGGTCTGCGATCTGAACGCCGGCAGCGGGTGCAACGGCGATGGAAGCTGCGTGATTGGAGACGGCAGAGGAGTCCCATCGGACGCCTGCACGGCCAACGTCGACTGCGCGGCCGGCGACGTTTGCGTCGGCGGCACCTGCGGACCCATCGACTCTGCCTGCCCCTGAACATCAGGCCGAGCGACCCAGCGGCAGGCAACCTTGCACGGGCCGCGACCGCCCTTGGAGGCCGCTGCCGATCTCATCCCCGATCTCGCTGAACTTCGACCGCGGAGCGGTCTCGTTCATCGCCGTCGGGGATGCTCTTCTGGGAGGTCTGGTGCAGACCTCCCCCCGCGCCGGCGGAGCCGGACGCGGGGCACCAACTCCGCGTTCCGCGGGCGCGCTTCACGCGCATCATCCCGCGTCTTTCCATCTCGGAACGCGGTCGAACATCAAGCGGACGCGGGATCAGAAATCAAGGCGCGACCCAGCGGCGGATTAGCCGCCGCTGGATCGCAGCCACAGGGTCCCCAGCGCCATCGTCGACAGCGCGATGGTCAGGGTGGCGAGCACCAGGGACTTGAGGAAAGAAGCCGCGTTTTCGTCGTTCGTCATCGTCGATTCTCATCTGGAGCTGTGCGTGGGTGGAGCCCGCAGCTGCGCGGTGGCTCCAAGGGTCTCCACCATGTCCAGGGTGGATCCGCGCATCAAGTTTTCTTCCACGGCCCCGCGAGAAAAAAGAAAGCGCCCAGTCAGGCGCTTTCTCTTCGACACGATCAGCGGGTGGGCGGCGGCGGAATGGGCACACCAGCAGGTCCCATCTGCGGCCGATATTCGGCCGGGTTGGCGGGCTTGGCCCACGGCGCTCCCCCTTGCTGCCCTTGGGCCTGGGCGAGGCTCACAGCACCAGTGCCCATGAGCGTCCGCGTCGGCCCTGCAGCGGGCGGAGGCGGAGGCGGAGGCGGACGGTACTGCGGCGGCGGCGGCGGCGGTGGCTGCTGCTGATACTGCGGCGGCGGCGGCGGCTGCTGCTGGTACTGCGGCGGCGGTGGCGGTGGCTGCTGGTACTGCGGCGGCGGC
>JAHFED010000079.1 GCA_023248635.1 Myxococcales bacterium
TGAGCCCCCACCACCGGTCGTCATCGCTGAGCCCGGGGCACCGGCCGTCGTCGCCGCTGAGCCCGGGGCACCGGCCGTCGTCGTCGCTGAGCCCCCACCACCGGTCGTCGTCGCTGAGCCCCCGCCGGCCGTCGTCGTCGCTGAGCCCCCGCCGGCCGTCGTCGTCGCTGAGCCCCCGCCGGCCGTCGTCGCTGAACCCCCGCCACCGGTCGTCGCTGAGCCCCCGACGGTTTCCGCCGCCGCGGAGCCTCCGGTCGTCGCTGAGCTCCCGGTCGTCAACGCCGCACCTGGGATCGCCCCCTCGGGCCCCGCGCCCAGGGACAGCGCAGTCACAGCGAGCCCTGTCCCCGTGAACGAAGGCGTCGACGTCGCCGCACCGATCCCCGCGGTCGCCGAGGCTGTTGTGGGTACCGCCGGCGCCCCGCCGATCCCGGCCGTCGATGATGACGACGTCGCCGACGCCGCCGCGGTGTTGGCTCTGGTCGCCGCGGGCCAACGCAGCGCCCGCGCCGCCGCGGCGCCCCACGACGACGAGCTCCAGGAAATCGTCATCGACGACATCCTCGCCGAAAGTGACGCCGAAACCCTGCCGACGCCCCTCCCCGCCGAGGAAGCGCCGGCCATAGTGGTGGCCCCAGCGACCGCCGACGACGCGCTTGCCCCCAGCACCCGCGCCCCGGACGACGTCGAGATCGACGTGGTCGTCGTCGCCGAGGCCCCGCCCATCGAAACCACCCAGCACGAACCCGCCAACGAGCCAGTGGCCGTCGCCGACGCCATCGCCCAGAGCGCCGCTGGCCCCGCTGCGCTCCCCACCCCCGCGTCCGTCGAGCTCCCCTCGCCGCTGGGGCAGCGCTTCTTGGCCTACGTCGTCGAGAGCCACCCCTTCGCCTGGCCGGCGGCGCGCTCGGCCTGGGCGCGCTGTGGCAAGGAGACGGGCGATCCGTCCGCCTTGGCCACCTTGGCGTGCGAGGTCGGCGCCCACCTCGTCGAAGCCCTGGGCCTCAGCGCCGCCGATCTGAGAGAGCAGAGAGTGGGCGAGACCCAACCCTTCGTAGACGCCGGCCAGCGGCACCGCGCCGAGGTCATCCGGCTGGCCCGCGACGTCGACGGCTTCTTTGCCCGCGAGGCCATCGCGGCTTCGATCACCGCCGACGAAAAGCGGGCCCTGCTGCGCGGAGTGGTGCTGACCCGCGCGGTCGACAACAAGATGAAACAGCTCTTCTTGTCGTCCGAGATGCGCTACGGCGACAAAGTCATCCAGGGCAAAGGCTTCCGATCCCTCGGACAAGAGGCCATCTACGCCGCCGCCCTGCGCCTGCGCACAGGCAAGAGCTTCGCCACCAACGACGGTTGGCGGGGCGACGTCGTCGGACCCTTGATCCGGGATCTTGGTGTCAGCTTGGCCTTCGCCACCAGCGGGTGGGACGCCGGCGACGACGACGGCTTGGCGATGTGCCTCAATGCGCAGGTGGGCAAAAGCGGCGCTCCCCACGATGGCAAAGATCTGCATTTGGCCATGCCCGAGCGCGGCGTCTTCATGGTGGCGGCACCGCTGTCGATCGCCAGCTGCACCATGACCGGGGCCGCTCTCGGTTTTCAACGTCGAGGCGAAGACCGCGTCGCATTTTCCTTCATCGGCGAAGGAGGCAGCTCGCTGGGCGAGTGGCACGAAGCCATCAACTTCGCCGCCGTGCAGAAACTGCCCATCGTGTTCTGCGTCGAGAACAACCAAACCGCGCTGTCGACGTCGGTGGCCCAGCAATCGAGCGCCCGCACCTTCGCCGACAAAGCGCTGGGCTACGGCATCCCCGGCATCACCATTGACGGCACCGATGCGCTCGCGGTGGCCGCCGCCTTCAGCTGGGCTGCACAACGCGCGCGCCAGCAGCTCGGGCCCACGCTCATCGAGACCGTCGCGATGCGCATGTGCGGTCATGCCCACCACGACGACATGCTCTATCTCGGCGCCGATCCGGTTCTGGGCTTCGATCTGCCGCCGACGCCGGAGAAAGGCTACGTCGACAAGACCAAGTACGCCGCCTGGGCGGCCCGCGATCCACTGCACCGTTTGGCATCGTCGCTGCGGGCCGAGGGCGTCATCGACGAAGGCACCCTGCTCGAGCTGCAGACCGCAGCGGTGGAGCGGGTCGAGGGCGTCGTCGGCGCGTTGCGCGATCGCCCCTGGGCCGAAGCGGCCAAAGCGGGCGAGGGCGTCTTCGCCGATCACGACGTCGTCGCCCGGCACCCCGTCGCCGGCGTGATTCCCCCGCTGCCCGGCAGCGACGGCACACCGCGCTTCGAGCTGCGCATCGTCGAAGAAGCGCCGCCCTTCGATCCGCGGGGGTCGACTTTCCTCGCGGGCTGCGGCCAGGGCCTGCTCGAGGTCTTGCAGGAGATCCCCGAAGCCTTCTTGATCGGCGAGGACCTGGCGCCCCCCTATGGCAATGCTTTTTTGCTGTTGAAATCACTGCTTGAAAAGCATGGTGATCGCATCCTCAACACCCCGATTGCTGAGGGAGCAATCATCGGGGCCTGCGTCGGTGCAGCTCTGGTCGGCCAGCGGCCCATCGGCGAAATACAGTTTAATGATTTCGTTGCATCTGGCTTCAATCAACTGGTCAACAATGCGGCCAAATTGCATTACCGTGCTGGCACCAAGGTACCGATGACCTTGCGCATGCCCTGGGGCGGACTGCGGCGGGCCGGTCCCTACCACTCTCAAGACACCACCCCCTGGTTCTTCCGATCCTTCGGATTGAAGATCGTGGTCCCCTCGACGCCGCACGATGCCCGGGCCCTGATGATGAGCGCCGTCGTCGACGACGATCCGGTACTTTTCTATGAGCACATCGCCCTCTACCGCTTGCCGCGGATCAAGCAGCACCTCCCGTCGGAGCGGCCGCGCATCGCGCTGGGCACCGCGGCCTTTCGCCGGCTCGGCGACGATCTGACCATCCTCAGCTACGGCGCCTACGTGCACAAAGCTCTCGACGCCGCCCGCAAGCTCGAAGGCGAAGGCGTCTCCTGCGACGTCGTCGACCTGCGCTCGCTGGTGCCTCTGGACTGGGCGCGCATCGAGGCCAGCGTGCGTCACACCGGCAAGGTCTTGTTGATCGGCGAAGACAGCCGCACCGGCTCGGTGATCGAGAGCATCGCCAGCAAGATCGCCGAGTCCCTCTACGCCCACCTCGACGGCCCGGTGCGCGTGCTCGGCGCCCTCGACACCCCGGTGCCCTACGGACCGTCGCTCGAAGACGCTTTCCTGCTGTCCGACGAGCTGCTGATCAACACCGCCCGCGCGCTGGCGCGATGTTGAGGCACCAATCCCCGGCCGTCGTCGTCGTCGTCTTCGCCTTGCTCTCGGGCTGCCTGCCGACCAAGGTCGATCGCTTGCGGGAGCTCTCGGCCCAAAACGATTGCTTCGACGACGCCGAATGCTGCGTCGTCGTCGAACCGTGCTCTGCCGACATCTTCGTGGTCACCGCCGACGAATTCGACGAGGCCCGCGACGAAGCCGAATTCGACGAAGGCGGCATCTGCAACGACGAGTGCCGCACGCCAGTGGCAACGGTCTCTTGCGTCGACGGCCGCTGCCAGGCCATCGCCTTCGAAGATGAGGCGGTGACCTTGGCCGAAGGCACGCCGACGTCGTCCTGTGGGGTGCGGGAATTGGTGCTCGAAGAGCAGCGAGATCCAGGGCCGACGACGTCGTTTGAAACCCAGTTCCTTTGCGGCGGGTTTTGAGTTGCTGAGGGCCTGAGTCCGCCAGGGCGACCCGACGCGCCCGCAACGCCAAGAACAGAAATGTCGCCGTGGCGCGCGCCTTGCCTTGACGGGGTGCGGGGTCTGCCTATTGTTCGCCCGTCAAACGCTTCTCACCCCAACTGCAACGACCTGAAAATTCTGAAGATGTGCGCCGCCGGGCAGCCGCGGCCAAAGGAGAGAGACCATGGGCAAGATCATCGGCATCGACCTCGGCACGACCAACTCCTGCGTGGCGGTCATGGAGGGCGGCGAGCCCAAGGTCATCGCCAACGAAGAGGGAGCGCGCACCACGCCCTCCGTCGTCGCCTGGTCCAAAGACGGCGAAGTGCTCGTGGGGCAAGTCGCCCGACGCCAGGCCGTGACCAACCCGCGCAACACCGTCTACTCGGCAAAGCGCTTCATCGGCCGTCGGTTCAGCGAGTGCACCAACGAGATCAAGCGCGTGCCCTTCGAGGTCGTCGCTGGTCCCAACGCCGACGCCATCTTCAAGGTGCAGGGCAAAGAGGTCACTCCTCCCGAGGTCGGCGCCAAAGTGTTGCTCAAGCTCAAGCGCGCCGCCGAGCAATACCTGGGTGAAAGCGTCAGCGACGCCGTCATCACCGTGCCCGCCTACTTCAACGACGCCCAGCGCCAGGCCACGCGCGACGCCGGTCGCATCGCCGGTCTCGACGTCAAACGCATTATCAATGAGCCCACTGCGGCCGCCCTGGCCTACGGTCTCGACAAGCAAAAAGAAGAGAAGATCGCGGTCTACGACTTCGGCGGCGGCACCTTCGACATCTCGATCCTCGAAGTCGGCGAAAACGTCGTCGAAGTCATCGCCACCAACGGCGACACCCACCTCGGCGGCGACGACATCGACCACACCGTGATGGAATACCTGATGACCGAGTTCAAAAAAGAACACGGCATCGACGTCAGCAACGACAAGATGGTGGTGCAGCGCCTCAAGGAAGCCGCCGAGAAGGCGAAGATAGAGCTCTCCGGCGTCATGCAGACCGAGGTCAACCTGCCCTTCTTGACCGCCGACGCCACCGGTCCCAAGCACATGAACCTCACGCTGAGCCGCAGCAAGCTCGAGCAGCTCATGCAACCCTTCGTCGACCGCTCGATGGAGCCCGTGCGCAAGTGCCTCGCCGACGCCAAGATGAAGGCCGGCGACGTCGACCAGATCGTGCTCGTCGGCGGCAGCACGCGCATCCCGATGGTGCAAGAAGCCGTGAAGAAGCTCTTTGGCAAAGAGCCCAACCGCAGCGTCAACCCCGACGAAGTCGTCGCCCTCGGCGCGGCGGTGCAGGGCGGCGTGCTCGGCGGCGAAGTCAAAGATCTGTTGCTGCTCGACGTCACGCCCCTGAGCCTCGGCATCGAGACCCTCGGCGGCGTCAACACGGTGCTCATCCCGCGCAACACCACCATCCCCACCAAGAAGTCCGAAGTGTTTTCGACGGCGTCGGATTCGCAGACTTCGGTCGAGGTGCATTGCCTGCAAGGCGAGCGCGAGATGGCCAAGGACAACCGCACCCTGGGTCGTTTCCACCTCGACGGCGTGCCCCCGGCGCCCCGCGGCATCCCCCAGATCGAGGTCACCTTCGACATCGACGCCAATGGCATCGTCAACGTGTCGGCCAAGGACCGAGCGACCGGCAAGGTGCAGCACATCACCATCACGGCGTCGTCAGGCCTCAGCGAAGCCCAGATTCAGCAGATGGTGAAAGACGCCGAGGCCAACGCAGCCGACGACAAGAAACGTCGCGAAGTCGTCGAAGAGCGCAATAAACTTGATTCGATGATTTACAACATTGAAAAAATGCTGCGCGAGAACGGCGACAAGATGAGCGCCGAGCTCAAGACGCCTGTCGAAGAGGCGGTGAAGAAGGCCAAGACCGACCTCGACAGCCAGGATGCAGCGACATTGAAGGCTGCTCTCGAGGAGCTCACCAAGGCGAGCCACAAGATGGCCGAGGAGCTCTACAAGCAGGGGGCAGCGCAGCCGGATCCCAATGCGGCGGGGGCTGCTCCTGAGGGTGAGCGGAAGCCTGCGGATGATAAACCGGATGATGTTGTGGATGCCGAATTTGAGGAAGCTCCTCGCAACTGAATTTCTGCCTGCGGGGCGTGGATAAAGAATGCGCTTCGCGCGGAGAAGGCCTCCGGCGGGGCCAAGGGGGTACCTGGTGGTGGCGAAGCGTCCAGGGCCCCCTGGACCCCTGCCCTTTGTGTGGACGCGTTCGCTGGTGCTGGCCAAAGGCTCCCTCGAGCTGTTGCCGGCGATCGAACGTCGTCGTCAGAGCACTGAAGACCTCGGCGCCGGCAGAACTCGAGGGCAACGAGCGCTTCGATGGCCACGCCCGCTGCGCGTCTCGTATGGGGCGTATGGGGCGCCGCAGGCTGAGTTTCTGTTCTCGCCGCTGAAGACGGCTGGCGTCTACTGGACGACGAGCTGCAGCTTCAGTCTTTTCTCGACGGTGACCAACAGGCCGCGCACGTGGCGCACCTCTTGGTGATCGTCGCCGAAGGAGGCGATGAAGAGGGGGATTGCTTCCAACATCGCGGAGCGCGCGCCTTCGAGGGCTGCGGTGCGAACCAGGAGCTGGGCCAGAAACATCAACCGGTTGCCGACGAAGATGGGTGCGGCTGCGGCTTGGCGCTCGTGCTCCAGCGCGCTGCGGGCGAGGTCGATGGCGTCGTCGAGGAGGCCCTCTTGGATGCGCAGGTCCGCGCGTGTGCCGATGATCGAGGCCCAGGCCGCGTGGTCGCCGTTTTTGGTGCTGGCTTTCAACAGGAGCTCGGCCTCGTCGAGCAGGGCATCGGCGCGCTCGTGCTCTCGGGCGTTCATCGCCAGCCGCGCTTCACCACGGGCGGCGCTCCACGTCTTCATCGGGACCAGCCGATATTCTTGTCGGCGATGCGCTCGAGAGCGGCGATGGCGAGGTTCTTCAGGATTTGGCCGCCCGGCCGGCGGGCAGAGATTTCAGCGACAGCGCTTCGCGTGTCGGTGAATTCATCGCCGCCAGGCGATGAACCTGTAGACAATTCACCGACACGCGAAGCGCTGTCGGTGAATTCCTTGAGACGTCGGTCCACGCCGGATTCTTAGCCCATTGATGATCGAGCGACTGAAGACGGCGATAACGCTGCAAGCGCGCTCGGAGAAGACAAGGACCCCGACATTGGGGTAGCAGTCCATCATGACCACGACCCGCAGCGTCTTTGCCTCGCCCGAAGCCCTGGCCGCCGAGCTGGTGCACCTCACCATCGATGCAGCGACGACGGCCATCGCGCGCCGCGATCGTTTCACCATGGCCCTGACCGGGGGGTCGGCGGCGCAGGTGCTCTACCCCGTGCTCGCCCAAGCTCCCTTGCCTTGGGAAAAGATCCACATCTTCTACGGCGACGAGCGCGGGGTCCCGCCGGATCACAAAGACAGCAACCACAAGCTCGCCGTCGACACGTTCTTGTCGCGCGCCAAGATCCCTGACCAAAACGTCCACCGCATGATCGGCGAAGTCGACGTCGTCAAAGGTGCCGCCGACTACGAGGCCGAGCTTTTGAGGGTCACCGAGGGCACCGGCGCCATCGACGTCGTCCACGTCGGCATGGGGCCCGATGGCCACATCTGCTCGCTCTTTCCGGGCCACGCGTTGTTGAGCGAAGAAAAGCGCCTCGTCGTCGCCATCACCTACTCGCCCAAGCCGCCGCCCTCGCGCGTCACCTTGACGCTGCAGGCCCTGTCGCGCGCGCGCGAGCTGTGGTTTTGGTCAGTGGAGCAGGCAAGGCTGACGCCGCCAAAGAAGCCATCCTCGATCCGACGTCGGCGTTGCCGGCGGCCCAGGCTGCTCGCCGGGGGGCGACGGTGCGCTGGCTGCTCGACACCGAGGCCGCCAAGCACTTGAAGTTCTGATGTTCCAGACGCTGGCGCGTCCTGAAGGCTTGATCGACGTCGACGTCAGAAGCCCAGGGCCTTCTTGCGGGCATCCGCCGTCGGCAGCGCGGCTTGCTTGGTGTTGTACATGGGCAGGCCGGGCGCTTTGCGCTTGTTGATCTCAATCCAGGGCTTGAGCTCGGGCTTTTTCTCGGCGTCGCGGTCTTCGAAGATGGCCTTGACCGGGCACTGGGGCTCGCAGGCGCCGCAGTCGATGCAGGCATCGGGGTCGATGTAGATCATCTCGGCGTCGCCGTGGAAGGCGTCGACGGGGCAGACGCTGACGCAGTCGGTGAAGCGGCACTGCTGACAGTTTTCCGTGACGATGTAGGTCATCGCTGCTCTCCAAAGGGGACGTCGCTTCGTAGCAGTCGCCCCTGCAGCGTCAAGGACCTCGAGGGTTCAGCGCGTCGTCGACAAGGCCGACGGCCCTGTTCTTTCCACGAACCAGCCTTGACAGGTGACGTCTCAGCCGGTTTGCTGCGCCTTCTTGTTCGGTCGGGCCTCGGCTCGATCGGGTTGATCTCTGCCCGCCGTGAGGCGGTGCTGTCTGAGGAGTGAGTCATGGCGGGTCGTTACGCAGTCATCGTCGCCGGCGCGGGCCAGCACCAGGTCATGCCGGGCGAGAAGCTCCGCATCGATTTGCTCGCAGGCAAAAAGAAGGGCGACAAGCTCACCTTCGACAAGGTTCTGCTCACGGGGGGCGAAGGCGGCACCAAGGTCGGTCAGCCCCACCTCGCTGGCGCCAGCGTCACGGCCACCGTCGTCGAAAACGGCAGCGGCGACGGTGAGGGCGAAGGCGTCAAGGGCGTCAAAGTGTGGCCCCTCAAGCGCCGCCCCGGCGACTACATCAAGCACAAGGGTCATCGCCAGCGCTACACGGTCGTCCACATCGACAGCGTCGTCGGCTGAGCAACCCGCTTCCTTCTTCGTGTTTCTTCTTCCTCTTTGAACGATCGTCGCGAGACGATTCACAGGTGCTCAAATGGCGCATAAAAAAGGCCAAGGATCTACGCGCAACGGCCGCGACTCCAACCCCAAGTACCTCGGCGTCAAGCGCTCCGATGGCACGGTGGTCAAGGCCGGCAACATCATCGTGCGCCAGCGCGGCACGAAGGTCAGCCCCGGCAAGAACGTCGGCGTCGGCCGCGACCACACGCTCTTTGCTCTGATCGACGGTCACGTGAAGTTCGAGCGCGATGGCAAGTCCAAGAAGCGTGTTTCGATCATCACCGCCGTCGCTGCAGAGCTGCTCAAGGCCGCCCGCGCTGCCCCCGCCGTCGCCGCCGCTCCCAAGGCGAAAAAGGCGCCCCGCGGCAACAAGCCCAAGTACAAGGCCCCCGCCAAGAAGTGAGGCCTCCCGAGGCCACGAGGTCTCGGCGCTTTGCACCAGAAGCACAGGGCTCTCCCTGTGCTTCTTTTGTTTTTCTTGGCATTCCCAGGGACTTCGGCCAGACAGCCAAAGAGGAGAGCAGAGAAGAATCCCCGTTCGGCTGTTGAATTTCCTATAAATTTATTGCGAAGAAGACATGTCCTCTTTTATCGATGAAGTCACGCTCTACGCCAAGGCCGGCGACGGCGGCAACGGCGCTGTGGCTTGGCGCCGCGAAGCCCACGTGCCCAAGGGCGGACCAGCCGGCGGCGACGGCGGCGACGGTGGCGACGTCGTCCTCGTCGGCGACGACGGCGCGCACTCGCTGCTCGACTTCAAATACCAACCCCGCTTGGTGGCCAAAAACGGCGAACAGGGGCGCGGCAAAAAACAAGCAGGGCACCAGAGCGCCGACGTCGTCGCTCGCCTGCCGCTGGGCACGCAGGTGTTCGACCGCGACTCCGGCGAGCTGCTGGGGGACTTGACCGCTCACGATCAGCGGCTGGTGATCTGCAAAGGCGGCTCCGGCGGCTTCGGGAATTCGCGCTTCGCCACGCCGTCACGGCAGGCACCCGAGTTCGCCCGGCCCGGGCTGCCCGGCGAAGAAAAAAACCTCCGCCTCAGCCTCAAGCTCATGGCCGACGTCGGCCTGCTGGGCTTTCCCAATGCGGGCAAATCCACCTTTGTCGCCCGCGTCAGCGCGGCCCGCCCCAAGATCGCGGACTATCCCTTTACGACGCTGGTGCCCCAGCTCGGCGTCGTCAAAGTCCCCCACGTCGACGGCGCCACCTTCGTCATCGCCGACATCCCGGGGCTGGTCGAAGGTGCTCACGAGGGCAAGGGCCTGGGTGTGCGCTTCTTGAAGCACCTCGAGCGCGTGCGGGTGCTGCTGCACCTCATCGAGGTCCCCCTCGAGCTGGCCGCCGGAGCTCCGGCCGTCGAGCACACGCCCTCGGAGCTGCGCGGGCCCATCGATCTGGTCGAGCGCTACCAGGTGCTGCGCAAGGAGCTGGCGGGCTTCTCCGACGAGCTCGCGGCGCGGCCGGAGGTGGTGGCCCTCAACAAGACCGACCTCCTCGTCGTCGACCCCCTCACGCTGCCGGGAGTCAAGAAGCTGCAGAGCCACCTCAAGCGCAAGGGCATCCCGCTGCTGCTCCTCTCAGGCGCCACAGGGCAGCACCTCGACGACGTGCTCTTGCACCTTTGGCAACGCGTGTTGGCCGAGAAAGCGCCCAAGGCGCAGCCGGCGAATTTCGATCCGAGCCGTGATCTGCGCTGAGGCCGCCGCCACCCGAGGTGTGGTTGCTCGAGGTCAAGCATGGCCCTATCGTCGACGTCGGGAGGAAACGATGGATCCCAGCCCAGCACCTCCCTGCCCCCGCCTCAGCTGAAGGAGACTGGTGCGAGCAGCCGAACTTCCCATTGGTCCAGGCCCGAGCAACATCGCCGTCGTCAGCAGCGATTCCGTCGTTGCGGTGAACGGGTGATTCGCACCCAACAACGTCTCCGCGATGAGCTGTGGGTCTTGATCGGCGCCGAGCCACGCGAGGTCGGCTGGCTGCCAGCCTTCTGCGCAGGCATCGCGGGCGTCGCCATCGGCCTCGTGGTCCATCCCTGGCTCACGCCGCTGGGACTTGTGCTCGGGCTTGGCGCAAAGTTCTCGGGCCGCTCTCAGGACGCACTGCACCTCGATGGCAGCTCGGTGAGGGCCGTCCGCCTCTTGTTGGGGGGAAAGGTGCAGCCGATGTCGCTCATCGCTCAGACGACCGATGGCTGGATTCGCCGCGAGTCGCTCACGCATGTTCCGCTGGCCACCATTCAAGCCGTCCGTTGTGAGGCGCAGGACGGGCTCGGGGATAATTCACCCACGAGCTGCCGCCTGGCCTTCATGCTGACCGATGGCCGGAGGGTGGACGTGATCACGAGCAGCGAGGAGGAGGCCGTCGATCGCGTCGTCGGCGAGATCGTCGTCTTCCTGCAAGAACGTCGCGAGGCGGCGCTTCGCGAGTCGAAGAAGAAACCCTGAGGCGCCTCGGAGCCCTGGTTGAAGGCCGCTTGCCAGTGATCCCCGATCTCGCTGAACTTCGACCGCGGAGCGGTCTCGTTCATCGCCGTCGGGGATGCTCTTCTGGGAGGTCTGGTGCAGACCTCCCCCCGCGCCCCCGCGCCGGCGGAGCCGGACGCGGGGCCCCCCACCAACTCCGCGTTCCGCGGGCGCGCTTCACGCGCATCATCCCGCGTCTTTCCCATCTCGGAACGCGGTCGAACATCAAGCGGACGCGGGATGAGATCCATGTCACACCCGCCGTGAGTCGGCGTAGAAGGGAGAGCGTCTGCTTTCTCTGGAGGACTCCATGTTGAACCGCACTCTCTTCGCCGCTCTCGCTCTTGCTCTGGCTGCCCCTGTGCAGGCCGCCACGTGGGAGGTCGATCAATCCCACTCCACCGTCGGCTTCGTCGTCAAGCACCTCATCATCGCCAAGGTGCGTGGCCACTTTTCGACCTTCTCCGGCACCGTGGTCATCGATGACAAGGACATCAGCAAGTCCAAGGTCGACGTGAAGATCGATCCGGCGTCCATCGACACCGACAGCGCCAAGCGCGACGAGCACCTCAAGAGCCCCGACTTCTTCGACGTCGCCAAGTTCAAGGACATGACCTTCAAGTCCACCAAGGTCGAGAAGCTCGACGGCGGCAAGCTCCGCGTCACCGGCGACCTCACCATGCACGGCGTGACCAAGCCCGTCGTCCTCGACGGCGAAGGCCCCAGCGCCGAAGTCAAAGATCCGGGTGGCAACGCCCACGTGGCCTTCTCGATGGCGACGACGATCAAGCGCGCGGACTTCGGCCTGGGCTGGAACAAGGCCATCGAAGGCGGCGGCGTCGTCGGCGAGGACGTCAAGCTCGAGCTCGAGGTCGAGCTCAAGGGCAAGAAGTGAGCGTTCGTCTCCGCTGAGTCTGCGTCAACGGCCGGTCTTCGCCGGCCGTTGACGTCGTCGACACAGATGTTCGCGGTGGGAGTGGAATGACGCGACGAAGAAGGATCACCGGTGTTGTGTGCCTGCTGCTCGCCTTGGGCGCCCTGTCGGGCTGCGTCTGTATCGACGCCTTCTGCACGCCCTTCATCCGCATCGTCGAGGCCATCGGCGAGGTGAGCGAGGCCTGCAGCAACGCCCGTTGCCTGGGTGCGCCGCAGCCTTTGCAGGAGCGCGTCACCGTCGCTGGAGCGCTCGTCGACGAGCTGCCAGCGGCGCCGCCGGTGCCCGCGGACATGCCTCACTGACGCGCCCTCATCGAAGGGCGCTGCTCTCAGGGCACCGAGACGCCGCGCTCGGCGTGGTAGCTCGATCGCACCAGGGGTCCGCTTTCGACGTGGGCGAAGCCAAGAGAGCGCGCGAAAGCTCCGAGCTCGTTGAATTGCTGGGGCGTCACGTAGCGCACGACCTCGTGGTTCCACGACGACGGCCGCAGGTACTGACCCAAGGTCAAGATGTCGACGTCGTGGGCGCGGGCATCGCGGATGGTCTGCAGAATTTCGTCGTCGGTCTCGCCCAGCCCCAGCATCATGCCGGTCTTGGTGCGGATCTCGGGACGCGCTTGTTTGGCATTTTTCAGCAGCAGCAGTGAGCGGCCGTAGACGGCGCCAGAGCGGATCTTCGGCGTCAGACGTTCGCAGGTCTCGACGTTGTGGTTGAAGACCGCCGGCTTGCCCCCTTCGAGCAGGGCCTCCAGGACCACGGCGATGCTCTCGGTGCTGCCGAGAAAATCGGGCACCAGGACCTCGAGGGTGGCTCCCGGCAAACGAGCGCGCACGGCTCGCAAGCAGCGGGCAAAGTGGCGGGCGCCGCCGTCGTCGAGGTCGTCGCGGGCCACGCTGGTGATCACCACGTGCTTGAGGCCCATCAACCCCGCTGCTTCGGCGAGGCGCTCGGGTTCGTCGAGGTCGACGGGGTTCGGCCGCGCCGCCGTCTTCACGTCGCAAAAACGGCAGGCGCGCGTGCACTCGTTGCCGAGGATCATGAACGTGGCGGTGCCCGCGGCCCAGCAGTCGCCCATGTTGGGGCAGGCTGCCGACGAGCACACCGTGTGAAGACGTCGTTCCGCCAGCAGTTGGCGAAGTTGGCTGGTCTGCCCGCTGCCGGGGGCCTGCACGCGCAGCCACGCGGGCCTGGGCCCGGGACCACCAGGAGGTGCAGGAGCGTCGACGCCGACGATGGGCAATGAGGCCATGGGGTCGTCTATGCCAGCCGACCCCGGGAGTCATCCCGTGTGAGCTCGCCAGCCTCACCAGGCGGCGTCGGCGAGGGGATCGAGAACGAGGGTGGTGACCCGCGGCGACACCGGGGGGCGCAGCTGCGCTTCGTTGAGCGTGGCGATGGGGGTCACCTCGCCCATCGGCAGATCGATGGCGGCGGACAACAGGGCGTCGGCGGCGTCGGAGCAGGTGGCGAAACGTCGGGTGCGGTTGGCATCGAGCATGCGCGAGACCACTCGCGAGATCGACGCCGGGACCTCAGCAAACTGCGACACCTCGGGGACGATGCAGGCCAGGACATTTTTCCACGTGCGCTGGTCGCTCTCGGCGCGAAAAAGCCTACGACCGGTGAGCAGCTCCCAGAACACCACGCCGACGGCGAATTGATCGGCGCGGGCGTCGACGGCGAAGCAACTGGCTTGCTCCGGGGCCATGTAGGCGACCTTACCGACCAGGGTGCCTGGAGTGACATCGGTGAAGCGAATGTCGACGGAGACGCCGAAATCGATGAGATGGGCGCGACCGCGCTGATCGCACACGATGTTGTGCGGGCTGACATCACGGTGCACCAGACCCAGAGCCAGGCCGTCGTCGGTGGTGGCGCTGTGGGCCTTCTGCAGCGCGTGCAGCACATCGATCATCAAGAAGAGGGCGGTTGTCGCCGACAAGCGCTGCTTCAGTCGGCCCATCAGCTCCGCCAGCGACATGCCCTCGACGTGTGAGACCGCGACCACGCGACGGCCTTGCCACTCCCCGTCGGCGAGCCACCGCGGAATAAGCGGGTGGAAGACCCGACGCAGCACGTGGATCTCATGCTCAAAGCGATCGACGGCGCCGCGTGCCTCGACATCATCGCGCAACATCTTGAGCACGGCCCGCTCCCCCGTGTCCTCGTCGTCGGCGAGAAAGACCTCGCCCATGCCGCCCTTGGCCAAAGGACGCAGCATCTTGAAGCGATCGAGGATGGCTGCGCTCATGCGACAGTTGCATTGCAGTCTGCATGCCTGCCGAAATTACGGGGCGTTGGTGCGGGACGCGGTGCTCGTTGGGGTGTGCTTGGCAGCCTCGACACAAGGAGCATCACCGCCCCAACGCCGATGCCCAGCGCCGCCGCCGCCTGATCGCCTGTTGGCGCACGCGCCGGCAGCGACGTTCTGCCTCAAGGTGGGCAGCGATTCCTCGTCGCTGCCAGCGAGGTGCTGCCTGCCAAGCTGCAAGGCACGTGATATCGGAAGAAAATGCGAGGGCTCGACAAGCTCACCCCCGGCTGGCCGGCGAAGGTCAATGTCCTCTACGACGTCCTCGTCGTTTTGATGGGCTGTTTCCTAGCGACCTTGCGCGTCGTCGTCGACGACCCCCGCTACTACACGCTGATGATGGTGGGCGCGGCCTTCTGGCTCGTCGGCGCTGGCGCGCTGCGCCTCTACTCACCGGCCACACCGCGCACGACCCAGGACCAGGCGGCGCTGACCATCCTGCTGCTCATCGTGACCTCCATCGTGTTGGCGGTGTGGGAGCGCGTCGGCGTCATTCCCGAGAAACACGCCTTCAGCGTCACCAGCTTCGGCGTCATCTGTTTCGTGTGGATGTTGAGCGGGCGCATCGTGCTCTTCGCGCCGCTGCGGGAGATCGCCGATCCCAGAGACGACATCCTCATCGTCGGCACCGGTCCCGCCGCCGTCGCTGCCTGGCACATCCTCGCCGAGCGCGGACCCCGCAAGCGCAACGTCGTCGGCTTCCTCGCCTTCGAGGGAGAGGTCGCGCACCGCGGTCTCAAGGCGCCCATCTTGGGCAACGCAGGCCAGCTGCTCAAAGTCCTCGCCGACCACGCCGTCGACGAGGTCTACATCGCCGGTCGCACGCTGGTGCACGGTCACGAGATGCAGGCCCTGGTGCGAGCCTGCGAAGACGTCGGCCAGCCTTTCGCCGTCCCGGTGCACGCGCTGGCTTTCGAACGAGCTCAGCTCCTGGGAAGCGGAGCGCTCACTGAAGATGGATTCCTGCATTATCTTTCGACGACAACGCAACCATTTCAGTACGCCATGAAGCGTATGATGGACATCGTCGCATCAGCCAGTGGTCTGCTGCTGCTCTCGCCCATGCTCGTCGGAGTAGCGGCGCTGATCAAGGCCACCGATCGCGGTCCGGTGTTTTTCACCCAGAAGCGAGTGGGACTGCACGGCGCCTATTTCGATATGTTGAAATTTCGCAGCATGGTGATCAACGCCGACGCTATGAAAGATCAGCTCATGGCGGCCAACGAGATGCAGGGCGGCGTCGTCTTCAAGATGAAGAACGATCCACGCATCACCGCCATCGGCCGGTTCATCCGGAAGTTCTCCATCGACGAGCTGCCGCAGCTGATCAACATCTTGCGCGGCGACATGACCATCGTCGGGCCTCGCCCCGCCGTCCCCCGCGAGGTCGCGCAATACAAAGTCTGGCAGCGTCGTCGTCTGAGCGTGCGACCGGGTTTGACTTGTTATTGGCAGGTCAGCGGACGCAACGAGATCGGCTTCGACGAATGGATGCAGCTCGATCTGCGCTACGTCGACAACTGGAATCTCAAGATCGACGTCGAGCTGATCCTCAAGACCTTTCCGGTAGTGCTGACTGGTCGCGGGGCGTCCTAGCGTCAGGGATCGCAGCCCGCGGCGACGAAGGTCGTGATGGGGGCTCCGTCGGCGCGGCCGCAATTGTTGTTCAGGGTCTTGATGCAGCAGGCGACGCCGTTGAGGCTGCCATCCTCTTCTCTTTGGCAGGGATTGCTGTTTTCACAGGTTAGCGATGTGCTGATCGATAGACCATTCGCGCAAGCATTGAATGAAGCCAAGTCTGGCGTCTCCAAGCCACACAGCAATGGCCGGATGCGGGCCGCGTAGGTGCCCGTGGCCTCGGCATCGAAGGACGTCGCCACCAAGCGTAGGCCGTCGACGACGTCGGCCACTGGCAGGATCACCTGGGAGTGGGTGCTGTCGAGCTCGGGGCTGTCGTTGTTTTGGGCTTCGATGGTGCAATTCTCTTCATTCATGACGACGATGAAGGGGTCGAAGTCGGTGCTCGTCATCTCCAGCTTCAGCGCCGCTGCGGGCACATTGGTGGTGTCGGCACGCAGGCTGTCGAGCACAGTCATCGTGGACAGGTCGAGGCGGAAGGCGTCGAAGAAGTGGGCGCCGTCTTCCTGATCGCCGATGGCGTCGTAGCGAACGCTGAAACCGGCCGGCCCGAGCTCGACCTCATCGTCGGTTTCGAAGGGGGTCGTTTCGAAGCTGCCGAAGGCGTCGCACACTTGGCCGACGAATTCGCAGGTGTCAGAGCTGGGGTCGCACTCTTGGAAGGCGTCGCAGGCGCCGCCACACGGCTCCCCCTCTCCCTCTCCCTCGCCGCCTTCTCCGCCTTCGCCTTCGCCTTCACCGCCCTCACCTTCGCCTTCGCCTTCGCCTTCGCCTTCGCCTGCGCCTTCGCCTTCGCCTTCGCCTTCGCCTTCGCCTTCGCCTTCGTCACCTTCTCCCTCGACCGGCAGAGGAATGGGACGCTCACCGTCGACGCATCGTCCATCGACGCAGATGCCTTCTTCGCACTGGGCAGAGACCGCGCACTCCGGGGCCACCGGGGTGTCGCAGGCGAGCAGAGACAGGACAGCGACGACGATGAAGCAACGCACGAGCCCAGGCTAGCGCGCGCCGCGGTCCCGCGCTCCTTTGTCGCCGCACCCTTACACGGCCTGGCCGACGACGATGGAGAAGGCCGGTCCCTCGTTTCGGCGGGGACGCCGCGAGATCGGTGTTGGAGTGTTGATGGCAAGACGCGGGGCGTGTCGTGCAGTTTTGCTGTTGAAGTTTGAAGTTTGGCTGTTCAAGACGCTGGCGCGTCTTGAAGGTTCAAGAAGCGGTCGGCCGCCGCCGGCTGCGGTGCGCCCTCGGCGTCGGACGCAGCCAGGGGCACGCAGAAGCACGAGACGCCAAGACCGGAGGGCGCTTTGCCAGCAGGAGAGCGTTGACACGGGAGCTCGCACGCACGACACCAGCCCCAGAACCCCGAGGGAAGCGTTCGATCACCAAGTCCGGTGTTCGAACTCCTCCTCCGCACGCGCCGCGATGGCGCAGGTGTTCGCTCTCGAAAGAGAACGAAGACCGGAAGGACCGAGATGAAGACTGATTTCGCCAAGACCGGCGACCTCCGCAGCTGGTACGTCGTCGACGCCGAAGGCAAGGTGCTCGGACGCCTCGCTTCGCAGATCGCCAACGTGCTCCGCGGCAAGAACAAGCCGAATTTCACCCCCCACCTCGACTCTGGCGACTTCGTCGTCGTCCTCAACGCCGACAAGATCGTGCTGACGGGCAACAAGGAAGAGGCCAAGATCTACTGGCGCTACACCGGCTACTACGGCGGCGAGAAAGCCACGCCCGCCAAGAAGCTGCGCGCCACTCACCCCGAGCGCATGATCCAGACCGCCGTGCAGGGCATGCTCCCCAAGGGTCCCCTCGGACGCCAGCAGCTCAAGAAGCTCAAGTGCTACGCCGGCACCGATCACCCGCACGCCGCCCAGCAGCCAAAGCCGCTCACGCTGGCTGAGTGAGTCTTTGCCTCAGGCCGGGCGGCCAATTCCGTGCCTCAGGCCGGGCGGCCAATTTGAGCTTTCCCCTCATCAGACCTTATAACTTTTAGATATAGGAAATACTTCATGTCGAACACTCGTTACTACTCCACTGGTCGGCGCAAAGAAGCAGCCGCGCGTGTGTGGATCAAACCCGGCAGCGGCGCTATCACCATCAACGGCAAGGGCATCGAGATCTATTTCAAGCGCGAAGTGCTGCGCATGATCCTCGCGCAGCCCTACGAAGCGGCTGAGGTCAAAGGCCAATACGATCTGAACGCCACCGTCGCTGGCGGCGGTCTTTCGGGCCAGGCTGGTGCGGTTCGCCACGGTCTGGCGCGCGCGCTCTGCCTGGCCAACGAAGGCCTGCGTCCCGCTCTCAAGAAGGCCGGATTGTTGACCCGTGACTCTCGCGCAGTCGAGCGCAAGAAGTACGGCCGACCCGGTGCCCGAAAGCGCTTCCAGTTCTCGAAGCGTTGATCCTTTCCGTACTTTTGCGACACAGAAAACCTCCGAAATTCGGAGGTTTTCTTTTTGCATTTCCAAGCCCCCGCTCCCGCGCGCGCTTCGCGCGGAAGCGCAAGCCCGGAGAACAATCGGGGTTGCGGTTCGTCGATTTGTCGTCACAGCTTCGGCCATGCGTTTGCTCGCCGTCTCCGCCACACTGGCCCTTGTTGGTTGCACCCGGGACGCACCCGAACCCAACCCTCCTGAAGCTGAGGGCGCCGTCGTCGCTGCTGCTCTGGCTGCCTGGAACCAGCGGCTCGCAGGCGTGCGCGACTACGCCGTCGAAGGCGAGGTGAAGGACCTGGGCTCGAACGAGATTCTGCATTTTCGCTACGCGATGCAGCAGCCGGCCTTTTCGGCGGGGGAGCTGCTCGATGCCCAGGGGGCCCGCCAGCGCGCCTTCGTCTTCGACGGCAAACAGCTGGCCGTCGTCGACGAGGGTAGCAAGACCCTCACCCGGCAGGATCTCTCCGCCGATGAAGAACAGATGCTCTTCACCCTGCACGAGATCTTCTCGCAGTTCGTCTGCGAGGGCTGGCGCCCGCCCTTGATCAAACCCCAAGGCTCGACGGGCGTGCGCGAGGGCGACCGGCTGGTGCTCACCGTGCCCATCGTCGATGACAACCTCTCGTCCCAAAGGTTGACGCTGCGAGACAGCGGCGCCTTCGTGAAAAAGGAGCTGCTCGGCAAAGCAGGGCAGGTGGTGGCGCAGACCAGCGTGCTCGAAGACGTCGTCGACGACGCCACCAAGCTGACCTTCCCCCGGCGGTGGAGCCACAGTGAAGGCGGCTCCACCCAAGAGGTCACCCTGACCAAGATCGCAGTGAACCAGGGCGTCGACGCTGCCCGCTTCTCCACGGCCCTTCCCCCCGGCTTCACGTTGGGCCTGCTGCAGGCGGCGCGATGAGAAAGGTCGTCGTCGTCGTCGTCGTCGTCGCCTTGGGGGGCTGCACGAGCTTCTCATTCAAGCAAGGCAACCGGGGGACGGCACCGGCGGAGCTGCAGGAGCGCGCCGACATGGTGCCCATCGAAGCTGGCACCTTCGAGATGGGCAGCAAGATCCCCGAGCCCGACGAGCACCCAGTACACAAGGTCAAGCTCTCCGCGTTCCTCCTCGACCCCACCGAGGTCACGCTCGAGAATTACCACCGCTGCGTCGACGCTCGTGTGTGCCGGGCCCTCAAGCCCACCAGCTCAGGCGGCGAGACCACCGAGCTCCATCCTGTCGTCGGCGTCAGCTGGTTCGACGCCAAGAAGTACTGCGAGTGGGTGGGCAAGCGACTGCCCACCGAAGCCGAGTGGGAGTACGCCGCGCGCAGGCCCCACTTCGGCGTCTATCCGTGGGAGGGCCCTTTTGCGTCGACGAAGGCCAACTCGCGCGACCCCGCCGACGGCTTCGCCTTCACCGCCCCGGTCCGCAGCTTTCCCAGCGGCAAGAACGCCAGCGGCATCTTCGACCTCGCTGGCAACGCATCGGAGTGGACCGCGGATTGGTACGAATCGACCTGGTACCAAAAGTCGCCCAAGCGCGATCCCACTGGTCCCGAGGTGCCCACCGGCGCCCGCGCGGTGCGGGGCGGCTCCTGGTCCGACCCTGAGCACCTGCTGCGTTCGACGGCGCGCCTCGGCATCGATCCCAACCTCAGCAACAACGCCATCGGCATGCGCTGCGCCGCCACACCCTGAGCTGCCAACCGGCACTTCGCCGTGCCGCTGCTCAGGAGAAGCTGCTCGAGGCCAAGCCTATAGGTCGCTCTACGGACCCTCGATTCCCGGCGATCGCGTTTCCAAGGTCTTGCGCCCGGATGTGACCCGCGTCTCTGAACGCCCCACTCCAAGTGCACATTCATCAGCGTAGAGAGCCGCTGTGCCTGGGTCGTTCGAATCGAGGTTTGTCATGCGCAGCTCTCTCGTCGTCGTCGTTGGCGTCTTTGCTCTCAGCGGTTGCGAGCTCCTGGCTCTCCTGCACGCACCGCCCGTCGTCATCGGCGGTGGCGGACGCGGTCGTGAGGAAGGCGACGAAGGCGAAGGCGAAGAAGGCGAGGGCGAAGAAGGCGAGGCCGAGGATCATGTGCCCGCCGACATCCCGCCCCACCCTCTGGGACCGAGCATCCAGAGCTTCAGTTCGTCGGCCAACCGCCTAGACGACAACGACAGCGTGACCCTCACCGTCGTCGTCAGCGACCCCGACGGCATCGAAGACATCATCGGGCCGCTCCTGCTCGAGCCCCTCAGCGGCGCGACGCTGGGCACCTTGTCGCAGAGCGCCCCGGGCACCTTCACGACGACCATCGATTGGGATTTGCTCGCCAGTGTTGAGCCCATTGAGTTCCAGCGCGGCGGAGAGAAACGCTTCGTGCGCGTGCAGTTCTCCGACAACGCTGGGCACAAAGTGACGCACACGCAGCAGCTCGATCTCTTCTGCGCCTCGGACGCACCCGCCTGCGATAGCTCCTGCGGCTCGGTGCGCTGCCCCGGCCAGGACAACGAGTGTCTGAACACGAGCGGTACGACCGTCAGCAACAACGACCTCTGCAGCGTCTGCAACATCGGCTGCGCTGCCTGCAGCAACGGCTGCGCCTGCTTCAACGAGTCGCCCTCCTGCAACGGCAACACCGATTGCGTGGTGCAGGTCAACGGCAACGGCGAGATCGAGGGCGAGAGCTGCCTGGTCAATGCGGGCCTCACCCTGCGCCCCGACGGCTTCCTCTCCTGGAGCGTTGGCGGGGCGGCCAACGCTGTGCTTTTCGAACGCTTCACCCTGCCGAATGGGGCGAGCAGCAACGCCATCGGCGAATTGCTCTGCGGTGCCCGCGGCCTCGATTCCATTTCGACGGGGTCACTGCCGAGCAATCTGCGCAGCGCCCGCACCGTCCTCACCATCGAGAGCGGCTGCAGCACCGCCAGCCTCAACAGCCTTGGGCTGTGCGAGCCCGTGTTGGGGGCGACCAACGCTTTGAACAGTGATTTTCAGGGCACTCAGGTCACCTGCCTGGCTTCCGCGGGCGAAGGCGAAGGCGAAGGCGAAGGCACGGGCGACTTCGGTCAGCCCTGCAACGCCGGCGACACTTGCAACGGTGGCAACCTCTTCTGCAACGGCGGGACTGACGGCAACACCTGCGCCGAGTTTTGCAGCTCGGCGTTTGACTGCTCCTCCTGTTCGGCGACCACGGGCACGAGTTGCACCTGCGACACCGTCAGCACCGGCCTGTGCCTGGCCGGCGGGCCCCCCGACGACGGCAACAACGTCCAAGGCGAGCTGCGCCTGGTGGGCGGCACCGGCCTTCGCGATGGTCGACTGGAGATCTTCGCCAACGGCGCGTTCGGCACCGTCTGTGACGACGACTTCGGCGCCGAGGAGACCACGGTCGCCTGCCGGCAGTTGGGCTTCGGCGGCGGCGGGAGCTTTCGAACCGTCGGCGGCGGCAGCGGAACCATTGTCTTGGATGGCATGAGCTGCGTGGGCAGTGAGAGCCGTCTCCTCGACTGCAGCAACCCCGGCATCGGCGTCAACGACTGCTCCCACAGCGAAGACGTCGGCATCACCTGCAACTGATCCGCGTTCGCCGGGGAGCGCTCACTCGAGGCCCAGGGCTGCCCCCACAGCCGGGCGGCGAAATCGTGGTCCTCGGCCCTGAGCGCAGCCCAAGGTGCTCGTCTCGCAGGCCGGTCGCTCCTGCGCTGGCCTTCGTGCGCTAACGTCCCGGCATGCGCCTCCCGCTGCTCGCTTTC
The DNA here is from genome assembly GCA_023248635.1 of Myxococcales bacterium. Taxonomy (GTDB): domain Bacteria; phylum Myxococcota; class UBA727; order UBA727; family VGSZ01; genus VGSZ01. The sequence continues at coordinate 22,154 of JAHFED010000079.1, forward strand.
GTGCTCGTCGGTTCGACCTTCGCTGGCTCTGCGTTTGCCGAGGAAGGCGAGGGGGAGGGCGAGGGAGAAGGAGAAGGAGAAGGCGAAGGAGAAGGAGAAGGAGAAGGAGAAGGAGAGGGCGAAGGCGAAGGAGAAGGAGAAGGAGAGGGCGAAGGCGAAGGCGAAGGAGAAGGCGAAGGCGAAGGAGAAGGAGAAGGAGAAGGAGAGGGCGAAGGAGAAGGAGAAGGGGAGGGAGA
>JAHFED010000080.1 GCA_023248635.1 Myxococcales bacterium
GGAAAGTGACGTCTTGGGCGGAGCTGACTGACGACATGTCAATGGTCGTCAGCGCGCCATTGCTGATGACGGTGAGGTCGTCAGCGAGCGCCAGCAGCGGGAGGTCGAGCTCCTGAAGCGCGCCGTTCGCCTCGACGTGGCACCCGCCTGCGATGCTCGCGAGCTGCGGCAGTGCGACGCTTGTGAGGGCGTCGTTGAACCTGAGTTCGAGGCTGCCAACGTCGGTCAGGAGCGGGAAGACGACGGTCTCGAGCGTCTGGTTGCCCTTGATCACCACCTCTCTGTCGACTCGGGTCAGCACGGGGAAGGCGCGCGGCGGCAGGAAGGAATCGGTCAGCGTCGGCGTAAGACCCAGGCTCGTTGCCAGCGCGTCGTTGAATATCAGGACGAGGTCGCCGCCGATGTTGTCCAGCACCGGAAAACCGAGCGTCGTCAGGGCGTCGTTGTCTTCGATCTGCAGGCGTTCACCCACGCTCGCCAGGGCGGGCAGCGCCAAGCCGGTCAGCGCTGTGTTGGCCATGATGTCGAGGCGGCCACCGACGCTCGCCAGCTGCGGCAGGTCGACGTCGTTGAGGCTCGTGTTCGCCGGCCCCAAGACAAGGTTCCCGCCAACGCTCGCTAGGCGCGGGAGGTGCAGCGCAGTGAGGGTGGCATCGCTGATGGTCAAGTTGCCGCCCACGGTGCAGAGGTTCCCCAGCGTCGTCGCGTTGCTGGTCGTCACCGTGCCGCCGCCCGTGATGTTGACGCAGGGAGCTTCTCCTTCTCCTTCTCCTTCTCCTTCTCCTTCTCCTTCTCCTTCTCCTTCTCCTTCTCCTTCTCCTTCTCCTTCTCCTTCTCCTTCTCCTTCTGCTTTGCCGACCTCTCCTTCGCCTTCGCCGACCTCTCCTTCGCCTTCGCCTAGAGCAGCGGCGTCGTCTTGCGCTTCGGCTTGCGCGTTGCCGTCGTCTCCCAGCGCCACACACAAGTCGCTGGCGCAGGTCAGCCCGTCGTCGCAGGAGCCGTCGTCGCGGCAGGCCCCGCCTTCGGAGCCTTCGCTGGCGCCCTCCTCACCGCCGCTGCGCGCACAGGCGTTTGAGAGCATGAAGAGAGCGGCCACGACGACGAGCGGAACGCGTTGACCCACAGGGCCTCCTTGGTGCGGATGTCGGCAATGCGCCTGCGGAGGCGAATGGCGCTTGCTGGTGCTGCGCCGGCCGGACCCGGCGGGAGGAGAGCCGACGAGGGAGATGCGCCCTGCGCTCGGCATCCGGTTGATTGTTGCATTGTGATTACTGAGCAGTGACTAAATCAGGGGTCACAAATGGCAAAGGACTAAACCAAATTGACAACGGTGTCGTTGTATCAAGTCGACTGAAGCCGCCGAGCATCGCTCGCTGCTTCGTCTCCGGGTCGGCACGTGGACAACTCAGGAGCAGGGCTCGTGCACACTGCTCGCCCAATCGGACACGCAGTTTGGAACGCTGGTTGGCGGGGAAATACCAGTCATTCGAAATGCATTGTTATGCATTTCGAAGCTGTTGCTGGTATTGTTGCCGAAGGTCACGAACAGACACTTGATGCTGGTGAGCGCGGGATTGCTCACGACGGTGAAGGTCCAGGCGGTCGAGTTCACGAGCTTCGGAAAGGCGACCTGCGTCATCGCTTGCTGCTCGGCGATGCGAAGGTCACCGCGGACGTGGGTCAGCAGTGGGAAGGCCACTGCCACCGGCCGGAGGCTGCCGACGAGGCCGAGGCCCGTGGTGATGGCGTCGTTGTCCTCGATCAGCAAGTCGCCGGAGATTTGATCCAAGACCGGGAAGAAGATGTCCTTGAGGGCAGCGTTGCCAGCGACCGTCATCGAGCCGACGACGTTGGTCAGCGCTTGCATCTGGCAGGTCACCAGAGCGTCGTTGTTGGACAGCACCAGGCCAGCGAGCTTTTTCTGCAGGCGCAGGTCGATCGTCGTCAAGGCGGCGTTGTCGTGGATGGAGACGGCCACGTTGGTTTGGGTGTTGAGCAGCGGACACTCCACGCTCGTCAGAGCATCGTTGTTGGCGACGTCGAGCGAGAGGGCCAGCGCCATCTTTGGGAACCTGGCGAACTGCAGAGCCGCATTGCCGATGACGTCGATGCTCCCCCCGCCAATCATCTCCGGGAGGCCGAGGGTGCCGAGGTGGTCGTTGTTCACAATGCTCAGGACGTTCGCAGCGGCGAGCTTGGCAAAGACGAGGCTTTGGAGGGTGCTGCAGCCCGAGACTTCGACGAAGCCGGCGCTGGCGAGCTTGGGAAGATTGGCGCTGTTGAGGGCGGCGCAGTCGATGACGTCGATGTGGTCGAGCACGTCCTGCAACAGGGGGAAATCGAAGCTGGTCAAGGCCGGGTTCCCTTCGATGCGCAGGTCGCGACCCACTTTGTTCAGCAGCGGAAACGCTGAGGGTGTGCCAGCCGCTACGCCGCTCACGCGGCCGAGGGTCGTAAGGCGCTGGTCGTCGACCAGGACCAGGTCGGCGCCCACGCTCACCAGCACGGGGAAGCTGACCGCGGTGAGGGCAGCGTTGCCGGAGAGGGTGATGCTGCCGGTGGTCAGGGTGACGTCGCCAACGCCGACCAACGCCGGAAACGCAATGTTGGTCATTCGCAGATTGCCGGCGATTTGCAGTCCCTGATCGATGCGCGTCAAAACCGGAAAGGCGCTCGGCGGCAGAAGGGTGCGGAAGAGTCCGCTGGTCGTCGTCGGGCCCAGGTCCGTCGTCAGGGCGTCGTTGTCAACAACGATGAGCTCGCCATCGACACCGTCGAGCAGCGGAAAGCTGAGGTTCGCGAGGGTGGGGTTGCTGGAGATGGTGAGCGTGCCGTTGATCTCTGCGAGCGCCGGGCAGGCTATGGTCGTCAGCTCATCGTTGCCCACGATGGCGAGGTCAAAGACGACGCTCAGCGCGGGAAGGCCGAAGCTCGTCAGCGCATCGTTGGCAGTGATGAGGATGCCCAGCTCAGCTCCGCCCACGAGCTCGGGGAGGTCAACGCTCGCGAGGGAACCATTGGTGAAGATGTTGATCGTGCCTGCGCTCGAGAGCAGCGGGACCGCCAGGTGCTCCACGGCGCTGTCCTCAGACACCTCGAGGGTGACGACATTGGCCAGCACCGGCAGGTCAATGCCCACGAGCGAGTCGTTGCCCGTGAAGAAGAGGTCGCCGGCGCTTTGAAGCTGAGGAAGGCTGAGGTCGGTGAGAGACGGATTCGCGGAAATCTGCACATCGACATCGTCCAGCATCGGAAAAACGACGGTCTCCAGCGCCTGGTTGTCGTGGATGAGCACCCGCTGCTCCACGTGCGTGAGCGCGGGAAAGGCGCGCGGCGGCACGAAAAAGGGTCCCGTCAAGCTCGGCGTCAGGCCAAGGCTCGTCGTCAGCGCGTTGTTGGCGGCGACGATGACGTCACCGCCGACGCTGTCCAGGGCTGGAAAGCGGAGGGTGGTCAGCGCGTTGTTGCCTTCGATCGCCAGGTCGGCACCCACGTTCGTCAGGGCAGGCAGCGTCAAGGTGTCCAAGGCTGCGTTGGCTGAAAAGCTGAGGCGGCCGCCGACGCTGCCCAGCTGCGGCACGTCGACGTTGGTGAGGCTCGTATTTGTGCCGCCTGAAACAAAGTTGCCGCCAATGCTGGCCAGCCGGGGGAGATGGAGCGCCGCCAAGGACGCATCATTGATGGTCAGGTTGCCGTTCACGACGCAGACGTCGCCCATCGTCGTCACGTTGCTGGTCGTCACGGTGATCGAGCCTGTGATGATGACGCAGGGAGCTTCTCCTTCTCCTTCTCCTTCACCTTCCCCTTCTCCTTCTCCTTCTCCTTCACCTTCTCCTTCACCTTCTCCTGCGCCTGCGCCTGCGCCTTCTCCTTCGCCCGCGGTATCCCCTTCGCCTTCGCCCGCGGTGTCCCCTTCTCCTTCGCCCGCCGTGTCTCCTTCTCCTTCGCCTTCGCCCGCGGTGTCCCCTTCGCCTTCGCCCATGTCTCCTTCGCCTTCGCCCATGTCTCCTTCGCCTTCGCCCATGTCTCCTTCGCCTTCGTCCGTCAGGTCCCCTTCGCCTTCGGCCACCGTGTCCCCTTCGGCTTCGCCCGCTGTGTCTTCTTCGCCCTCGCCGGCGGTGCCTTCGCCCTCGCCTTCGCCCGCCGGGTCGCCGTTTCCTTCACCTTCGCCTTCACCAGCGCGGATGCCTGTCCCGACGCCTGTGGCTGTTGCTTCGCCCTCCCCTTCCGTGCTTGCGCTCCCAGCCACCTTCCCCCTCGAGCAGCCGCCGAGAGCGAACAAAGCCACGAAGCTGGCAGCGGCGACGACGGCACGAACGCAGCAGCGTTGACGCATGGAGCCTCCAGTGTTTAGCGAGTCGCCTCGACCTGAGCGAGCGCGGCGGCACGATCATTTGTTGCTGGCGGGTCTCCCCGTTCTGATCGGAGGTGCGGATCGAGAGGGATCCGCACCGGCCTCCGTTGCCGACGCGCGACGAGGCGGTGCCAACAACGAGGTAGCCCCCCGCCCTCGAGCTTGAGGGTTGGGGGCCAGCCGACGACGTCGATCTCTCCCAGCAGCGGCGCGGGGGTGCGCCGGCGCCGTCGGTTCAGCAGGGGTCGTGCTCGTCGTTCGCCCAATCGGAGGAGCAGTTGGAGACGGGGAACGGGAAGCCAAACGTGGTCGCGTTGTTGTGCATTTCAAAGTTTCCATTAAGGTTGTTGTCGAGTGTCACCAGTGGACACTTGATGTTGGTGAGAGAACTGTTGCTCACGACGGTGAAGGTCCAGTCACTGGAGTTCACCAGCTTCGGAAACTCGATCTGCGTCATGGCCTGATGTTGAGCGATGCGGAGGTCGTGTTGGACGTGGCTCAGGAGGGGGAATGCCACCACTGCCGAGGTGAAGAAGGAGACGTTGATCCGCCCCATGCCCGTGGTCATCGCGTCGTTGTTTTCCATCACCAGGTCCTCGTTCACGTGGTCCAGCACCGGAAATCGAATGTTCGTGAGACGGGCGTTTCCCACAATGGTCATGGAGCCGGTGACGCCGGTCAGCGCTGGCATCTGGTAGGTCGTCAGCGCGTTGTTGTTGACGATGCTGAGGGCATTGGCGGCGACCAGCGCAGAGAAGGTCAGATTCGGCAGGGCATTGCAGTTCGAGACGTCGACGAAGCCGGCGCTCGCCAACTGGGGAACGTTGACGCTGGTGAGGGCGTCGCAGTCGTCGACGTCGAGATGACCGAGCACGTCATCGAGCGAGGGGTAGTCAACGCTGGCCAGCGCAGGGTTTGCTGCGATGCGCAGGTCACGACCCACGTGGCTCAGCAGCGGAAAAGCGGAGGGCGTGCCAGCGGCGGTAGCAGCCACCCGACCGAGAGTGGCGAGGACCTGGTTGGCGACGACGACGACGTCGTTGGTCACGCTGTCCAGCAGGGGGAAGCGCACCGTCGTCAGCGCAGTGTTGCTGGAAATGGTCACGGTCCCCGTCGTTTCCGTCAGCACGGGAAAGATCAATGTCGTCAGCGTTGAATTCGTTGTAATTTCGAGGTCTCCGACGCCAACCAAGAGCGGGCATTGGATGTTGGTCACGCGCTGGTTGCCGGTGATCTTGAGCTTCTGTTCGACCTGCGTCAGCACCGGAAAGGCTGGCGGCGGGATGGCGGCCGTCGGACCGAGGTCCGTCGTCAGCGCGTCGTTGTCGAGAACGACGAGGTCTCCGCCGACGCTGTCGAGGTGCGGAAAGCGCAGATTGGTCAGGGCGGCATTGCCGGCGATGGTGAGCGTGGCGGTGATTTCCGTCAGTGCTGGGAAGGCGAGGGTCGTCAACGAATCATTATCGCTAACCGCGATGTCAGCAGCGCGATCAAGTGCGTTTGTGTTAAGATTTGACAGGGCGGGATTGCCAAACACATCAAAGAGCGCGCTCAGCGTCTCGAGCTGGGGGAGCACAACCTCGGTCAGGCCTTCGTTGTTGTCGACAACGAAGGCGCCCGCCTGTGAGAGGGCTGGGAACTCAAGGCGCGCCAGGTTGGCGTTGCCGGAGATGTCGACGACATCGACGATCGCCAGCAGTGAGAGGTCGAGGTCGGCGAGCGCATCGTTGTCGTCGATGGTGCACTTGCCAGCGATGCTCGCGAGCTGCGGCAACGCGATGCTGGCGAGGGCGGTGTTGCCCACGACGTCGAGGTCCCCACCAATGCGCGCCAGACGTGGGAGGTGAAGCGCGGTGAGGGCGTCATCGCTGACGGTGAGGGTGCCGTTTACCCCACAGACGTTGGCCAGTGACGCGACACTGCCGCTGGTGACCGTGAGGGAGCCCGTGATGATGACGCAGGGAGCTTCACCCTCGCCCTCTCCTTCTCCTTCTCCTTCGCCCTCGCCCCCGCCTTCGCCTTCTCCTTCTCCTTCTCCTTCTCCTTCTCCTTCGCCTTCGCCTTCTCCTTCTCCTTCGCCTTCAGCTGGCGCGGCGCCTTCGCCCTCACCTTCGCCGCTGATTCCTTCGTCGCCTTGGCCTGCTCCTTCTCCTTCGCCTTCGCCTTCTCCTTCTCCTTCTCCTTCTCCTTCTCCTTCTCCTTCTCCTTCTCCTTCTCCTTCTCCTTCTCCTTCTCCTCCTCCTTCCGGGTCTCCGGTGCCAGGGACTCCCGCAGCCGTGCACGCCGCGAGAGCGAACAAGGCCACGCAGCTGGCGGCGACGGCAAGACGGACGCAGAAGCGTTGACGCACGGGGGCTCCCTTGTTGAGAAGCCGCGCCTCGACTTGGGCGAAGGCGGCACCAACATCTGTTGCTGGCGGGTCGCGCGCTTCTGATCCGACTCGCAGATTTCGACCTGAGAGCCCGATGATCTGCCGCTCCTGGACGGCGACGACGGGGAGATGGAGACCACACGGCCCCACACCTCACCCACATCCGCCCACCGTTGGCGGCTCGTTGTTTTCTGCGCCTTCGGCCACCGAGCTCAGGGGCAGGCGCGGCCCAGCATCGTGGCGGCCGTGCGCAGCTGTTCGAGCTGCGGCGCGCACGCGGCCTCAGAGAGCATCAGCATGCCGTCGCAGCCAGCGTTGCCGGGCTGGATGATCCTGCAGCACCTTGCGACCTTGGCGCAGAGGGCTCCGGCCGAAGCAGGCAGCGACGGCGCAGAAGCAGCGACCGGGCTTGGACGCCGCACACTTCTTGTCGTGACGCCGCCGACGATGCCGACGACAACCAGGACTGCGGCAAGGGGAAGCAGCATCGACAAGATGAGGGCCGTGCGCACTTTGCGGATGGCGGCCGCTGGAATGTGGATGTGCCCGTAGTGCTGTTGCGCGCGGGAAGGCGCGGTGACGGCGTCCCTTGGACGGTGCACGAAGGAGCTCTTCTGGCAGTACTCACACAAGACGATCTCGGACTTGAGATCGATCTCCAGCCCAGCACCACAGCCAGGACAAGCGACGTCGACCAAACGGAGAGCTGCCATGGCGCCAGCCTAACAGGGTGCGGAAAAACTCCGTTTTTCGCACCCTGCCGTACTTCCGGAGGGTCTGTCCCAGACCCTCCCTCGTCGAGGCGAAGCCTCGACGAGCCTCCCTCCCAAGGACGCGTCTGCCTCAAAACTTCGTTTTTCAGCAGCCTGCTAAGCCGATCTCAGAGAAGCGGCGCCAATGGACCCTCGCAGCGGCGCAGGCCCTTCGCAGCCGCGGGGGACATGCCATCGTCTCCGGGTGCAAGAGCAACGATCGCCTGTCTTCGGTCTCGCCGTCGCGTTCACCGGCTTCGCAGTGCTCTTGGGCACGGCGGTGGTCGCCTCGCGGGCCGAGGGGCGCGCAACGGCGACGAGCTCGGCAGCCGAGACGCCAGACGCAGCCCCCGAGGTCCCGAGCCTGCTCGTGGTGCGCAACGGCAAGCCGCTGCAGCTGGCGGGGGCTCGAGAAAAGCCTGCGTTGCTGCACCTCTGGGCCACGTGGTGCGGACCCTGTCGCGATGAGTTGCCCCTCGTACTCGACTACGGACGCAGCGGCGCCGTCGACGTCATCGCCCTCAGCGTCGACGACGAGTGGGCGTCGGTGCAGCAGTATTTTGGCGCGGCGATTCCGCCCGAGGTGGCCTGGGACCAGCGCATCGTGGTCGAGCGCGCCCTGAACGTGGAGTCGCTGCCGACGACGTTCCTGATCGACAGCGCGGGGCGCGTGCGTGGCAGCTGGGTCGGCGCGAAAGACTGGCGCAGCCCCTCGCTGCGCGCCTCCATCGAGCAGTTGTCACGCCGAGCGGATCGAGACTGACGCCGTCGCGGTGGGCACGTCGGGCCCGGCTCCCTTCGTCGCTGAGCCGGAAGATCCTTGCCCGCCAACGCCGCGGCGATTAAGCGAAGCCATGGCAAATTCAACCGCGACTCTCGAGACTTCGCTCGGCACCTTCAAGGTCGAGCTCTTCACCGACCAGATGCCGATCACGGCGGGCAACTTCGTCAAGCTGGCAAAAGCCGGCTTCTACGACGGCCTGCATTTCCACCGCGTCATCTCTGGTTTCATGTGCCAGTTCGGCTGTCCTTTCAGCAAAGACCCTCAAAGTTCGCGCGCGGGAACCGGGGACGCCCCGCACGGGGCCATCAAAGACGAGCACCCTGCCAACGCCAAGCTCTCGAACGAGGCGGGTACCTTGTCGATGGCGAACGCCGGTCCCAACAGCGGCAGCTCCCAGTTCTTCATCAACACCAAGCACAACGCTTTCCTCGACTTCTTCAGCCCCGGGGCCTCGAAGCACCCCGTGTTTGGCCGCGTCGTGTCGGGCATGGACGTCGTGCAGAAGATCGAGACCACGCCCACCGACGGCAACGACCGACCAAAGACCCCCGTGAAGATGATCCGCGTGACGGTCGACGCCTGATCCCACATCGGCCGGCGAGCGTGCTCGGCCCCGTCGCGCTCGGAGCTGAGCTCAGGGCACGGCGGGGGCCTCGGTCGTCGTCGGCGGCTCCGGGGTCGGGGTCGGGGTCGGTGGGGCAGCACCGGGGAGGGCCGCGGGTTTGGCCGCATCCGGGTCCTGGGCGTTGTCGCTGGGCTTCTTCGGCTTCTTCTCAGGTGCTTTCTCGGGTTTCTTTTCGGGGGGCTTCTCAGGCACGGCGGGGGCGAGCAGGCCCGCGGTGCGGGTGGGAGAGCGACCGTACTCCTCGGCGTTCACGGCCTTGTCGTTGATGCGCAGGATGTAGTGCAAATGCGGTCCCGTGATGCGCCCGGTGGCCCCCGAGCGACCGATGACGCCCGACTGCGTTATTCTTTGTTTCTCGCCGACATCGAAGGCATCCATGTGACAATAGGTCGTCAAGACACCGAGTCCATGATCGACGATGACGTAGTTGCCGCTGATGCTGTCTCGACTCGCACGCTTGATGATTCCATTGTGTACTGAATGGAGCGTTGTCCCCACCGGTGTGCCGATGTCGGTGCCGTTGTGAAAGCTCTTGAGGCCAGTGACCGGATGGATGCGCTCGCCAAAGGGCGAGGTGATGCGAAAGCCCGCCGCCGGCCACGCCAGCGTTCGCAGGCGATGCACCAGCAGCACGGCCAAGGCGCCTTGCAAGGGACCCCGTCGCGTCGACGGCGACAAGAAGGGGGAATGCACTTCTACGTCTTCGGGGGCCTCGAGCTTGCTCTTGCGGCCCTGATCGACGGCGAGGGCGAGGGCCTGGGGACCGGTGAAGAGGGCTTCGATGGCGAGCTCGTTGTTCTTCGATCCGAGCTCGACCGCCGCCTTGGCCAGCGCAGCAGCGATGACGTCGACGTCGACGGTGGCTTTGCCTCCTGGTGCGAACCAGGCCAGGCGATCGGGCGCTTGCAGGGTGCACGTCCCGGCAGCGTCGCAGCCGCCCCGCACCGCCACGAGGGCCGCCAGGGCGTCGACGTCGACCTTGTGCAGGGCCGCTGCGGCCGTGAGGGCTTTGGGCAGCACGCCTTGCATCAGGGTGTCGGTGGCGTCGTCGACGACGGGGGCCTTCACCGCGGTCTCTCGTCCCTTGAAGGTGGAGAACCACGAGGGATGGTCGGATTGTCCGCGGGCGACGCGCACGCCGGTTTCGACCACAGCACCGATGGGGGTCTTGGCATACACGCCGTAGCCCAGGGCCAAGACCAGCACGAAGTCGAAGAAGCCCCGGCGCCTGCGCCGTTTCGCTGTGGGCACGGCAGCAACGGACCCGGAGGGGCTCGACGACGATGTCATGGCACCGCCCCCAGCCTCTCGACGAGGGCGCTGAGATCGGCGCCAAAGAGCCCGGCGACAGCGACGAAGGCCGCGATCAGGAGCCAAGCACCGCGCAACACGCGCCGCAGCTCATCGCCCACAGCCGCCCAACGGGGAAAGCGCGGGACGTGGCGGGCACGGCGGGCAGCGATGCGTGCGCGGGCTTTCTCCCCGCGATCGTGCGCGCGCAAGAAGGTGCCCTGCAGAAGATCGGGCAAAAAGCGCCAGCAGAGAATTCCCGTGATGACGAGGGCGACGGCGGCGGCGATGTTGCTCGCGAGCAGGAGATCGGGTGCTGCGGATTGAAGCAGACCGCGCGTCAGTTGTTCGAGGGCAAGCCCCGACAGCACCGCGCCGCCGATGACGAAGGTCGACAGCGCCACCGGCGCGACCAGGCGCTCCAGATCGATGGCCGACAAGGCCCGCTTGAGCCGCACCACGCTGAGCTGCATGTCCTCGAGCAGGGTGGCCGACGCGCCGTCGCGGGTGCCCCAGGCCAGGTCGAGCAGCAGTACGTCGATGACGAGCTCAAGCACGAAGGCCAGGCGAATGGCGAGCCAGTCTTTTTCGGCGAGGTCGACGAAGGAGGCAAAGGACTCGATCCCCCGCACGGCTCCCTCGGGGGTGAGCCCGCCCGCCGCCGACAGCCAAGCCAAGAAGGAGGCAACCGCTTCGTCGACGTAAAAATCGAGCCCGTCGAGGAGCACGTAGGCCAGGTCGTCGATGACGTCGGCGGCGGCGTGCACGCCCATCAAGAGCAACGCGAGCCCACCCAGCCGACGGATCAGGTTCCGCTGGGTGCCGAGGGCGTGGCTGAGAGCGAAGAAGGAGCGAAAGAGCGCCATGACCTCGCCAGCAGTTGTGTTCGTCTAATCCCTGGATTCAGTTGAGTTTGTACTCAACTGAACCCAGGGATTGTGTTTCAAAGGGGGCTGCGCCCCCTCCCGTCGTCGAGCAAGTCGCCGACGGGGCCCTCCCCATCCGTGGTCGCTCCGCTCCCGAAGATGCAGATTCAACTGATCTCTGGGATTAGACGCTGGTGCCTGGGAACGCGTCGCAACGACAAAGGTTCCACAACCAGAGAGATCGACGCTATCTGCCCCGTGTCGTGCCTTCCCAGCGTCGGTTGTTCATCTGCCGGACGCGCGCCCACCAACGAGCGCGGCTGCGCGACGTCGACGCTCGTGTGTGGACCTTTCTCGATCTCAAAGAGCGCTTGGGAGCCTGGGCCACGCTGAAAGCCGGCGTGGCCCGCGACGACCTTGGGGCGCGCCTGGTCGCTGCTGCCGTCCTCGCTGACGATGGTCCCCTGCTGCCCCGCCTCGCTCCCGCTTTGGACGCGCTGCGCCAAGAGTTGGTCCACGCGGGCACCGACGCCACCGCCCTGCTCGAGGCCCTGGGCGACGACGACGCCGACAACGAACAGGGGCGCATGGCCGAGGTCCGGCGTCTGCTGCTGCGCGTGCAGGCGGTCGAGCGCCGCATGAGAGCAGGCACCTTCGACGACGACGCTGCCTCGCTGCGCCGCGCCAGCGCCTTGCTGCACACGGGTGAGCGCCCCGGCTTCTTGCGGGGGGTCGCCGTCGTCGTCGTCGAGGACGCGCTCGAGGCGACGACGCTCGAAGTAGAGCTGCTGCGTGCCCTGGCCCGCTCGGTGTCGGTCGAGCTGCGGCTGCCTGTCGACGACGCGCCCCAGCGCAACGCCCTCTTCGGCCTCGACGCCGTTTTTCGCGCGGTCGAGGCCACGCCGAGCGAGATGTTCGACGGCGGACCCGCTCCCGCCTTCGATCTCACCGCGTGGAACCTGAGTGGCACCGGGCCCCTGGCACCTTTTCGGGCGGCGCTCTTTGGGGGCGGTGGCGACGCCGAGGTCGTCGACGCGCCCGTCGCTGTGCGCCTGTGTGCCGACGCCGCTGCCGAGGCGTTGGTGGTCGCCGGCGTGGTGGCGGCGTGGCGTCGCAGCTCCCGCTCCATCGCTGTGGTGGTGCGCGACGAGAGACACGCTGCCCCTTTTCTCGATGCCCTCCGGCGCCACGCCCTGCCCGTTCGTCGACGTCGACGCTCGTTGATCGAGAGTCCTGCCGCACGCCTCTTGTTGGACCTGTGCGCCTTGCGTCTCGATGGGGCACCGCGCGAGCGATTGCTCGCCGTGCTCACCAACCCCGCGCGCCTCGGCGCCCTGGGCACAGATGAGGGCGCGCGGGTGCTCTCGACCCTGCGCAAGGCGGCGGCCCGTCGTGACGTCGAAGATCAGACGCGGCCCGCGGGTGGCTACCGGCACCGCCTCTTGCGTTTGCGTGACTGGGATCCGAGGCGCACCGACGACGTCGCCGCTGCCCTGGGGGCCATCGAGCCCGTGCTCGCGCAGGCCCAAGCGTTGCCGCTGGTCGCTTCGATGGCGGAGCACCTGTCGGCCTGGCTGCGCCTGACCCGCGACGTCATCGACGACGCCCGTGGCCTGGGTGGCGCCGAGCTTTCTGAGATCGTCGCCCGTCTCAGCGCCGGCGTCGCCCGGGTCGGCACATCGACTGCTGCGGCGCCGACTGCCGATCTGCACGCGCTCGCGCGCATCATCGAAAGGGAGCTCACGAGCCAACCCTGGCTCGACGACGACGTCGACGTCGACGACGACGCTGTGGAGGTGCTGACCCTGCCTGAGCTGTGCGGGCGCCGCTTCGATCACCTGGCCATCGCCCGCGTCGTCGAAGGGGAGCTGCCGCAGCCACCGGGGCGCACTGGCCTCCTCGGCGACAGCGATCGCGCGCGCTTGAACCGGCTGCTCGGCAAGTCCGTGCTGCGGCTCGGCGAAGAAGAGCGCTTGGGTGCGTCGTCGTCGTTTTCCCTGGGGCTGGAGGGCGCCTGGTGGTTGACCGCCTTGCACACCGCCGAGCGCTCGGTGCTCTTGACGGCCCCGAGGGTCGACGTGCGCGGACGAGAGCTTGCCCCCAGTGCTTTTCTGCTCGACGCGGTGCGCGTACTGGGCCGCGGCCCCGATGAGCTCGCCTCCTTCGGCGAGGCCGGGGCCGCCGTCGACGTCGCCGAAGACCCGCGGCAGCGGCTCACGCGCCAGGCCTGCAGCCTCGCCGCCGACGACCGCTCACCCCTTGCGACCCGCGCCCGCTTGGCGGCGCGCATGGTCAAAGAGCGCGCCCACTGGTTTCGCCGCACCGATCTTCCGCACGAAGAACGCCGCGCGCCCTTCGCCTTCGCCGTCGACAAGGCCCGCGTGGCCCGGGCCTTTGGTGGCTCCTTTGGTCTGCAGGAAAAGAAGCCGCTGACGCCGACGCGGCTCGAAGCCCTGGCGGACTGTCGCCTGCACGGCTTCGTGCAGCAGGTGTTGCGCCTCGACGTCGATCCCGAGGCCGGTAACGCCATCGAGGCGCGGGTGCAGGGCACCCTGGGGCACAACGTGCTCGAGCGTTTCTACGCGGAGCGGCGTCAACAGCGCGTGCCGTTGACGCGCATGAACGGCGCCGACTGCGGCCGTCTCTTGCAGATCGTCGACGACGAAGCCGCGCCGCTGCTGGCGGGCAGGACCACGGGACACCTGCCGGCCTTGGCTGCTGCCGTCGAGTTCCTCAAACGCACCTTGCTGCGCGTGACCATGACCTTGGCCCGGCGTCCGCCCGTCGAAGGCGTCGAGCCGGTGGACTTCGAGCTGCAAGTTGGGGCCACGGTGGGGGGGCGGCCGCCGACCCTGGGCAGCGTCGCCGTCGAGGTGAGCCCCGGGCGCAAGCTGTGGATTGGCGGCGTCATCGATCGCGTCGACGAAGGATCGGGCGGGCGCGCCGTCGTCGACTACAAGACCATGAGCACCCAGCGCGTGAAGCAGAAGGCGTCGTCGTCGTCGCTGCTGCACACGCATTTTCAGCTCTTCGTCTATCTGCGCCTGCTCGAGCATTGGCGTCCCACCCATCCCTCGGTGGAGCTGCACGGTCACCTCGTCAGTTTGAAAGATGGCGGAACGTCGAAGGACATCGGACTGCTCCCCGATCTGCGCGCCCGCGTGCTCGACGACGTCCGCGACGACGGTCTGGGGCGGGCCATTGGTCGGGTGGTGCTGCCCATCCTCGAGGGCACCCTGCCGCCCGACGCCAACGACCGTTGCTCGGATTGTCGGCTGCAGCGCGTGTGCCGCATCCCGCTCGAAGGGCTGTACGCGAGCGATCCGGACGACGTCGTCGACGAGGAGAGCCCTTGAGCACCGTGGTCTTGGCCAGCGCCGGCACCGGCAAGACCCACACCCTGGTCGATGCCTGGCTGCGCGCGCTGCTCGGCCTCGACGACGGCAGCGCCAAGGCGGCGGAATCGCTCCTGGCCATCACCTTCACCGACAAGGCGGCGGCCGAGATGAAGTCGCGCATCGAGCGACGCCTTGCTCGGCTGCGTTTTGGCGGCGACGACGACGACAAAGCGCTCTGCCAGGCCTTTGCCGCCGCCGGTCGAGCGCCTCCCGACGCCGCCGTGCTCGACGCTGCGCGCCGCTCGGTGGGCCGCGCGCCCATCGGCACGTTTCACGGCATGTGCGGGCGCATCTTGCGCGAACACGCGCTGGCCGCGGGCCTCGATCCCGCCTTCCGCCTGCTCGAGCCCGACGAAGAGCAACGCCTGCTCGCCGAGCTGGCCGAAGCCACCGTCCTCGACGCCCTCGCTGCCGACGACGCTGTGGTGCGCGAGCTTGTGGCCCGCGTTCCCCTGCGCGGGCTCTACGAACAGCGCGGGCTCACCGAGTGCTTGGTCGCTGTGCACGCGTCCTTGGCCGAGCGGGGTCTGGCTCCCGCTGGCATCGCCATCGCGTCGTCGACGACGTCGGCTGACCACATGGCCGCCGCCCTGGGGCTCGCCTTCGACGAGGTCGCTGCTGGGGCGACCAGAAACGCCCAGCTCCGCGTGCAGCAGGCCCGGGTGCGGCTCGACGCCTTGCAGCGCTTGCGCCGAGAAAACGCCAGCCCCGACGATGCCGACGTCGAAGCCGGGCTCACCCGCCTCTTCCTCGAGCTGCGCGAGCAGGTCGGGGGCTCGTGGGGCGGGCCAGCGCTGACGGAAAAACGACGCGCCCTCGTCGACGCCGTCGAAGGGCTGGGGGCGACCCTCGTCGACGAAACGACCCTCGACAGCGCCCCGGGTGTGCGCGCCTTGTTGGTCGAGCTCGACAGGCGCCAGCGGCGGGAAAAGGAACAGCGCGCGGTCTTGGGCTTCGGCGACCTGCTGGTGCGCACCCGTGATCTGTTGCGCGACGACAAGAGCGTGCGGGCCCGGGTCAAGAGCCGCTTCGCCCGCGTCTTCGTCGACGAATACCAAGACACAAGCCCCGTGCAGGAGCAGATCGTGGCCCTGCTCGTCGAAGATCCCAGCCGCGGTGACGTCGTCAACGGCGACACTTCCGCATTTTCGCAAGTGAAGGTGCCGAAGAATCGGGCCTTCGTCGTCGGCGATCCCAAGCAGTCGATCTATGGCTTTCGCGGCGCCGACGCTGCGGTCTTTGGGCGCGTGCAAGAGCACCTCGACGGCGCTGTCGTGGAACGCCTCACCGTCAGCCGGCGCTCCTCGGCCTCGGTGTGTGCGTTCATCAATCAGGTCAGCGCGCACACCTTGCCCGGGCACGCCGCCGAGATCCTGCTGCCGCTGATCGACGACGACAAGTCCGCCATCGGCGCCTGGTGGCGGCCGGGTCCAGCACTCAAGGCCCGCGGGCTTCCATCGGTCGAGGTCGATGCGCTGCTGGTGGGCGCCCGGCTGGTGGCGCTGTTCAACCAGGGCGGCCTGGCGCCGCGTGACGTCGTCGTCTTGGTGCGTCGGGGTCGGGCAGCAGCGGCCCTGGGGCGGGCGCTGTCTCAGCGGGGTGTGCCCGTGCGGGTGGTGGGGGGCGACGGCTTTTGGCGTCGTCCCGAGGTGCAAGACGTGGTGAGCGCCCTCGCCCTCGTCGTCGATGCCGGCGATGATCTGGCGGCCCTCGCGGTCTTGCGCTCGCCGCTGGTGGGCGTACCCGACGACCAGATCCTCGCCCTCTTTGAGGCTTGGCCGACGTTGCGCGAAGGTTTCTCGTGGTCGGGCATCGTCGCTGCCGCCGGTGACGCCCTGGTCGAGCGTGGGGTCGCCGATCGCATCCGCGCCTTCGACGCGTTGCTGCTGACCCTGCGCTCCCGCCTGGCCATCGAGCCCCTGACCCAAGCCATCGATGTCCTTCTCGACGAGGGTGGCTACGCCGTCGCCTGCGCCGTCGAGCCCGACGCCGCGTTGCGGCTTCGCCATCTCGAGAAACTACGCGCCTTGTGCGCCGGACGTCCCGAAGAGGGCGTGCTCGCCATCGCCCGCCTCGTCGACGCCCTCGACGACCCGCCCCCCGAGCCCGTGCTCTTCGACGCGCCCGACGACGACGACTGCGTGCGGATCATGACCATCCACCAAAGCAAGGGCCTTGAGGCGGCGGTGGTGGTGCTCGCCGACGCCGGCATCGGCTTGCGCAGTGACAGCGACGACGTCGTCTTCGACCCCGTCATGGGCCTGGCGGTCAGCGCGCGCGGCCGGCCGATCCACCGCTGCACCCCCAAGGGCTCGTCATCGGTGCTGAGCGCGCTGCAGCGGGTGCGTCGGGCGCGGCGCCTGCGCGATGAGGAGGAGCTGCGCCGCCTGCTCTATGTCGCCCTGACGCGGGCCCGTCGTGGCCTCTTCGTCGCTGGCGAGGCCCGCCGTCGCGGTGTCGGCTCTCTGCTCGGGCTGCTCGATGGGGCCCGGGCCAGCGACGTCGCGGGCTTCGATGCGCTGCTTCCCGAGCTCGTCGTCGACGCAATTGATGATGTCGTCATGTTGCGAAGCAAAGAAACGAAGGAACGCAACGTCGTCCCAGCCTTCGTCTCCGGACCCGTCGACGATGGGAAGCACCTCCCGCGCCTGCGGGCCTCGACCCTGCTCGCGCGTGCCACGCCTCAGCTCAGCATCGGCCTGAGCACGGAGTTCGGATCTGGCGACAACGACGACGACGTGCTGCCACCCCGGGCCCGGGGCCGCCTCGCCCACGCCGTGATCGGCTTGGTGGCCAGCGAGTGTCCCGAGGTGCTCGGCGACGCGTCGGCGACCAAAGCCGCGGTGCACGCGGCCTTGCGCGCCACGGGAGCGCCCCACGGCAACGGCGTCACCGCCGTCGACGACGCCCTCATCGCTCGCGTGGTCGCCACTCTCTGCGGACCGGTGCGCGGCCTGCTGCTCGAGGGACGCGCGCTGATCTTCGAGGAGCCCGTGGTCTTTGTGACCGACATCGCCGTCGTCGAGGGCACTGCCGATCTCGTCGCCGTCGGCCCCAAAGACACCGTCGTCGTCGAGCTCAAGCTCTCTGCCGCCTCGGCGCGCAGCGCGGCCAGCGCCGTGCAGGTGCAAGCCTGCTGCGCGGCGCTCGCCCAGCGCCACGAGGCGGCCTTGCGCTACGCCGTGTGGGCCATTGGTGACGCCGCCCCGGCCAGGACGCTGCCTTTTGGACCGCCGGCCCGACGAGAGCTGGCGACGATCCTCGCGCGCCTTGCTACCGTCCGCCCATGAAGCTCACGGCCGCACAAAAAGCTCCCGGCGCGGGACAGGTCTCAGAGGTAAAGACGACGACGACGGCGGCACGGGTGCTGTCGCGGCAGCAGCTCTTCTACGAGGCGGGTGCCGACCCCGCGCGCGACCGGCCGGCCCATGTGCGGGCGGGTTCGGGCTGCGCCATCATCGACGTCCCCGGCCGGGGCAAGCGTCTCGCGGTCGTGCAAGACGACGCCAATTTCATCGCCCTCGTCGATCCCAAGAGCGGCAAGGTGGGCCACATCGAGCTTCCCGCGGGGGCCTGCGGCCTGCGCCAATTCGACAAAGCCCGCGGCAACAAGGCCGACAAGCTTGACCTGGAATCCATGGCCAGCGTCGTCGTCGGCGGCAAACCAGCGCTCTTTTGCATGGGCTCGGGCAGCACCGCGCGCCGCGAGGTCTTCGTGCTGGTCACCCTGGGCAAAGACGGAGCCGTCGTCGAGGAGCTCAAGGCCGCCGCCTTCTTCAAGGGTCTGCACAACAACCCCACCTTTGCCGGCGACGAGCTCAACGTCGAAGGCCTGGTCATCGACGGCGACCGCGCGCGTTTTTTCAATCGTGGCAACGGCGCCGGGGTGGCCAGCGACGCCGTCGGCGAAGTCTCGTTTTCAGCCCTGCTGAAGCATCTGCGCGACCCGCTGCTGCACGGGGCGCCAGCCTTGACCAAGGTGAAGGACTTCGACCTCGGCCAGGTCGACGGCGTGCGCCTCACCTTCACAGACGCCACCCGTCATCCCGATGGCCGCACCATCTTTCTCGCGGCCGCCGAGGCGTCCCCCAACACCTACGACGACGGCGAGGTCAAAGGCACGGCGATCGGCGTGCTGGGCGAGGACGGACGCACGACCATCGTTCCCCTGCTCGACGAGCGTGGTCGGCTCTTGAAAGACAAGGTCGAAGGCATCGCCATCGATCCAAACGATCCGCGCCGGGCTTTCGTCGTCATCGACAAAGACGATGCCAAGGCTCCTGCGGAGCTGTTGGTGGTGCAGCTTCCCCCTTGAAGCCGCTCCGCGTCTTGAAGTTCTGCTGGTTCAAGACGCTGGCGCGTCTTGAACGTCCTGTTGGAGTCCGAACGATGAACCGCCTCACCCTCTTGGGCGCTGCCGCCTTCCTTGCCAGCGCCTGCGCAGCGCCCCCCGCCGAAACGCCGGCCCCCGCTCGCACAGCTGACCCCCACGCGCGACCCAAAGACCCCAGCGCCCGCGCGCCCTGGGCCGCTCCCCCCGTCGAGGATCGGCTGGTCGAGCGGCCCGACGAGAAGCACCTCAAGAACATCCGCATGCTCACCAACGGCGGCGAAAACGCCGAGGCCTACTTCGACAAAACCGGCACCGAGCTGAGCTTCCAAACCAAGCGCGACGGCGCGGCCTGCGACGCGATCTTTCGCATGAGCAAAGAGGGCAAAGATCAGCGGCAGGTGTCGCCGACGATGGCGACGGGGGGCGGGCGCACGACCTGCAGCTACCTCAGAGGCGACGGACGCATCCTGTTTTCCTCGACGCATGGGCACGGCGGCGGCTGCCTCGACGAGCCCGACCGCTCTCAAGGCTACGTGTGGAAAATCTATCCGGAGTTCGACATCTGGACCGCCGACCCAGATGGCAAGAACCCCAAGCTCCTCTTTCAGTCCGAGGGCTACGACGCCGAAGCCACGCTGTGTCACAAGGACGATCGCGTGATCTTCACGTCGTCGAAGTCCGGCGACCTCGAGCTCTGGTCGATGAACGGCGACGGCACCAACCTCAAGCAGCTCACCCACACCCCGGGCTACGACGGCGGCGCCTTCTTCTCCGAGGACTGCACCAAGGTGGTGTGGCGGGCCTCGCGCCACGAGGGCGAAGCCAAGGCCGACTACGAGCGCCTCTTGAAGCTCAACCTGGTGCGCCCGACCTCGCTGGAGATCTACGTCGCCGACCTCGGCAAAGACGGCACGCTGCACAACATCGTGCAGGTGACCAAAAACGGGAAAGCGAACTTCGCGCCCTATTTCCATCCCGACAACCAGCGCGTGCTCTATGTCTCGAACAAGGGTGATCCCAAGGGTCGCGACTTCGACATTTATATGGTGAATACGGATGGAACTGGCGAAGAACGCATCACGACGAACCCGTCGTTCGATGGATTTCCGATGTTCAGCCCCGATGCCAAGAGCTTGGTCTTCTCGAGCAATCGCAGCAATGGTAAACCCGGTGACACGAACGTCTTCATGGCTGACTGGGTCGAGTGACGCATGGGCGGTGAGGAGCAGCTGATCGCCCGCATCCGCGCGGTATTTGCTGCTCACGGAGTGCAGGGCGAAGCAGCCGACGGCGACGCCTGGCGCATCGATGCCCTCCTGGCCACGCACCTCACCACCGACGTCGTCGTCGAAGGCGTGGACTTCGATCGAGCGCTCTATCCCCTGCGTTTCGCCGGCCACCGCGCCCTCGCGCAGAACCTGTCCGATCTCTACGCCTGCGACGCCGAACCCGTGGGCTTCGTCTGGTCGCTGGCCATCCCGCCCAGCTTCAGCATCGACGACGTCGCCGAATTCTCCGAGGGCGCCGCGGCGTTGGCAGCGGGCATCGGCTGCCCCCTGCTCGGCGGGGACCTGTCGTCGACCAGCGGTCCCTTGGTGTGCAGCATCACGGCGGTGGGGCGAACGCCCGCTGTGCCCCTGAGGCGCAGCGGCGCGCGGGTGGGTCAACACCTGTGGCTGACGCGCAAGCTGGGTGCCTCCGCAGTGGGACTGCGCCTGCTGCGGAGCCGGGCGTCGTCGTCGTCGTTGTCCTTTGCTGCCTGGCGCCAGGGACTCGAAGCCTCCCAGGCCCGTGCGGTGCGGGCGCATCTGGAGCCTGCGCCCTTTCATGGGCTCGAGTCCCTCGCCGATCACGCCGTCGCCGCCATCGACATCTCCGATGGTCTGGCCCGCGATTCCTGGCGGTTGGCGCGCAGCTCCAAAGTCGCCCTCGACCTGTGCTTCTTGGCGGGTGCCGTCGACGTCGACGCCGGCGCCGTCGTCGACGACGCCCTCTATGGCGGCGAGGACTGGGCCCTGTTGTTTTGCGGGCCCGATGGCCTCCCGGACCCTCCCGGCTGCGTGCGCGTGGGCCGCGTCGTCGCCGGCGAGGGGGTTTGGCGGGACGGAGCCTTGGTTCCCGATCGCGGCTACGACCATTTCATCGCCTGGCGGCGGTGAATTCGCCGAAGGCTGATGCGTTGCCCGTTTGGGGCCAATTGGTGGGCGCGTTCGGTCATTGCACGCGCCGGGGTGCCTCTCTAAGCCGCTGCCATGACGATGACGTCCGACGACGCCGAGACGCCTGTGCCGGCCACCCAGCTCGAGGGGGAAGACCCAGAGCACGCGCAGGTGGGCATCATGTATTCCGAGCGCACCTGGGTGGTGCGGCCATGGATGAAGGCGGTGTCCTTCTGGATCTTCGTCGTCGCCATCGGCGGCATGGGCTTGCACGAGGTGCAAAAGCGCACGGAGTTTCGCGGCCTGCTGGTCGACAGCGTCGTCGAGCCCGAGAATTGGGGCAACGCGCCCGCCCCCGAGATTGCTTTGAATGCCGTCTACCGCGATGGAAAAGAAGGCGGTGGCTCCGTCAACCTCAGCGAGTTCAAAGGAAGATGGGTCTTCGTGAATTTCTGGGCAACGTGGTGCGCGCCCTGCCGCGACGAAATGCCTTCGCTCGAGATGTTGAACCGCCGCTTCGGCAAAGAGTTGGTGATGATGGCCGTCAGCGTCGACGACGACCAGACCCAGATCGCGCGCTTCTTCGGTGATGAGAAGCCCTCGTTCGTCGTCTTGTGGGACAAGGAAAAGAAATTCACGACTACCTATGGGTCACGCAAATTTCCAGAGAGCTACTTGATCTCGCCCGACGGCCGTATCGCCGCAAAATTCACCGGTCCTCGCGATTGGTACAACCAGGGTACCGTACAGTATTTCACCGACGTGCTCGGCGGCAAGCGCAAGCCCGTCGGCTGACTCATCCCGCGTCCGCTTGATGTTCGACCGCGTTCCGAGATGGGAAGACGCGGGATGATGCGCGTGAAGCGCGCCCGCGGAACGCG
>JAHFED010000128.1 GCA_023248635.1 Myxococcales bacterium
TGTAGACAATTCACCGACACGCGAAGCGCTGTCGGTGAATTCATCGCCGCCAGGCGATGAACCTGTAGACAATTCACCGACACGCGAAGCGCTGTCGGTGAATTCATCGCCGCCAGGCGACGAACCTGTGGACAATTCACCGACGCGCGAAGCGCTGTCGGTGAATTCATCCGGATCGGGGATCAGACCTTCAGGGAGAAGGGCGTGAAGCGGGTGTTGGTGTCGTAGAAATCCTCGTGCTCGATCTTCTTGAACCAGGCGACGACGCGCACCGTGATCGGCGTGGCGACGATCTCCCAGCCGACCTTGATGCAATAGTTAGTGGCCATGATGGCCATGAGTGTATCGTTGGAGAAGACGCCGTAGAAGGCCAGGGGATAAAAGAGCACCGAATCCACGGCCTCGCCAACGACCGTGGACCCGATGGTGCGCAGGGGCAGCCACCGACCCTCGGTCAGCACCTTGAGCTTGGCCAGCACGAGGCTGTTCATGAACTCGCCGCAGAAGTAGGCGACCAGCGACGCACCAGCGATGCGGGCGGTGCTGCCAAAGGCCCACTCGAGGTTCTCTTGCCGCGCCAAAGACTCGGCGGCCGGAGGCAAGTTGACGACGACGGCGGCGTGGATCGATGCCCAGGCCAAGGCGGCGAAACCGGCCCACACCACGCGTCGCGATCGGGCGTAGCCGTAGACCTCCGTGAGGATGTCGCCGAACAAATAGCTGATGGGAAAGAACAGATTGCCGGCGGCGAAGACGACGACGCCGACGACGGGGAGATCGAAGGTGGTCAGCTTGCGCACGCCGATCAGGTTGCTGCACAAGAGCACGCACACAAAGGCGGCCATCACCAGGTCGTAGTAGCGGTAGGTGCGTGGCGTCGATGTCGGGGGCGGAACTGCGGCGGCTTCGACTCCGGTCATGATGCCCTGATGCCCCAAGCGAAGGGGCACGCAACCCCGGCCCTTTTTTCATGCTCGTCGACGAGGCAAGGTCGGGCATGCTGATTCCGCCCATCGATCTCGCGCGTTTCATCGAAGAGCACCGGCACCTGCTGCAGCCTCCGGTGGGCAACCACGAGGTCTACCGCGATCATGAGTTCATCGTAATGATCGTCGGCGGCCCCAACTCAAGAACTGACTACCATGTTGATCCTGGAGAAGAATTTTTCTATCAGATAGAGGGAGACATGACCCTGAAGGTCGTCGACGACGGCGTACACAAAGACGTCGAAATTCGTCAGGGCCACATCTTCCTGTTGCCGGCGTGGGTGCCCCATTCACCACAGCGCCGAGCGCATACAGTGGGACTGGTGATCGAGCGTCGTCGTCGCGACGGTGAGCTCGACGCCTTCGAGTGGTACTGCGCGGGGTGCGGCAAGAAGCTGTACCGCGAAGAGCTGCAGCTGCAGTCCATCGTCAAGGACCTGCCACCCATCTTTCAACGCTATGAAGCCGACATCGAGAAGCGCACCTGTGTCGGCTGCGGGAGCGTCATGCCCACGCGCGCGGAGTCCGCCGCCTCCGCCGGGCGTTGAGGCCGCGGCGTCGTCTTGCTGCGCTGCGCAGACGCTGGTAGGTCGACGTCGACGAGGTCACCGTCATCATGTCCAATTCAGGTGCTGAGCTCCGATCGCGTTTCTTGTCCTTCTTCGAAAAGAACGGGCACTACGTCGCCCGATCCTCGCCGCTGGTTCCCCAGGGTGACGCCACCCTGCTCTTCACCAACGCCGGCATGGTGCAGTTCAAGGACGTGTTCACCGGCCGAGAGTCGCGTCCCTACCAACGGGCGACGTCGTCGCAGAAGTGCGTGCGCGCCGGGGGCAAGCACAACGACCTCGAGAACGTCGGCCGCACCGCTCGACACCACACTTTTTTTGAGATGTTGGGCAACTTCTCTTTTGGAGATTACTTCAAAGAAGCGGCCATTGACTATGCATGGTCGTTCCTGACCAAAGACCTCGGCATGGATGCCAAGCGGCTCAGCGTCACGGTCTTCGCCGGCGATGCGCAGACCCCGGCTGATGACGAAGCCGAGCGCTTCTGGCGCAAGATCGCCGGAGCTTCGATCCCGGTGACCCGCTGTGGCGCCAAGGACAATTTCTGGCAGATGGGCGACACCGGTCCATGTGGGCCCTGCACCGAGATTCACTTCGATCGCGGCGACGTCAAAGGATGCTTTGGCGGCGACGATCCCGCTGGCGACCGGATCATGGAGATCTGGAACGTCGTCTTCATGCAGTACGAGCGCCAGGCCGATCGATCTCTGCGCCTGCTGCCAGCGCCGTCGGTAGACACGGGCATGGGTCTCGAGCGCCTGGCCATGGTCATGGGCGGATTTGCGTCGAATTATGACACAGATTTGTTGCGCCCGCTCTTGGCCTTCTCCGAGGAGAAGCTGTCGAAAAAATACGGCTCCACCGACGGCGTCGACGACGTGGCCATGCGGGTCATCGCCGATCACGCGCGCACCACGGCCTTCTTGGTGGCCGACGGCGTGCTGCCCGGCAACCTCAACCGCGAGTACGTGCTGCGCTCGATCATGAGGCGCGCGGTGCGCTTTGGTGATCGCCTGGGCTTCAAAGATGTCTTCTTCCACGACGTCGTCGACCGCGTCGTCGACCTCTTCACCCCTGCTTTCCCCGAGCTCGCCGCGGCCCGCGCGCTCTTGCAAAAGGTCGTCGTCAACGAAGAAGAAGCCTTCCGCCGCACCCTCTCCAAGGGCACCGAGCGCGTGGCCCAGCTCTTGTCGGGCGGGGCCACCAATGCCCCCGGCAGCTTCACCGCCCCCGGCGTCGTCTCTGGCGCCGTCGTCTTCGACCTCAAGGCCACCTACGGCTTCCCGCCCGACCTCACCGCGCTCATGCTGCGCGAGCAGAACCTGAGCTGGGACGAGGCCAGCTTCCAAGCCGCCGAAGAAGCGCACGGCCGGGCGTCGTCGACGGACTCCTTTCAACAAGATGGTTCCGCCGACATCTGGAAGACCCTGCGCGCTGAGCTGGGGCCCACCCTCTTCACCGGCTATGACGCGCCCGCGGCCGCCGGCGTCAAGGTGCTGGCCATCGTCAAAGACGGAACCAAGCTCG
Organism: Myxococcales bacterium; assembly: GCA_023248635.1. GTDB lineage: Bacteria > Myxococcota > UBA727 > UBA727 > VGSZ01 > VGSZ01. The sequence goes on from JAHFED010000128.1 coordinate 3,083, forward strand.
AGCACCTGGGGCCCGGCGAGCAAGCCTTCGTCGTCCTCGATCGCACGCCCTTCTACGGCGAAAGCGGCGGACAGGTCGGCGACATGGGACACCTCAGAGCCGAGGGCGAGGGCCTCATCGTCGACGTCGACGACACCAAGAAGCAAAGCGAGCTGCACCTGCACGCCGTCGCCGTCAAAACCGGCACACTGTCGGTGGGCACCACCGTCGCCGCCGTCGTCGACAACGTGCAGCTCGATCGGGTGCGCAAGAACCACTCGGCCACCCACCTGCTGCACGCGGCGCTGCGCAAGGTCTTGGGTGATCACGTCGTGCAGAAGGGCTCCCTCGTCGACGCCGACCGCCTGCGCTTCGACTTCGCCCACTTCGAGGCCCTGACCCGTGCCCAGATCGACAAGGTCGAGGACATCGTCAACGACATGGTGCTCGAAAACGTCGCCACCGACGTCGAGCAAATGGCCTTCGACGCCGCCAAGCAGAAAGGGGCGATGGCGCTGTTCGGCGAGAAGTACGGCGATCATGTGCGCGTGGTGGCTTTTCCCTCGCTCACCCAAGGCGCCAGCGTCGAGCTCTGCGGCGGCATCCATGTGCAGCGCACGGGCGACATCGGTCTCGTCAAGGTCGTCAGCGAGGGTCCCTTGGCCGCCGGCGTGCGGCGCATCGAGGGTGTGACGGGCAAAGGTGCCCTCGACTGGGTGCGAAAAACATCGACTATTCTCACCGAGGCAGCGCGCAATCTAAAGGCCAGCGTCGACGACGTTCCCACTCGCATCGAGAAGATGAACGAGTCACTGAAGGATGCATACGCTGAGATTCAAAGGTACAAAAATAAAGCCCAAGCCGCAGCGGCATCGCAGGCATCGTCGTCGGCCGTCGACGTCAAAGGGGTGAAGTTGTTGGCGCTGCGGGCCGAGGGCATCGATCCCAAGGGCCTGCGCGACTACGCCGACAAGCTCAGGGATCAGGTGGGCAGCGGCGTCGTCGTCGTCGGCGTCGTCGACGGCGACAAGGTCACGCTGCTGGTGGCCCTGACCGCCGACGTCGCCAAAGCTGGCAGGCTGCACGCGGGCCGGATCATCGGCGAGCTCGCGGCGGTGGTCGGCGGCAAGGGCGGCGGCAAGCCCGATCTCGCCCAGGCCGGCGGCACCAAACCCGAGATGCTCGATGAGGCGCTGGCCAAGGCCAGGTCGCTCGTCGAAGCGGCGCTGGTCTGAATGGCGCGCAAGCACTACCGGCCCTTCGTGCAGGTCGTGGCCTCGACGCTGCGCAGCTCCGCCGAAGTGGTGCGCCGACAACGCAATGGCACGCTCACTCCAGCAGCCGTCGACGACATTTTGCAGCGCTGGTGTGCTGAGCTCTTTCGCCTGGGCCAGGGCACCATCGACGCCGTAGGCCTAGAGCACGTCCGCGACGCAGCCCAGGGTCCAGGAGGCGGCCGCGCCTACGTGCTGATGACCAACCACCAATCGCTGATGGACGTCCCCAGCGTCGTCGCCACCTTCCCGGGCCGCCTGCGCATGGTGGGCAAGCGCGAGCTCGGTCAGCTTCCCGTGTGGGGACACGCCATGAAGGCCGCCGGCGTCGTCTTCGTCGACCGCGGCAACCGCGCCCAATCGATCCAGGCGCTCGAGCGGGCCAAGAGCCAGCTGCGCGAGGGCACCTCGATTTGGATCGCGCCCGAAGGCACCCGCAGCCGCACCGGTGAGCTCGGACCGCTCAAGAAAGGGGGCTTTCACCTCGCTCGACAGTTGGGGGCGCCCATCGCTCCGGCCTGGATCACGGGCACGCGCGAGATCATCTCGCCAGACGGCTTCGGCGTCACGCTGCACGGACACATCACGGTGCGTTATGGCGCGCCCATCGAGACCCACGACGTCGACGACAAAGGCATCCCTGCCCTCATGGAGCGCGTGCGCCAGAGCTTGTTGTCCTTGCAGGCCAGCTCGCGTTGACCGTTCGCTTCTCTGTGACTGCCCGCTTCCGCGTCACCAAGGGGCGACCCGAAGCGACCGGTGAATCAGTGCAGTGCGGCCAGCGCCTTTTGCAACAGCACCAGGTTCTTTTTCGGCTGTTTGCTCATGTCCGCGCGGCCGTTGGGGCCGGGACTGCCGCTTTGGCCGCCGGGGCCGTCGGGACCGCGCCGACCATCGTCCATGCGGGTGTCGCCGCAGCTGGTGCCCGAGCCGCCCGAGCCGCCCGAGCCGCCGCTGCCGCCGTTGCCGCCGGCGCCGCCTCGAAC
>JAHFED010000081.1 GCA_023248635.1 Myxococcales bacterium
ACGCGGGGCTCCTCGCGTTCATCGATTACTTCAACCGGCTCTTTGCGAAGCCGTTCAAATGGACGTTCGCGGGACGGGGGCTGGTGTGAATGGATCGTCAAATCCGCCGTCGAGCACTAGGGCCTCTCGAGCACGGAAACGCTCGTCTGCCGGCTATTGGTAGACCGACGCCAAAGTCACGCCCATCTCGGCCGGCGTCGGCGCCACCTTGATGCCGGCGGCTTCGAAGGCCTTGAGCTTCTCTTCGGCGGTGCCCTTGCCCCCCGAGATGATGGCGCCCGCGTGGCCCATGCGTCGTCCGGGCGGCGCCGTGCGCCCGGCAATGAAGCCGACGACGGGCTTCTTCATGTTGGCCCTCACCCAGGCCGCGGCTTCTTCTTCGGCGCTGCCGCCGATTTCGCCGATCATGATCACCGCGTGGGTCTCGGGGTCGGCGTTGAAGAGCTTGAGGATGTCGATGAAATCGCTGCCGGCGACGGGGTCACCGCCGATGCCGACGCAGGTGGACTGGCCGATGCCCAGGCGCGTGAGCTGTCCCACCGCTTCATAGGTGAGGGTGCCCGACTTCGAGACGACGCCGACGTGGCCAGGCTTGTGGATGTGGCCGGGCATGATGCCCATCTTGGCCTGTCCAGGAGTGATCACACCGGGACAATTGGGCCCGATCAATCGGGTCTTTTTCTGCGACGTCAACACGCGTTTCACTTTTACCATATCGAGCACTGGGATGCCCTCGGTAATGGTGATGACGAGATCGATCTCGCTGGCAACGGCCTCGAGGATCGCGTCGGCGGCGAAGGGCGGGGGCACATAGATGATGCTGGCGTTGGCCTGGGTGGCTTTGACGGCGGCGGCGACGGTGTCGAAGATGGGGAGCTTCTTGCCCGCGTGCTCGAAGTGCTGGCCGCCTTTGCCGGGGGTCACGCCGCCGACCATCTGGGTGCCGTATTCGATCATTTGTTTGGTATGAAAGGAGCCGGCTTCTCCGGTAATCCCTTGTACAATCGCGCGGGTATCTTTGTTGAGCAGGATGGCCATCTCAGACCTGACTTTCGACAACGGTTCAAGACGCCAGCGTCTCGAACATCAGTACTTAGAAACGGGGAAGGATGGGGGCGATCGGCGCCGTCGCCCGCGTGGGGCGCGTGATGCGCTCGACGTCGAGCATGCCCAGGGGCGCGTGCCGGGGATTCAGACGACAGGGGGGTCTGGCCGCGCGCTCACCCGTGGCGAGGCGACGAAGACCCTGAAGGAGGGAGAGAGCTCGGCTCTGCATGTTCATCATCCCCGTGCCGCGGCGACGGCCTTCTTGGCGCCGTCGAGCATGTCGTCGGCGGCGAGGATGGCCAGACCGCTCTCACTGAGGATCTTCTTGCCCAGGTCGACGTTGGTGCCTTCGAGGCGCACGACGAGGGGAATCTTCAAGCCCACCTGGCGAGCAGCGGCGACGACGCCGTTGGCGATGACGTCGCACTTCGCGATGCCGCCGAAGATGTTCACGAACACGGCCTTCACCGCTGGGTCCTTGAGGATGATCTTGAAGGCCGCCGTCACCTTGGGCTCGTCCGCGCCGCCGCCGACGTCGAGGAAGTTGGCGGGCTCTCCCCCTTGCTGCTTGATGATGTCCATGGTCGCCATGGCGAGACCGGCGCCATTCACCATGCAACCAATACTGCCATCGAGCGCGATGTAGCTGAGATCAAATTCCTTCGCTTCGAGCTCACGTTGATCTTCTTCATCGGCGTCGCGCATGGCGACGATGTCCTTGTGGCGAAACAGAGCGTTGTCGTCGAAGTTGAATTTGGCGTCGAGGGCGAGCACGTCGCCGTCTTTGGTGACCACCAAGGGATTGATCTCGGCCAAAGAGGCATCGGTGCCGACGAAGGCGTCGTACAAGCCTGTGAAGAACTTCACGGCGTTGCCGACTTCTTTGCCCTTGAATCCCAATGCAAAAGCCAGATTTCGAGACTGGTAGGGAGACAGGCCGACGACGGGGTCAACCCATTCCTTCAGGATTTTCTCGGGGTGCTCTTCGGCGATCTTCTCGATCTCGACGCCGCCCTCGGTGGAGGCCATGACGCAGACGCGGCCGTTCACGCGATCGATGACCATGCCGACGTAGAGCTCCCGGGCGATGGCGCAGCCGCGTTCGACGAGCACCTTCTTCACCTTTTGGCCCTCAGGGCCGGTTTGGTGCGTCTTGAGCTGCATGCCAAGGATGGCCCGACCCGCGGCTTCAGCGTCGGCGGCGGAGCGGGCCAGCTTGACGCCCCCCCCCTTGCCCCGGCCCCCGGCGTGAATCTGCGCTTTCACCACGCAGGGGAAGCCATACGTCGCTGCGGCGGCGACGACCTCGTCGACCGTGGTGCACACGGTGCCCTGCAGGGTCGCCACGTTGAATTTTCGAAGGATGTCCTTGCCCTGGTACTCGTGAATCTTCATCGATCTCTCGCAGGTTCTTCAGGAACACGGTCAGCAACGCCCCGTTGGGAGCAGCGACGACGCCGGCAGCGCCCTCGACGGCGACAGGCCCCCTGGCGTAAGCGAGCGGGCGATACCACCCACCCGTGCGATCCGCCACCTGTTCGAGGCCCCATGATCCCCCAAACCCGCCCGTGTCGCGAAGGTCCAAGCTGCCTGCTCAGCGTCGTCGTCGTCGTCGTCGCGGCCTGCGCCGGCAATCCGCTCTACGCCCCCTGCACGGGGACAGACTGCGCCGAGGGGCTGCGCTGCGTCGACCTCGGCGGCGACCAACGTGTGTGCACCAAGCCGTGCGCAGTCACCAAGAACCGCGCGGGCTTCCCCGATGGCTTCGAAAACGATGAGCTCTTCGTCGACGGCGCGGGCACCCAGGTCAACGTCGCCGATCCCCAGTGCGCCGACGCGGTCGTCGACATCACATCCCAGGACAATGAAAACGACAGCGGCCAGAACATCCTGGTCTCCTCGGCGGGGGCCGTGGGCGTGTGCCGCGTCTCGGCGGAGCAACTGGCCGACAACACCATTTCCGCCGACAGCGTGCTCGCGGGTTTCTGCGCCCCGCTCTGAGCGGCCTCGTCAAGCGCGGGCAAGCTCGGCCGCGCTCAGCTTGCTCAGCTTGAAGCCCGCATCGACGCGACGGCAAGAAAGCTTGGTGCTCGTGGCGTCGTCGAAGCAAGAGGCCAGGGCATGGGGATCGTCTTCGTCGGCGACGACGTCGACGTCGACCCGGATGCGGCGGCCGTCGTCGGCGCTGATGGTCAAGCTCTGGTGGCCCATGGCCCGCGCGTGCAGGCGGTGGCGCTCGAGCACCTCGCTGGCGGTCTTCACCAGCGTGCTGAAGTCCTTGGCATTGAGCGGCTTGGGGTTCTTTTTGTCCCGCCCCATGGTCCAGGGACCCACCAGGGCCGGCTCGCTGTCGCCCACGCGGATCATCTCCACCGCCCAACCTTCGTCGTCGTCATTCTTGATCACCCGGGCCATCCAGCCCGTCTTTTTCCACAGGGTCGGCTCCATCACGTCGGCGGCGGCGTCGTTCATTTTCGTCTCCTGGTGTCGGTGGACTGTACATACGTTCAGTATTCCTTGTCGAGCCCCTTGGCCGCCGACGTTGGCCTCAGGCGCCCCGCACCGCGCCCGATCCGCTCGGCTGCAAGACGCGCCGGCGTCTGGAACCATCAGAACTTCAAGACGCGCCAGCGTCTGGAACATCAGAACTTCAAGACGCGCCAGCGTCTGGAACATCAGAACTTCAAGACGCGCCAGCGTCTGGAACATCAGAACTTCAAGGCGCGCCAGCGTCTTCATCGAGATCGACGACTCCGGCGGTGCCGACGGCGTCCGCGGATCCGCTGCGATGCGCGAATGGGTCGAGAGCCTCGGCGTTGGGAGCAAAGCGAGAGCGAACGCTCGTCGCAAACAAGGCTCCTTTCTTGATATCCGCACCGGTGGCCAACGAAGCCCCGGGCCGACGACGGAGATTGCGCGCGCGTGACCAAGGCCGACCTGTACCGCGAAGGAGCGCGTCTCCCCGAGCAGCTGTCTCGGCTCTTGTTCCTTTCGGGGCTCCTGCAAGGTCGGCGGGTGCTCGAGGTGGGGGCCACCAACGACGCCGTCGCGCGCTTCCTCCTCGAGCTCGGCGCCAAGCGGGTGGTGTGTGCCGTTGCCGACGCCGACCGTCTCGAGTCCCTGCGCCGCACCAACCACCCGCGCCTGGACTTCCGCGCCCTTCGATCAGGGCAGGGCCAGCGCGCCAGCGGATCCCAAGCCACCATCCTTCCCGGCGACGACGGCGCCTTCGACCTCGTCGTCGACTTCGGGCTCCCCCTCACCATCGCCCGCGGCGACACCGCGAGGCTGAAGGACATCACCCGCGTACTCTCGCGCGAGGGCTTCGCGCTCACGTCGTTGGCGTCGTCGGCACCCGGCTTGAACACGCTGCTCGACACGGGTCCCCCGATCGTCCCCCCACCGCAGCCGGCCTACCGCGCCGTCGTCGACGCCCTCGACGACGAATTCGAGCGCATTCAGGTGTACTTCCAGAGCCTCTTGCTCGGGTACCTCTTCGGCGGCGTCGACGTCGCTCCCAAAGGCGAAGCCCTCTCACCGCAGACGCTGCTGATGGCCAACGAGCCTGAGCCGGCCGGCAGCTATCTCTTCGCCTTCGGCAACACGGTGCCCGCCCTCGAAGACGTGTGCCTGGTGCAGCTCCCCCTCGACGCCGTGTTGGCCGCCGCGCGGACGTCGTCGACGGGGGCCGAACGCCGCGTCGACGACGCCCTCGCCGCCGTCGACGAAGCCCGCGCTCTCTTGCAGAATCAGCAGCGCATCGCCGCCGCCGCTGCCGAAATTCACGCCCAGGAACGGCGCGTCGATCAGGCGCTCCTCTTGGACCTGCGCACCCAGCTGCAACAGACCGCCGCCGCCATCGACGATATCGGGGCCCAGCGCACCCTCTTGCAATCCACCCTCGCCGCTCGCGAGGAGCAGCTCGTCGAGCAAAGCGCCGAACAGGCTCGTCTGCACCAAGAGCTCCACCGTGCCCTCAGGGCCGCCAGCGAGCAGCAAGACCGAGCCGACGACGACGCCGGCGCCGCCGCCGCCCTGTCCGTCGAGGTTGGTCGCCTCAACGATGTGGTCACCGACATGGGTGGAGTCATCGGTGACCTCAGATCCCAGCGTGAGGAGGCCCAGAGCAGGGGCGAGCACATCCGCACCGAGATGCAGGCGCGGTGGGAGGACGAGGTCTGCAAGCGCACCGCCGCCGAGGCCGACGCCCTTCAAGCGCTGCAGCAGCTCGAGGCCGAACGGCTGCGGCTGCAGGCCAGCGGCGCCGCCGACATCGACGCCCTCCAGGCCGCCTTCGCCGTCGAACGCAGCCGCTTGGCCGACGCTTTCGAAACGCGCCTGGGTCTTGAACACCAAGCCGCCGCGACGCGCCTTTCTCTGCAACAGCAAGACTTCGAGGCGCGCCGGCGTGTTGCACACCAACACTTCGAGGAGCAGCTCATCGCGCAGGAAGCAGGCGCTTCGCTCGCCCGCGCCGCCGCCGTCCAAGAGGCGATCGACGCCACCAACCTCCAGGCCGCGAAGGTCTTGGCCGACCAGGTCGCAGACGCCCGCGTCGTCGTCGAAGAGCGCCTCGCCGCAGAGCGCGCCGCCCACGCCGCCGAGAGGACAGCCCTGCAGCAAGCGCTCGAGGATCAACGGCGCGTCGTCGACGAACGGCGCGCTGTGCAAGGGCAGCTGGAGGAGAAACTCCAGTCGCTGAGCGCCGAACGCGAGCGCGGAAACGACGAAAGACAGGCGCTGGCCACCCGCCTGCGAGAAGCCGCCACTGACGTCCTGGTGCACCGGGCGCGGGCGGAAGGAGCGACCAGCGAGGTGTCACTGCTCCGGACCCGCCTGCAACAAACCGGCGCGGAGTCTGCCGCCGTCGTCGCCCAGCTGCGCGAAGCCATGGCCTCCGCGGCCGCTGCCACGGCGGAGCTCGAGGTCGAGAAAGGACGCCGCAGCAAAGCCGACGTCGAAGTCGACGCCCTTCACGCCAGGCTGGTGGAGCTCACCGCGGATCTCAACACGCGCCTAGCGGTCGCAGCCCACGCAAGCGAGACGCTGAGCGTTCAGCTCGACGATGAGAGCGCCCGGCGCACCGGTGTCGAGGCCGACGTCGCCATCTTGTCCGCGCGCCTCGAGGTCGCTGCCACCTCGGCCGCTGCTCTCGCCGACGAGCTCGCTGCCGAACGGGCCGAGCGCACCAAAGCCTGTGTCGACGTCGACGCCTTGCAGACCCAGCTCAGGGCCACGAGCACCGAGCTGAACGCGCGCCTCGAGGCCGCCGCCAGCGAGACAGGGTCACTGAGATCTGCGTTGGCCAAAGAGGCCGCGCAGCGCGCCAGCATCGAGGACGACGTCGCAGCCTTGTCTGGCCGCCTCAGCGCCGCCACCCAGCTCTCCGCGACGTTGACGGCCGACCTCGACGCAGAAAAGGCCGAGCGCTGCAGAGCCGAAGGCGACATCGACGCCCTGGAGACCAAGCTCCACGAAACGACCACCGAGCTGAACGCGCGCCTCGAGGTCGCCGCCGGCCAGACCGCGGCGCTCACGACAAAACTCACAGAAGAAAACGCGCGCCGTGCGAGCGTTGAAGCCGACGTCGCCGCCTTGTCGGAACGCCTCAACGCCGCCGCGACTTCGGTGACCGCCCTGAGCGCAGAGCTCGACGCCGAGACGACCCGGCGCGGCGCAGCCGAAGTCGACGTCGCCACCTTGCAGAGCAGATTGATGGACGCGACCGCCGAGCTGAAGGCCCATCTCGACGACGCCGCCGGCCGACACGCGTCGCTGAGCGCCGCGCTCAGCGAAGAGACCGCCCGCCGGAGCAGCGTCGAGGCCGACGTCGCCGTCCTTTCGACCCGCTTGGGAGCGGCCTCGTCCTCCGTCGCCGTCTTGAGCGCCGAGCTCGACGCCGAGAGGACCCGCCGCACCAAAGCCGAAGTCGAGGTCGACGTCGCGCAGACGAAGCTGGCCGGCGCCACGGCGGAGCTGAACCAACGCCTGAACGACGCTGAGCGCCAGCTCTCTTCGAGGGGCGCGCAGCTCGCCGACGAGGGCGCCCGACGCGCCCGCGCAGAAGCCGCCGCCGCAGCGACGGTGGCGGCCTTGAGCGCCGAGCTTTCAGCTGAGACGAGTCGGCGCGCCAAGGCCGAAGCCGACGTCGACGCCGCCCACCTGAGTCTGGCCACCACCTCCGCCGAGCTCAACGCACGCTTGAGCGAGGCAACCCGACAGATCGCATCCGACAGCGCGCAGCTCGTTGAGGAAAGCGCACAGCGGGCCAGCATCGAAGCGGCAGCGGCCGCCTCGTCGGCCCGGGGGATCGCCGAGCTCGGCGCCGAGACCACCCGTCGCACCCAAGCCGAGGCCGACGTCGCGGCCTGGCAGTCCAAGCTCGCGGCGACGAGCGCCGAGCTCGGCACGCGCTGCGACGACGCAACCAGACGCGCCGCCGACCTGGCCGAGCAGTTGGCCCTCGAGCGATCCCGGCGCGCGAGCGTCGAGGCCGAAGTCGAGGTGCTCTCTGCCCGACTCGGTGCCGCCGTGGCCGCGGTGACGACATTGACCGCCAAGCTCGAGGAGGAGGCGGCGCAGCGGAGCACGGCCCGTGTCGAGGTCGATGTCTTGCAAACCAGACTGGCGGTGGCGACGACGGAGCTCAGCGCGCGACTCGACGCCGCCGGCCAGAGCGCACAGCAGATCGCCGAAGAAAGCGCCCGGCGGGCCAGCATCGAAGCCGACGTCGCCGGCCTGTCCACGCGCCTTGGTGCTGCGGCCGCGTCGGTGGCCACCCTCACCGCCAAGCTCGACGCCGAAACGACCCGCCGCAGCAACGCCGAAGTCGAGGTCGACGCCCTGCAAGCCAAGCTGGCGATGGTGAGTGCCGATCTTCATGCGCGCCTCGACAGCGCCACCAGCCGCGCCTCCGCCCTCACCACCCAGCTCGCAGACGAAAGCGCCAGACGCGCCAGTATCGAAGCCGACGTCGCGGTCTTTGCCACCCGGCTCGGTGCCGCCGGCGCATCGGTGGCAGCCCTCACCGTGGAGCTCGATGCCGAAAGCACCCGTCGCGCCAACGCCGACGTCGACGTCCAGACTCTGCGCACCAAGCTGGTCGCAACGACAGCCGATCTCAACCTGCGGCTCGATGCCGCTGTGGGTCGGACCACCGTGTTGACCGGGCAGCTCGCTGAAGAGACCGCCCGGCGCTCCAGCGTCGAAGCCGACGTCGCCCTGCTGTCGTCCCGCCTCACGGCTGCTGCGGCCCGCGCCGATGCCGATGCCCGCAGTCTCGAGAACCTGAGCACCCGCCTCGACAGCGCTCACGCCGCGATGGTCGAGCTGCGCCAGGAACGCGCCAGCGCTGCAGAACACGCCGGCATGGCGACGGAGCAGGTCGTTGGTCTCTCGACAAAGCTGGCGTCGGCGGAGTCCGCTTTGGCCGGGACCCGACTGGAGTTGACGACGGCGCAACAGACCATCGACGCCCTGCGCCGCCGCGCCGTCGACGAAGCCACCGTGCTCTTGGCCCGGCTCGATGAGCGATCGGAGGAGCTGGCGTCGGCGCAAGGCAAGCTCGTCGAACAAGAAGCAGCCCAGCGTGAGCTCGAGGCCGAGCGCGCTCGCCAAGACGCCCAGCTGGCGTCGTCGACCCAAGGTCTCGACCAGCTGCGGGCAGACGCCAAAGCCCGGGGAGAAGCCCAACGCGAGGAGCTGGACCGCGCCCGAGATGAGGCCGACCTGCGCCTCGCGGCCCTCCGATTTGCAGCGGAGCGCACCGCCACCGAGCGCCAGCTTCTCGATGCCGCCCTGGCCGAGGCGCGAGACCTGCTCAGCCTCGAGCGCGCACGGGGGGACCTCTTTCACGACGAGCTGCTCGAGGCGGGCGCTTCGATGGTGCAGGAGCGCGTCCGAGGTGATCTCTTTCGCGCCGAGCTCGACGAAGCCCAGCGCGCGCTGCAGGGCTTGACGTCCCAGCTCCTCGAGGTGAGGGCCGAAGGGCGGCAGACCGAAGCAGCACTCGCCAAGATGCGCGAGAGCGTCGACGACGAAGCCATTCGCGCCGCCCTCCTGATCGCTCAGCTCGAGGAAGCCCAGCAGCGATTGGAGGCCGAGCAGAACAGCGCGCGGCCCGAACCGGCGCAGCTCGTCGAGGCCGAACGCGCCGCGGCCGAAGCCCTCACCCGCGCGGCGGAGCTCGCGGCCGAGCTCGAGAGCGCGCATCAGGCGCTGGAAGAGCGCGGCGCTGCCCAGGAGACCAAGCTCGAGAGCATCGCAGCCCAGCACCGTCGGGACATCGACACCCTTCGCGCAACCCTGTCCGAAGAGCGCACCGCTCGGGAGCAGTCGGCAGCCAAGCTCAAAGACGCCGAAGACGCCTACGTCGCGCTGGCGGTGCGTTTGGCCGAAGCCGACGTCGACGTCGACGTCGCGCCCGTTGCTGAGCTCGATGATCTGGACGACGTCCGCGCCTGGCCCGAGAGCAGCCCCAACACCGACGACGTCGACGACGTCAACCTGGTCGTTGGCCTCGCTTCTGCGAGCGCTGAGCTGGCGACCTTCGCCGCCGGCTCCTTCTGGGGGGTCGAGGATCACTTTCGCAAGCTCCCCGGCGTCGTCGCCACCACGGTCGGCTACATCGGTGGGAAGACCCGCGATCCCACCTACCTTCAGGTCTGCGCCGGCGACACCGGGCATGCCGAGGCCGTTCAGATCGAGTTCGATCCGCAAGAGACCTCATTTTCGACGCTGGTGGAGGAGTTCTTCCTCCTGCACGATCCCACCTCATTGAATCGACAGGGTCCGGATGTTGGCACGGAGTATCGCTCGGCAATATTTTATCATTCAGAAGCTCAGAAAAAGATCGCCATCGAAGCCAAAGAGACGCTGGGAAGATCAGGGGAGCTGGATGCGCCGGTGGTCACCGAAATTGTTGCGGCACCAACATTCTGGCGCGCCGAGCCCTATCACCAACAGTACGTACAGAAGGGTGGCTACGCCTCCTGCCAACCGCGACGAAAGAGGCAATGACGATCGGATGAACACCAAATTAATACCACATATGACAGAACATTGATGCAGCCGACTTTGTCGACGGATGCAGTGTGACGACCCTGTGTTTGTCCGATCGCGAGCGCGCTGCGCCACCCTTGATCGACGAGGCGCGCGCGCTGGGCCCCTGCGTCGTGTCGTCGTTGGCGAGCGCAGCAAACCACTTCGACGCCGCCGTTTGCGCGATCATCGTGGATGGAGCGCTGCTGGCGCGCGCCGCAGATCGCGCCGCCGTGCGTGCTCTTCTGCGCGCCGCACGACGCCAGGCCTGTCGCGTCGCGCTTTGCCTCGACACCGATCCGGTGCTGTGGCCCACCTTGGCGCTGCCGGGGTCTGCGCAGCTGTCGGGTCGGGCGCACGCTGAGGATCCGATGGTGACGGCCCATCTGCAGTCGTTCCTTCACCTCTGCGACGTCGTCACGGGCAGCGAAGACGACGTGCTGGTCGCCGGTGGCTCCGCGGACCTCGATGACGCCCTTCGTCTGGCACGCGCGAAAACGAACGCGACTTTCGTGATCGAGCTCGACGAGGGGCGCTATCGCATCCTCGAGCACGGGCGGCTGCACGACGTCCAGGCGACCAGGGCCACCATCCGGGCCGGCGTCGCGCGCGCGCTGCTGCTGGGCCAGTCGACGCTGGAGTGCATCGCCTCTCCTGCATCACAGTCACGCATCGTCCCTCGGGGCCCTTGGTCCGGGGCCTTGCCCCTGAGCTCCCAGCATGAGCGCGAGCGAGCCCGCTCCCGGGCGCCCGCACATGTCCTCGTCCCAGCACCACGCCTTCGTCGGCTCCCCAGTCGGGGCACCCTGCTGGTGTCGACGGACCTGCACGGCAATCTCGACGACCTGCGCGCACTGCGACGGCGCTTTGAAGCACTTTGCGCCGAGCGCACCGAGAGTGAAGTCCACTGGGTCGCTCTCGGAGACAACGTCCACGGCCCTGACCCTGGAGCGCGGCAGCGCCTCCCGGCCTGGTGCGACTACGACGACGCCTCGGCGGCAATCATCGACGAGCTGCACCACGTCGAGAGCACCCATCGTGGACGCGTTCATCTCCTGCTCGGTGCCCACGAGCACGGCCACCTCGGCGGGCCTCATCCGCGGCGCTTTTGGCCAGACGAGGTCGAACGTCTCGATGATCTTCTCGACGACGAAGGGCGTGGCCGCCTCTACACCTTGTTCGCCCGTGCACCGCTGCTGGCGTCGTCACCGAGCGGGCTCGTACTCTGCCATGCCGTCCCCGATGTGATCTTGTCCGCCGCCGACCTCGAGGCGATTTCGCTCGACCCGACGCGCAACGATCCTCAGCGAGCCCAGGTATTGACGTCGCTGCTTCGCACCACCGGACCCAGACCCGCCGGCGAGGTGCGACGCTGGTTGGCTGGACTTGGCGATGGCCCTTCTCTCCTCATTCATGGCCACGACGAGCACGCTGCAGGATTCGCCCGCGGCGATGGGTGGATGTGTCCCGTCATTTTTGGCGCGGCCCACGCCGACAAGCGCTGCCTGGTGCTCGATCTCGCCCGCCGCTATGACTCCTCCGAGACGCTCATCGACGGTCGCGAGATCGTCCGACTCCACGAGCCCGTGTGAGCACCGACGACGTCATCTTGGTGCACGTTCCACGCTCGGCAGACGTGCTCCCCCGCGTCTTGCTGATGCCGACGGGGCTCATCGCCATCGCCGATCACCTCGATCGAAACGGCCATGCGACGCGGGTGCTGCACACCGGTGTCGAGATCTCGCTCGATGAGCGCTTCGATCTCGGCGAGCATCTGAAGAGGCGCGCTCCGAAGCTCGTCGGTTTTGCGCTGAGCTGGCACCAACAAGCCACTGACACGGTGCGCGCGATCCGCGAGGTCCATGCCGCTCTGCCCGACGTCCCCATCGTCCTCGGCGGCTTCACGGCATCGCGCTTCGCAGTCGAAATCCTCAGCACCATGCCCGAGGTCGCCTTTGTGGTGCACGGAGATGCCGAGCGGCCGCTGCTCGAGCTGATGAACGCGCTCCAGCACGGCTCGCCGCTCGACGCCATTCCCAATCTCGTCTGGCGAAGCAATGGCGTCGTCGTCGAGAACGAGGCGCGCTGGCAGCTGTCCGCACAAGAGGCGCGGGCGATTTCGTTCGTGCGCTTCGATCTCATCGACCACCACGATCAAGTGTTGCAGTTGCGCATGGACGAGGTCGGTCCCGCCAATTCTCGCGTCTTCTATTTCAGCCCGGGCCGTGGCTGCGGGGCCACGTGTTCCTACTGCGCAGGCGCCCGCGCCTCACAGAAGAAATACGAGCGCCGCGATCGCGTCGAGTTTTTTCCCATCGACCACGTCGCCGACCAGCTCGTACAGATCAAGGCGAAGGGTGTGGACCAGTGGAACGCGTGCTTCGATCCGGATCCGTCGTCGTCGTACTACGTCGACCTCTTCGCCGAGCTGCGGCAGCGGGGCCTCGGGCCCGGCGCAGGTGCTCAGTCACTGGACCTGGTATTCGACTGCTTCGGTCTTCCGTCCGTCGAGCTTGTGCGCTCGTTCGCCGCCACTTTCGGGCCTGGCTCGTCGCTCAACATCTCGCCCGAGACGGGCAGCGACACGCTGCGACGGAAGCTGCGCACCTTCTATTATTCCAACGACGAATTGCTCGACCGACTGCAGCTCATCGACGAATTGGGGCTGCGCTGCAGCCTCTATTTCGCCGCAGGATTACCACGTGAAATGCGCGAGGATCTCGCGGCAACATTAACTTTGGTTCGTGCGATCAAGCGAGCCCACCCGCGCTTTTGGATCCACGCTGGCATCATCGACATCGAGCCGGGATCCATGCTTTTCGATCGGCCCGAGAGACTCGGCGTTACGACGACGATTTCTGATTTCGCGAGCCTCCTGCGCGCCCAAGCCGACGGTCCGTCTGAGCTCAACTACCGTACCGAGGAGCTCAGCGCCGAAGACATCGTCGATAGGCGATCTCTCATCGAGATCACGGCCCAGTGTAAGGTCGGCGGTGCGCCCTTCGAGAGCATCCTGCAGGACGTGGCGGCCCACGACGCACTCGGCGTGGCGAAGAGGGCGTGCGCGTCTTGCGCGCATCTTGCGGTCTGCTTCAAGTAAGGCGCTCGTCGGGGTTGAGCCCATAAAGCAGGGGCGCCCGTTGGTCGACGCCGCCAACGCCGGTAAGCAGGGGCGAGAGGCGCGCGCGCGTTTCCTCAGGCCACGTCGACGGCACGCGCACGTTGGGCAGTCGCGTCCGCAGAGCATCGGACCACAGATGCAGGTCGACGGCGTACCAGATCAACATTGCCGGTCGCGCGCGGGCCGTTTGGTTGGCGTGCGCGGCGTGCAGGACCCGCGCGTCGATGAGGATCAGTTCGCCTGCCCGCGCGATGACGTCCTGCTCGCCTCGGGCAATCCCATGCTCGGGCGCGGTGGGATCTTGACAGCGACGCAGTTCTCGCACCTGGTCCTCGTCAAGGCCTCGATGCAAGGGATGACGTCGTCGATGCGATCCCGGCACCACGCGTAGGCAGCCGTTTTCGCAGCTGGTGTCGACCAGATACACCAGGGCACCCACTTGGTGAGGCAGGGGGTGATAGCTCGCGGCGTCGTTCCAGCCCCACCAATCCTGATGCCAGAACGTCGGCGGTGAGCGCGCCGGCTTGGACACGACGTAGCCGTTGGAAAACGAGGGCTCGCCGAGGACGTTGCCGATGAGCTCGCGAGGTGTGGTCCAAGCGATGACGTCGGCGAAGCGCGGGTCCTCCCAAAATGAGATCAAGCTCCCCGGCGAACGGCGGGCGGCCCGGTCGTCGTCGTCGAGGCGCGCGTAATGCTCGGCTGCCATCGCTGCGAGCTCGCGGCAACGGTGCGGCGGCAGGAACGCCGCGGTGCGAGTGAAACCCCTCGTGAGAAAATTCTCCCGCACTGCTCCGTCGACCGCGAGCGAGCTCATTGGATGCGCCGCAAGCCCTTCGCCGCCTCGGTCGCCGTCTCGGGAAAGATCAGGTCGACGACGGCGCCGACGACGTTGCGCGGGCGTCCTGTGCCAGGGGCAAGGTGAAGACCGAGCGCGGGCGTGGTGTTGACCTCAAGGATCGAATAGGTGTGAGGAGCGACCGGCTCATCGATCCCGCGATAGAGCCTGACGTCGAAGCCCGCGTAGGGCAGGCCGGGAAAGGCCTCGAGCGCGCGCCAACAGATCTCGGCCACGCTCGGATGCAGCTCGTCGCTGACATCGTCGACGGATGCGGCGCTGCCGTCGACGTGGCCGAGCACGAACACGCGCTCGCCAGCGCTGGGGACGGAGAAGGGACTTCTTCCGCTGGCGCGCAGAAAACGGATCGCAGCGTCGTCGACGTCGATTGGCCCCAGGCAAGTCGCGCGGGGGTTGGAGCGTGCAGCGCTCTCTCGTTCGGCGAGCTCGAGGATCGACGAGGCTCCATCGCCGAGCACGGACGCAGGCTGACGACGCACAGCTGCCCAGGCGCCGCTCTGGGCGACGAAGACACGCACTTCGACGCCGCCGACCTGTTTCTCGAGGAGGAAGGTGCTGCGCCTCGATCCCCCGCTGGGCCGGCACACGCGCTCGATGGCGGCTTCGAGCGCACCGACGTCGTCGATGTCGGTCTCCACGCCCCACCCCTGGCGCTCTTTGAGCGGTTTCAAGACGACAGGGAATCCGAGGCGCGCCGCGCATTCGAGCGCCGCGTGCACGTCGACGGCGGCAAATCGATTTCCTGGTGGCGTCGAAAAGCCCGCGCTCGAGAGCAAGCGCTTCGTGAGCATCTTGTCGGCAGCCAGCAACGACGCGGGCGCCGACAGCAGGCGACACAACACGTCGGTGAACATCTCGGTGTGGGCGCCTTTGCGCGCGCAGAGCACCTGCTCTTGAATGTCGAAGACTTCGACGTCGACCCCTCGCGCCTCGAGCTCCCTCGCCAGAAAACGCGGGTTCACCATGAGCTCGCGCTCGCTCGCCTTCACGACGAGGAGCTGCTCGATGCCACCCGGCTCTGGTAGCTCGTCGTCAACGACTGCTGGCGTGCGAGCGCATCCTCGAGGCGGCGCACTTCGCCTTCGAGCTTGACGTTCTTGGTCGAGAGCCCGCGGAGTTCCGTGCGCAACACCCCAACCTCCGCGGTGCCGGCCTCGGCCGCCGCGAGCTTCGCGCGCAAGAGGCCAATCTGGCCGGCGTCGGGCGTGTTCTTCATCTTCAGCTCCAGGGCGGCGATGGAGTCGTTCATCTGCTTGCTGAGGTCCGCCATGGCGGCCTTGTGCTCGGCGACGACGGTGTCGAGCGCGTCCGTGCGGTGGCTGCGCAAGACCTTCGCGACAGCGAGGCTCAACACCTCGGGGAGCTTCTCGGCGCCGCCGAATTGATGGGCTTTGCCGACGTCACCTCGCTGAAAACCACGTACGACGACGTCTTTGAACTCGGGATGGGCGAGCACCTCGCGGATGACCTCGTCACGCAGACCCGCGAGCTCGGCATTGGGCGCCTTCTTCTTGCCCGCGAGAACATCCAGCAGGGTCTTCATGGTGTCGGCCGTGGATCCGCCGCCGAGTGCGCTCGCGAAAGCGGGCACCGTGACGAAGCGGTGCATCTGCCAGGCAGCTTCCATCTGCGGTCGCCCTTTGAAATCCGCGACGAAGTCGTAGGCGTCTGCGCTCGGCCGCGCGGGCATGGCGCTCGCGAGCGATTTCAATGCCGTGTCGAGCCCAGCGCCGACGCTCGCCGCGTTCAATGTCGTTCCGCTGTTGCCCAGGCTCGCGACACCGAGACCCGCGACAACGTCGTCGAGGAGCCGATCAGGTGTCTTGGTCGCCGACGCGCTGGCAGCAGCGTTGCCGGCGAAGCCTGCCTCGAATGCGGCGCGCGTTGCCGGGTTCAACACCGTGACGACGACGCGCACACCGGGATGGTCTTTGGCCCAGTCAGACAAGACGTCTTTGTACACGCCGCCGGCGGCTTCGGCTGACAACGCACGCTCGACACCGATGCACATCGCGGTGAGCACGATGGTCGGCGGATTCTTCTCGCTGGGCTTGCGACCGCCCATGTCGAGGCCACGGGTGACGGCGTCGTCGAGGTAGCTCTTTAGGACGTGGGCGAGATGCGCGGCGCCAAGTCCGGCGTTGTTCGCCTGCACCGACGGCGGGGGCACCGATGCGCCCATGACGAAGGCCGCCGATGAGACCGATCGGCTCGTGCCGCTGGGCACCGCGATGGTGGCGCCGGGCTGGAGCACGTTCTCGCCACGCATCTTCTCGAAGCTGTTGATGGCTTCCTGCATCTTGACGTCGCCAAGCTGCTGCGCCCGGTTCATGAAGGCCAGCTCGACACCACCGCGGGCACCACCACCATTGGCAGCGTTGGCGCGATGACCGGGGATGCAGATGACGTCGACGCCGGTGAGCTTGCTCATGTCCGCGCCCGCAAGCTCCACGGTGGTCTTCCCAGCGATGAGGACCTTGGTTTCGATCTTTGAAATGTGGTTGAGGTCGCGCACGGGCTCTTTGCAGAGCACTTCGAGCCGTGTGAAAACATTGGCCCGCACCTGCGCGACGGGTTGCTCGTAGCGTTTGGCAATGAGCTCGGCGACGACGTCGGCCGCCCGCCCGCCGACGCTCTGATGGGCCAACAAGGTGTCGAGCACGAGCTGAAAGCGCGTCTCGGGCGGTGCGTTGTCGAGCTGATCGATGAGCCCGCTGGCGGCGAGGGCTGCGCCGTCGACCTTGCCGTTGGTGGTCGCTCCCGTGATGGCCGCAGAAAAGTTCTTCGCCCAGTCTTCGCTCGAGAATTTCTTGGCGGCGACGTCGACACTCGCGCTGGGAATTTGGAAGCCAGGATTTCGAAAGCCAATGGACGTCATGGTCACCACCTCAGCGGTTGAGTCGAATATCGAGCGTGTTGGTCACGTGCAGATAACGCTGCAAAAAGCGTCGCAGCAGGGAACGATCGCCGACGACGCGGTCAGGGTCGATACCGGACGCATTGCCCTCGAGAACGGCGACAGCTTCTTCGTCGTCGAGGAGGATTTCGACGTCGGGATCGCCTGCGCGCGCGGCGGCGATGCCGTGCTCCGCCGTTGCCCCGAAGCTGGCGTTCCACCACAGCGGCGCTGACCCAGCGGAACGCACACCGATGGCGACCGTGCCCGAAAAGCCGGGCAGCTGCCGATCGCTCAGCAGCCGGCTCTCAAGAAAGAGGAGCAGGTCACTTCCTTGGCGCTGTCCCATGCGAATCTAAGTAGCACCGCGCCCCACGCTTTGGCACCATCGCGCCCATGAAAGTCAAGAAGCGCCTCGACATTCCGTGCGGCCAGACCTACCTCTTTGAGCTCGAAGACGGGAATCTCCTCGAGGCTGGCGATGTGTTCATGGCCCGTGAGCGCGCCTACGGTACCCGCCCTTATCGCTTCGCCGACTTCGACGCACCCTCGGATCACAACAAGCGCGTGATGACGATCTGCACGATGGCGGGATGCCCGGTGGGCTGCCGTTTCTGCGCGTCATCGAGGACGTTCAAGCGCAAGCTTACCTCGACCGAGATTGTTGGCCAGGTGCTGGCAATGGTGGACAACGGCGTGGCGCTCGGCCGCGATGCAGACCCCGCCAACGCGCACGAATTCCGCGTGCTCTACACACGCATGGGCGAGCCCATGTTGAACGCCGACAACGTCGTCGCCTCGGTCAAGGAGCTGATTCGTCGTTGGCCGCACATCATCGTTGGCATGAGCACGAGCGGCTTCCAGAAGGGCGTCGACACCTTCCTCCAGAGCCCCGATGTCATCCCCTATGTCGACATGCAGTTCAGCCTGCATTCGACCAGCGACAGCGAGCGACGCTGGCTCTTCGACGGAGAGATCGGCACCAAGATGATGTCGATTCCGCAGATCGGAGAATCCGTGCGCGCCTGGGCCAAACACACCGAGCGCAAGACATCGCTGAACGTGATCTTGTTCGACGGCTTCACATACGACTTCGCGTCGTTGCTCGAGCATTTTGATCCCAAGGACATCTGGTTGCGCCTGTCGCCGTGGAACGTGGTGCAGAAGTCCGAAGAGCACGGCTTCGAGGGCATGCTGCGGAGCGACGATGTGCTCCACAAGCGTCCGATGAGCAGCGAGAAACTCCGCGGCATCATCGACGACATCGAGAAGCTCGGCATCGTCTACTCCTACGCCCCGGCCATCGATGAAGAAATCAAATACCAGGTCGCCTGCGGTCAGGCGCTCGAGGCCTTCCGGCTCGAGGTGCAAGAGAGCGAGAAGCCAAAATCCGAGCGGCTCCGCGTTATCGCTGCTTGAGCTTCAGCCGCACGTAGCCCGCGGGGGCTTCGCGCTCGACGACGAAGCCCCGCTCGACGAGCGCGGACACGGTGGCGCGGAACACCTGGTCGACGAGCGCGCGAACCGGCGAGCCGAGGAGCTCGTCGACAAAGCTGTCGTAATGCGAGAGCAAGAGCCATCCGTCGGGCGCCACCCATCGCGAAAACGCCTCGGCGAGCTCCGCTGGAAAACCGGCAACGACCTCGTCGGCTCGCTCAGCGATCTTGAGCCAGGCGGCGACCAACGCCCCCTCGTCTTCGTACAAGCTCGACGACGGCTCTGGTGCGAAGCGTGAGAGGATGAGGTCGTCGACGACGTGATTCGCGACGGCGCATCGAAACCTCCGTGCGGGGGGCGCGAAGAAATCGGCGCACTCGGCAGCCATGGTGAAGGGCGGCGCGAAGCCGGCGATGAGCGAGCTCAGGGCGGCCAGCGCCCGGGCGTCGGTGTCGACGACGACGACGGTGCCGCGAAAGCCCGTGCGCAAGAGCGCCAGCTCGATCTTCGGTGCCCAACCGGGACACAAGTCCACGACGTCGTCGAGCTCCGAGATCGGAAAGCCGTCGAGGGCCTCGATCCAGCGACCCGCGAGCCGCAGATAGCCTTCCATGTAGCTGAAGAACTCGCGGGTCCGCCGCGGCACATCGAAGACATTGCGCTCGACGAAATCGGTGCGGGCATACTCGCCGGCGTGAAGCCGCCTGAGCACCGCGCTCAGGTCGCGCTCGAGGTTCGCGACCGTGACGTCGTCGCGGTCGACGCCCCCGGCCGCCAGCGCGTCGATGAGCTGTTGCAAACGCACCGCTCGACCATAGCCGAGTCGCCCACGAGAGCAGGCCCGGCCCAAGAAAAACGGGACCGCGAAGGTCCCGTTTTCTCGTTGTCGCGCGCCCGGGTAGATGATTTTCGAACTGCCGTCATCGCCTTCGCCCCGGCGGCGCGAACAGTGACGGCAAGAATCACCGGTGTGGATCAGGCGCAGGCCTCCGCCGCACGCGGCCGGTCTGGATGAAGCTGGGGCCGATGCTCGCCGTGCCCACGAGGACACGGGAACTCGCGCCGAAGCTCGGAGATCGACCGGGATGGGAACCTGGAGCTGGCGACGAAGACACAGTCTCTGTCCTCCTCCAGATCCCGGCGAACCCGTTGCGCAACTCGATCAACTCCAGCGACGGCGGCCCCGCCAACCTCAACTCGAGTAGGAGGGGCTGGACGTCAAACGCGCGCGTCCGGGCCTCGGCGGAGCGGCAACACGATTGCGGCGCATGACCAGGCACAGACCGAGGAGCGCCAGGGCGAAGGGGCTCCCACCGCCACCGCCAGCGCAGCCGGTACATCCCAACTTCAAGCTGGCGTCCGGCCCGTCGCCCTCAGACTCGCCGTCTTCTTCGCCTTCACCCACATCGCGCTCGTCGGCATCGAGGTAATTGGGGACGCCGTCGCCGTCGTCGTCGCCTGCTACCTCTTCCGCGGTCGGGATGCCGTCGTCGTCGTCGTCGGGATCGAGCGCATCGACGAGGCCGTCTCCGTCGGAGTCGGCAGTGCCCTCGACGAGATCGGAGACGCCGTCGTCATCGCTGTCGACAGCTCCGCCACCCACCTCTTCCGCGGTCGGGATGCCGTCGTCGTCGTCGTCGGGATCGAGCGCATCGACGAGGCCGTCTCCGTCGGAGTCGGCAGTGCCCTCGACGAGATCGGAGACGCCGTCGTCATCGCTATCGAGTCCCTCTCCCTCTCCCTCTCCCTCTCCCTCTCCCTCTCCCTCTGCTGCTGCGCACGTTCCGCAACTGCCGCCGCAATCAACATCCGTCTCGTCGTTGTCTTGCGCACCGTTGTTGCAGCTTGCGCCGAAGCGCAAGATCGTCAGTTCGAAGCTGCCGGAGCTCTCCCCAGCGCCGTCGATGACGACATAGTTGGTGATGCCGGCTTCCGCGAAAAATTCGAGGGACTGAAGTCCGCTGTCGGTGCAGATAGCGTCCAGCGCACCAGCAGAGCAGCTGGTTCGGACGTAGACGACCGGGAAAAATCCCGCGCTGGGATCCACGCGGAGCGTCAATTCCCCATCCTCCGTCGGCGTCAATGCGTAAACGGCTTCTTCTGCGTTCTGCCCGCCGCAGTCGGCGTCCAGTTCGTTTCCGGCATCGACGGTGCTCCCAAAGACGGAGCCGCGATCGATGAAGGTGGAGACATCGGCATCGACTTCGCAAGCCTCCCCTTGCGCACCGAAGCACTGCACCCCGACGTCTTCGAGGTGGCTGCAGTCGTTCCGACCCACGCCGGCGTGACTGCAGTCCACGATGCTGGCTTCATCGCCAGTGCAGGAAACGTCATCAAGCCAAATTTGCCCGCTTCCGGGTGGAGGATCGATGACGGACCCGCGAACAAAACCAAGTTGGCGACACGCAACATTGGCTGCTTCATTACCGAATGCGTCAAAAACATCGTCACAGATCGTTCCAAATTCACCCTGGAAGGAGATCTCCAGCCGACCGTCGACGAGTCGGAGCTCGCCGTCTTCGCCTTCGCTTTCGCGTTCCGCATCGAAGCACTGCACCCCGACGTCTTCGACGTGGCTGCAGTTGTGCAGACCCACGCCGGCGTGACTGCAGTCCACAATGCTGGCTTCATCGCCAGAGCAGGCAACGTCATCAAGCCAAATTTGCCCGCTTCCGGGTGGAGGATCGATGACGGACCCACGAACAAAACCAAGTTGGCGACACGCAACATTGGCTGCTTCATTACCGAATTCATCAAAAACGTCGTCACAGATCGTTCCAAATTCACCCTGGAAGGAGATCTCCAGCCGACCGTCGACGAGTCGGAGATCGCCGTCTGCCGGGAGTGCTTCGCCTTCGGCGAAGCACTGCACCCCGACGTCTTCGAGGTGGCTGCAGTCGTGCCGACCCACGCCGGCGTGACCGCAGTCCACAATGCGGGCTTCATCGCCGGAGCAGGAAACGTCATCAAGCCAAATTCGCCCGCTTCCGGGTGGAACATTATTGATGAGCAGCCCACCAACAAAACCAAGTTGGCGACACGCAACATTGGCTGCTTCGCTACCTAATTCGTCAAAAATATCGTTACAGATCGTTCCAAATTCACCCTGGAAGGAGATCTCCAGCCGACCGTCGACGAGTCGGAGATCGCCGTCTCCCGCTCCCTCTGTAACCGTTCAGCGGCTTGGAAGAAGTCGCGGCGCTGCTGAAGGCACGAGGCAAGCTTGAAGGCTGTCGACGAGGAAGCCCAGCAGGCGAGCCCCTTGGCGGCGCAGGGTCTGGGTCACG
>JAHFED010000082.1 GCA_023248635.1 Myxococcales bacterium
GAGCTGCGGTGCCGGTGGTGATGGTGCCGGGGCGACCTTGGCAACGGGCGGTGGTGCCGGCGGCGCCGCAGCGGGCCGGCTCGCCGGCGCGCGGGCAGGCGCCGGCGCGGGAGTACGGACGGGGGTCGGACGCGCTGGGGCAGCGGCCGGGGTGGCGCGTGGGCGTTCCGAGCCGGGCTTGCGCACAGGCATGTTGGCGATGTCGCCCATGTCGACGCTGCCGCGAAAGCTCGCGCCGTCGACGATGATGACGCGCGGCGCATAGATGTCGCCGACCATGCGGCCCTCGCGCGTGATCTCGATGGACTCGCTCGCGTGGATGTTGCCGACGACGACGCCGCTGACGACGGCGTTTTTCACATTCACCTCGGCCTTGACGATCCCCGAAGGCGCGACCACCAGGGTGCGCTGCAGGTCGATGCGGCCGTCGACGCGACCCAAGACGTGGAGGTCCTCGTCACCCGACAGGTTGCCCTGCACGCGCACGGAGTCGCCGATGATGGTCAAGTTGGACTCGAGGCCAGGGTTGGTCTTCTGCGTGGCCATCTTCAGCGCTCCATGTCGACGTTGCCCTTGAAGACGGCGCCGTCGGCGATCAGGATTCGGGGCGCCTTGATGTCCCCCACCATGCGACCGTCGGTCTTGAGCTCGACCTTCTCGTTGGCCGTGATGTTGCCGGTGACGTTGCCCGAGACCTCGACGTGCTTGGTCTCGATGTCGGCTTCGACGACGCCGCTGTTTTCGACGAAGAGGCTGGCCGAGAGGCTGATCTTGCCTTTCACGGTGCCGCGAATCGTGAGGTCTTCATCGCCGGTGATCTCGCCGTCGATGACGATGGTGTTGCCGATGACGGTGTTGGCCATGTGTTTCCTTGTCGGGTCTGGTCGGTGAAGGGCAAGCCATCGCGTCGACGACTGCGCAAGCAGGGGGCAGAGAGCCTAGATGCCGGGGGGAAGCTCGACGTCCATCTCGATGCGCCCTTTGAAGCGGGCGCCGTCTTCGATGACCACGCGAGGGGCGCGGATGTCGGCGACGACGCTGGCCTCGGCCGAGAGAGAGACGAGGTCTTGGGCGTCGATGTTGCCGCTGACGGCCCCAAGCACCAAGAGGGAGTGCACCTCGATGTCGGCGGTGATGCGCCCGGTCTCTTTGATGGTCAGGTGCTCTTTGAGAACGATGTGGCCTTCGACGTTGCCTTCGATGACGAGCTCTTCGCTGCCGGCGAGGTTCCCTTTGATGGTGATGCCTCGACCGATGACACAGGGCGGTGCTTTGTCGGCCACGGTTGCCTCCCGCCCGGTGTTCGAGCGGCGTCAACCTAGGAGAAGGTTCTCGGTGTCGTCAACGTTTGGGTCGCGCCGGCCGCGGACGAACAGCCCAGCAGCCTCAGCGAAAGGGCCGGACGCTGACGTCGTCGCCGTCGATCCAGAAGGTGACTTCGCCGTTTTCGGCGGTGTCCCAGGTGCGAGCACCCGCTGCCTGCCAGCGGCTGACGACGTCGGCGTCGGGGAAGCCAAAGGTGTTGAAGCGGCCCGTGCACAGCACCACGTCGCGGGCCTGGGTGGCGGCGATCAGAGCCGCTGACGACGACGTCTTCGATCCATGGTGTGGCGCCTTCACCACCGCTGCCCGCAGGTGCTCGGGTGCGGTGCTCGAGAGCAGCAGCTCTTCGCCAAAGCGCTCGATGTCGCCGGGGAAAAGCACGCAGCCACCGTGCAGGCAGAAGCGCAGCACCAGCGAGTTGTCGTTGGCGCCGAGCTCGGAATAGGTCGGCGTGCCTTCTTGGGGGGAGGGCGCGAGAACATCGACGGTGACATCGCCAAATTGGGAGCGACCCAGCAACGCCGGCGTGCTCTTCACCTCCGGCACCTTGGCCAGCAAGGGGGCCACCAACGCTCCCGCTGTATCGCCCGCCCACCAGAGCCGGTCCACGGCGACGGCGTCGACGACGGCGCGCAGTCCGCCCGCGTGGTCGGGGTGAGGGTGGGAGAGCACCATCACATCGACGCGATCGATGCCCCGTCGCTGCAAGAATGGGACGACGACGCGGGTGCCGCTCTCGGCCAACACCGCCGCGCGATCGGCCTCATCGAGATCGGGATCAAAGGGCACGCGGCCGCCGCCGTCGATGACGAAGACCGATCCATCGGGGAGCTCGATCACCGCGCTGTCGCCCTGTCCCACGGGCAGGAAGGTCACGCGCATCCCCGTGGGCTCGCGGATCGAGAGCCAGAGCACCGCCCCGATGACGACGACGCCGGCGGCCCCAGCTTTGCCACGACCAGCGATCAGCAGCGCGGCCGTCGACAACGACGTCGTCGTCAACACGGCGGCGGTCAGCGCGCTGGGCGCGTCGATGGTGCGCACGCCGGGCAAGACGCTGGCCAGGCCATAGACGAGCGCTTCGAGCAAGAGGGCCGCTTGGGCCCCGATGTTGGATAACCAGGGCAAGTCGAAGACCGCACCCAACGCACCCCCGAGGAGCGCGGGCAGCTGCAAGGCGCCGGCGACCGGCACCAGGACGACGTTGGCGACCAGCCCGGCGGGTGCCACCTGGCCAAAAAGCCAAGCCGAAAGCGGCAAGGTCGCCAGCCCAGCCACCAGCGATGCGACCAAGGCCGGGCGGAGGCGCTGCCACAACGAGGGTACGCTCTCGAGGCAAAACGGGGTTGACGACGACGACGACGCCAGGCCCAACACGGCCGCGTAGGAGAGCAGGAAGCCGGCGTCGAGGATGGACTCCGGCGACGCCAACACCGTCAGCAAGCCCGCCGCGCTCAGGACGTCGAGCAGCGTGACCCTCCGTCCCAGCGACTGACCCACGACGACGAGCGTGGCCATGACCCCCGCGCGCACGGCCGAGGGCGGCAAGCCGCACAAACAGACGAAGCCCCACACCGCGATCACAGCGACGACGGCGCCGACGACGAAGCCGCGTCCGCGCCTTCCCCAGGGCGTGAGCAGGATTCCCAGGCTGCACAGGCGCTGCAGCAACACCGCCAACAAGGTCACCTGCAGGCCACTCACCGCGAGCAAGTGGCCGGCGCCGACGTGGCGGTAGGCGGCGCGCTGCTCTTCTTCGAACAAGGAGGTGTCGCCGATGAGCAGGGCCAACAAGAGCCCGGCCGAGCGGGGGGGCAGCTGCTCGAGCAAGCGTTCGCGCAGACGCAAGCGCGCAGCC
This sequence comes from Myxococcales bacterium, assembly GCA_023248635.1. Classification (GTDB taxonomy): domain Bacteria; phylum Myxococcota; class UBA727; order UBA727; family VGSZ01; genus VGSZ01. The sequence continues at coordinate 3,182 of JAHFED010000082.1, forward strand.
ACGAAGAAGGGCGCAGCGTCGTGGGCGACGACGACGACGTCTTTGGGGTCTTCGACGCTGGTGTGTCCCTGGATGCCGCGGGCCAGGGCCCAGGCCTCACCATCGAAGGTGCCCGGCGAGAGGGCGGGGGCGGGCGCATGGAGCACACCCCGCACGCGAATCCGATCCCCGGCCGCGACGCGCGCGTTTTGCAGTGAAACGTCGAGGCGGAGCGCCTGCGCCTGCCAGCGGGTGGGAGGTGGGACCAAGAGAGCATCGACGTCGACGACCAAGCGCAGGCCCTCGGCGCCGAAGCCAACATCGCTGACGACCCCTTCGACGACCACGGGGCCCACCGGCAGCTCAGCGCGCTGGCGGTCGACGCGGGCTCGACCCGACACGGCGGCAGCGACGACGACGACGAGCAGCACGCTCAGGGCTCGTCCCACGGGTGTGCGCCCAAACATCGCCGCTGCCCCCAGCAGCAGCCCCAGCGCGATCAGAGGAAAGAGGGCAAAGGAGCTTGAGAGGCCGACCGCTGCCCCGAGCATCGCCCCGAAAAAGAGGACGACGACGGGCACCCGCACTGCCATCTCAGGGTGTCTGGGTGACGGGGACGCCGGTGGCGGCTTTGGTCGACGTCGACGTCGCGGAGCTCTCTCGCTTCAAGACGTAGAAGCGCACTTCGCCGGTCTTGAGCTGGTAGATGTTGACGCCTTCCCAGGCTGCCTTGTCGTTGCTGTTTTCGAGGTGGATGTACTTGACGGCGGGGAGGCTGACCTCGCGCATCCAGCGGATCGTCTTCCAACCCTTGAACTTGTCCTTGAAGAACTTGATCGTGCCCTCGTAGTCGCGCTGGCTCTGGTAGCGGCGCTCCGAGAGCTTCTTGCTGTAGGGAACCAGCTCGAGCCCCAGCTCTTCCGCAGCCGGAGCAGCAGCCAGCGACGTCGTCGACGCCAGCGACGTCAAGACGGTGAAGGCCACGGCGAGGGCGGGTCGGTTCATCGCCGTGGTTGTGGCAGAGGTTCCCCCTGCGGCGCAAGAGATTGGACGACGGGACCGGTGGAATTCAGCGCTGCGCGTGTCGGTGAATTCTCTGCGCGAACCCCTCGCCCTCCCGGCCTGTGGGCCACGCGCCTTGGGGCTGGGGGCCAAGCACCAACGACCTGTCCCCTCCTCAGCCTTTGGCGAGGGCGTCGGTGATCTTCAGGGCTTCGTCGAGGGCGGCAACGCAGTCATCGAGCTGGCCTTCGGTCAAGATCAAGGGGGGAGCGATGACGAGGTGGCTCATCCAGCCGATCATGCTCACGCTCTGCTCGGCGAGCTTGGCGACCACTTGATCGATGACCATCGGCTTGCGGGCATATTTGTCCTTGAAGGTGCCAAAGGGCTCTTTGGTCTTTCGATCCTTCACGAGCTCGACGGCGAAGAACATGCCCTTGCCGCGGACGTCGCCGACGGAGGGGTGGCGATCTTTGAGGGCCGAGAGCTTCTGGCGGAACACGCTCTCCATCTGCGCCGAGCGCTCGATGAGGTTGAGGCGCCGGTACTCATCGATGGCGGCGACGGCGGGGGCAAGCGTCAAGGCGTGGCTCTCGTAGGTGTGGCCGTGCGCGAACCAGCCGTCCTCGAAATGGTCGGCGACCTTGCGGTTGACAGCGACGACGCCCAGCGGGGCCATCGCCGACGTCACGCCCTTGGCCGTCACCAAGATGTCGGGGGTGACGTTCCAGTGCTGGATGGCGAACCACTTTCCCGTGCGCCCCCAGCCGCTCATGACCTCGTCGGCGATCAGCAGGATGCCGTGCTGGTCGCACAGGGCGCGCAGGCGCGGGAAATAGTCGTCGGGGGGCACGAGGATGCCGTTGGTGCCGACGATCGGCTCGACGATGATCGCGGCGACATGAGCCTCGTTACTTAGCATATAATCGTAGTAGTCGATCACATCCGATGCAGTCTTGAAAGGCTCGGGACGGTAGGGATTGCACTCCGGAGCATGCAAGACGTCGTCGACGGCGCACCCCACCGGTTCGGCGAACCAGCGGCGGAAATCCCCGGTCAATGCTGATGACGTCGCAGTCGATCCATGATAGCTGTTGTAACGGGCGATCACCTTGCGTTTTCCGGTCATCAGGCGTGCGATCTTGATGGCGCATTCGTTCGCTTCGGTGCCCGAGGTCGCGTAGAAGAATTTCTCGAGTCCCTGGGGCACCACACCGAGCAGCTTCTCGGTGAGCTTCGCCCGGATCGTGGTCGCGTGGCCGGGGGCGACGAAGCAGAGCTCGCGCGCCTGGCGGCAGATGGCCTCGACGACGGCCTCGTTTTGGTGGCCAAGGTTGCTGCACATCAGCTGGGCCGACATGTCGAGATAGCGCTTGCCAGCGACGTCCCAGAAGTAGACGCCGTCCGCGCGCACCACGTGCATGGGCTTCCAGCCCTTTTGGGGACGCCAGGTGCCGAAGGTGTGCTTGGCCACGATCTCCGAGACGCTGAGGTTCTGAAGGCTGCTGTCGAGTGCGGGCATGGAGGCTCCGGGCGGGGTGTGTCCGCCTTATAGCCTCTGTCCAGGGGCGCAGACGCCTACTCGAAGACAACAGGGATGGGCGGACTGATGATCTCGCAGTGGGTGAGGTCGCCGTTGCCCAAAGCCCCGGAACAGGATGGACCCCAGCAAGACACGGTCCCGTCTCTTTGGAGGGCGCAGGTGAAGAGGTTCCCTGCACCGACCTGTTTGGCGGCGCCGAGCCCGGCAACGGGTTGAGGCGTCCGTTGCTCGGGCTCGAGGTCGGGCCGCCCCAGCTGCCCGAAGGAATTGTCTCCCCAACACCAGACGGTGCCGCCGGCAACGACGCAGGTGTGGTTGCTGCCCACCGCCCCTTGCTCGGCCTTCCCGCTGAAACCACCGACCGCCACCGCGTGTCGCTCGACGCCCGCGAAGCCCGTCGCGCCACCGGGGCCCAGCTGGCCGTCGAAGTCCAGGCCCCAGCACCAGAAGGTGCCGTTGCTGGCCACAGCGCAAGCATGTTGGGCCTTCGACCCGCGGGCGAGGTGGGAGATGCCGCTCAAGTACACCGGCGGTGCGCTGTCAATCACAACGACCTGGACCGGCGCGTCCTCGCAGGTGGAATTCAAGCCGTCGCCGCCACCCAAGACGCCAAAGCTGTTGTCCCCCCAACACCAGACGGTGCCGTCTCCTTTCAACGCACAGGTGTAGCCCGCCCCTGCTGCCAGCTCCGTGGCTCCGCCCTCGAGAGGGACCTGCCGGGGGACGAGGTCGTTGGACCCATCGCAGGCAAAGCGCCCCCAGCAGTACACGCGGCCGTCGGCGTCGATGGCGCAGGTGTGACTCTGGCCCGAGACGACGGAATTGGTGCGCTTGTAGAGGTCGATCTTGTTGACGGGCACGGGCAAGTAGCCGTCGCTCCTCCCGCCGTCGCCCAGCTGCCCGACGTCGTTTAGACCCCAACACCACAAATAGTGCTCATTGCTGATGGTGCATCCAATGCCGACACCATCCCCACCCACCGCAAATCCAAGGTTGGAGTTGCCGAACTCGGCGACGGGTTTGGGCCGGAAGGACTGGACGGCGACCGTCGGCAGACCCGGCTGCACCGTCCCCCAGCACCACACCGTGCCGCCGTCGCTCAGGACGCAGGAACCCGCTTGGCCGCCGACGTTGAGCTCGACGAAATTCGGTGGCCGCCGACCGGCAGGGCGTCTGTCGGGCACGACCCCCGACACCGCGGGGGAACGACAGACGCCATCGCTGCAGACGGAGACCCCAAGGGGGCAGGGACTCCCGGCGACCCATTGTCCCGCCTCGTTGCAGGTCTGCGGCGTGGACCCAGCGCACAGGCCGGACCCAGGGAAGCACTCGCCCGTGCACTCCCCCTCGCTGCAGGCGAAGCCACAGGGTTCGCCCTCGTCCCAGGCGCCTCCGGTGCAGATTCTCGGCGTACCATCGTTGCAGTCCCTCGAGCCCTCCACGCACGTTCCTTCACACCGGCCCTCGGCGCAGGTGTCGTCGCAGCTGGTCAAGCCCACCCAGTCGCCGTCTTCGCCGCAGCCTTCGATGACGGTGCCGTTGCAGCGGGTCGTCCCCGGCCTGCATTGGGTGCATTCACCTGAGGAGCAACCCTTGAAGCACTCAAAATCCGGACACCGATCGCAGACTTGACTCACCCATTCTCCTTGCAAGCTACAGATCTGTGGCCTCTTCCCGCTGCACCGCTGGGCGCCGGGAAGACACTCGCCGATGCAAGAGCCACCTGCACACACATAAGGGCAAGGTGCTTCGTCTTCCAATTGCCTATTAATATCGCAGAATTGCGGCGTCTGATCCTTGCATTGCATGACTCCTGGGGTGCAGGGGGGCGCACAGCTGCCTTCGCTGCAGCCATTGCTGCACACCTCTGTGTCCTGCCACTGCCCAAAGGAGCAGGCCTGAGCGACGTCTCCTTCGCAGCGTGTGGTGCCGGCCTCACAGGGGTCCGTGCAGCTGCCTTGGGTGCACGTCGAGGGGCAGGGCGTCGCCGCGATCCACTCGCCCCGGGCGCTGCAGGTCTCGGGTGTCAGGCCGGTGCAGCGGGTCGTTTGCGGGATGCACTCCCCGATCACGCAGGTTCCGTCGGCACAGGCCTGCGAGCAGGGCACACCGCTGACCCAATCGCCATTGGCCCCACAGCGCTGCGGTGTGGTTCCGCTGCAGCGTCTGTCGCCGTCGAGGCAGGTGTCTTCGCAGGCGCCGTCTGCGCAGCCGTGCGTACAGGTGGTGCCGATGTCCCAGCGTCCCCCCTGGGAGCACGTTTGGGTCGTGTTGCCTTCGCAGCGGGTCAATCCCGGGAGGCAATCGCTGGTGCAGACGCCGTCGGTGCAGTTGTCGGGGCAGCTTCCTTCGTTCAGCGGCTGACCGTCTTCGCCGCAACGCTCCAACTCGACAGGCGGATCGCCGCCGCAGACCCGCAAACCCGGGGTGCACAGATCCGTGCAGATGCCGTCGTTGCACACGCCCGACGGACAGGTCTCCTCGAGCACCCATTCCCCGCGGTCGTCGCACCACTCGGGAGCCGCGCCCTCACAGCGTCGCTCACCGGGAACGCACTCCCCCACGCAGGTTTCTGCGCAGGCAAAGGCACATTGCACCCAGCCGAACCAGTGCCCGCTGACGTCGCACAGCTGCAGGGAATTCCCGCTGCATTGGGTGGTGCCGGGCTGACAGACGCCGTCGCACACCCCGCCGCTGCAGACAAAGGGACACAAGGCGACGTCAATGAGGGTGCCGTCGTCGTCGCAGCGCTGGGCCTTGTTCGCCACGCAGCTCCGTGTTTTGGGCTCGCAGATGCCCGTGCAGCTCCCCGCGGTGCACACGAAGGGGCACGGCGCTTCGTCGACGAAGCGACCTTGGGCGTTGCAGGTTTGGGGTGTGAGCCCCAGGCACTGCCTGCTCCCGACTTCGCAGCGCGGCTCTCCCTCTCCCTCTGCTCCCTCGCCTTCTCCTTCGCCCTCTCCCTCTGCTCCCTCGCCTTCTCCTTCGCCCTCTCCCTCTGCTCCCCCTCCCTCTCCTTCGCCTCCTCCTTGTTCACACCGGCCGTTGACACACTCGAAGGGGCACGCCGCGCCCGCCTGCCAGTCCCCGACCCCATCGCAGGTTTGGGGGATCTTGCCGAAACAGCGCAGCGCCCCCTGGCGGCAAGGGTCCTCGCAGGCGCCGCCGCCGCAGCCGTGCGCGCAACCGGTGCCGTTGCCCCAGGAGCCGTTGTCATCGCAGAAAAAGAGGGCGTCCCCGCTGCAGCGCGTGGAGTTCGTCGCGCAGAGTTCTGGGCAGGTGCCTTCGAAGCAGCCCGTCGCGCACTGGCCCGCCACCCACGCGCCGGCGACGTCACAAGCCTGGGGAACGTCGTCGTCGCACTCCACGGAGCCCGGGACGCACTCGCCCGTGCACAACCCCTCGACGCAGCCAAAGGGACAGGGATCGCGCATTTGAAAGAAGCCCGAGGCGTCGCAGAGGCGCGGGGTCACGGCCACGCAATCCCTCACCCCGACCGAGTCGCAGCTCTCTGGCACCAGGGTGTCGGTGGCGTCGTCGTCGTCGTCGCCGTTGCCGTCGTTGTTGCCGTCGTCGTCATCGTTGTCATCACCGTCGTTGTTGCCGTCGTCGTCTGCTTCGCCTTCGCCCTCGCTGCCTTGATCGATGGACGCCGGAACGACGGACCCGCAGCCCCCCAAGATGAGGAGCGCGAGCCCCAGCTGAACGCGGTGGTGCGAAGTCGGCGTCATCAGTGGCTCCGTTGGTCAGTTGAGCGTAGCTCCGGATGCGCTGCCGCCGGTGGGGCATGAACCAGGCTGTCGCGTTCTTGGCTGCGCCCTCTTCGGGACGATGTCACGGCAGCGACGGCGCGTGCAGCCCCAGCCCGTCGGCCCCTCGGGCAGGGAGGCCGTCACCAAGAAGCGACCCTGCGCGACGGGTCGTTGGTCGCTTCGGGTCGCTTCTTGGTGACGCTGAAGCGGGCAGTCATCCCCGATCTCGCTGAACTTCGACCGCGGAGCGGTCTCGTTCATCGCCGTCGGGGATGCTCTTCTGGGAGGTCTGGTGCAGACCTCCCCCCGAGCCGGCGGGGCCCCCCACCAACTCCGCGTTCCGGGGGCGCGCTTCACGCGCATCATCCCGCGTCTTTCCCATCTCGGAACGCGGTCGAACATCAAGCGGACGCGGGATCACAGAGAAGCGACCCTGCGCGACGGGTCGTTGGTCGCTTCGGGTCGCTTCTTGGTGACGCTGAAGCGGGCAGTCACAGAGAAGCGACCCTGCGCGACGGATCGGGGGGAGCGCGCTATGGAGCGCCATGCCGCATCCTTTGGATCTGCTCGACGTCGACGACACCCTCAGCGATGACGAGCGCGCGGTGCGTGAAAGTGCTCGGCGCTTCGTCGACGACCACGTGCTGCCGCTGATGGCCGCGGCCTATCGCGACGGCCGTTTTCCCTGGCAGCTCGCGCCTGGGCTGGCCCAGCTCGGTCTCTTGGGAGCGCCTTTGTCGACCCACGGCTGCGCGGGCTTGTCGCCGGTGGCCTATTGGCTCGCGCTTGCCGAGCTCGAGCGCGCGGACTCGGGGCTGCGCAGCTTCGCCAGCGTGCAGACGTCGCTGGTGATGTTCCCCCTCTCGAAATTCGGCAGCGAAGCCCAGAAGGACCGCTGGTTGCCGCAGCTGCGCGACGCCAGCGTCGTGGGCTGCTTCGGTTTGACGGAGCCCGACGCCGGCAGCGATCCCGCCGCGCTTCGCACCCTGGCCACCCCGGTGGGCGCCGGCTGGAAGCTCACGGGCACCAAGCGCTGGATCACCAACGGCACCCGCGCCGACCTCGCCCTCATCTGGGCCAAGACCGCCGCCGCCGACGTCGACGGCAAGAGCATCCGTGGCTTCTTGGTGCAAAAGGGCACGCCGGGGTTCAGCCAGACCGCCATCGTTCACAAACAGAGCTTCAGGTGCAGCGACACCGCGGAGCTGCACCTCGATGACGTCGTCGTCGGCGCTGATGCCCTGCTTCCTGGCACCCGCGGCCTCGGCTCGGCCCTCAGCTGTCTCGCCGAAGCCCGCAGCGGCATCGCCATGGGGGTCACGGGTGCTGCCGATGCCTGCCTGAGCGCGACCCTGGCCTTCGTCGCCGACCGCCCTTCTTTTGGCCGTCCTCTCGCGGGTCATCAATTGGTGCAGGAAAAGCTCGCAAACATGGCAGTCGACCTCTCGATGGCCAAGCTGCTGAGCCTGCGGATGGGCCGCCTCAAAGAGCAGGGCAAGCTGCAGCCCGTGCAGATCTCCATCGGCAAGATGAACAACGTGCGCACCTGCCTGGGCATCGCTCGCACCTGTCGGGAGCTGTTGGGCGCCAATGGCATCACTGATGACTACCCGGTGATGCGCCACATGTGTAACTTGGAAACAGTGTATACCTATGAGGGCACACACGACGTACACAGTCTCGTCGTCGGTGCCTTCCTCACCGGCCACCCGGCCTTCGGGCGCTAGAGACGCGGGGTCGGTCTCTTCCACACATGCGAGCGGTCAGCAGGTGGAAGGCCCGTGCGCTCGTGTGTCACGGTCCCTCATTGTTTCCGGAGGAATTCATGTCGCTGCGCAGCGCTCGCTGGACCGATGCCCTTGCCACCAGGATGCACCGCCTGGCGAAAGGACCCGGCGCGCAGGCCGGAGGATGCAGCTTGGGGGCCGAAGGCCGGAGCGCGACAGGAACGCTCGGCACCGACACGTCGATGCTCAGGTCGCTGGCTCTGTGGTCGATCACCGTGGTGCTGCTGTCGCCCATGGGTGCGCAGGCAGCGACCGCGTCGTTCACCCAGGTCTACAAGGCCGCCGACGACAACGACGGCGACGGCGGGGCGACGTCTTATGACCTGAACACCAACTCGATCCTGCTGGAAGGGACGGTGTTTGCGGGCAGCGACTTCCGCTTCGTCTCCACCGATCCCTCCCTGCCGGCCTTCGCCGGCGGCAACAACCAGGGCGGCACCTTCCGCTTTCGCGACGGCGGCGGCGTGGCCCGCAGCGTCACTGGCGTGGTGTCGCGCCGCAGGAACTCTGGACAGGTGCAGGAGGCGTTCTACTTCGTCGAGACCGACGGTGCGGGTGTTCCCCTCGCCCTTGCCCGCGCCTTCTTGTTCGTCGTCCCTGGCCAAGAGGCCAGCGTCGCCGCTGGCGCCTCGCTGGGCACCAACGGCGCGAACGTGGACGACGGCCTGAACACGCTGCTCGGTTTGCAGCCGTCCCTGCTCGCCACCGGCATCAATGACGGCGACGCCGACGACGCCGTGCTGGTCAACGACACCCTGACCTACACGATCAGCTTCAGCGCCGACATCGCCGCCGCCTCTTTCAGCGCCGACGACCTCGGCAACGCTGGCACGTCGGCGCTCAGCTTCGGCACATTCACCGAGCAGTCCCCGGGCGTGTTCACGGTGCAGGTGACGCCGACGTCGTCCGGCTCGCTGCGCCTGCAGGTCAACGCCGACGTCCGGATCGAAGACGATACTGGCTTCAGCGTCGACACCTCGGTCGCCATCATCGACGTCGATACCGTCGCGGTCACCCTCGTCGCCGACCCAGACACCGACGGCGATGGCCTGAGCGACTCCCGAGAGAGCGGTCTGCCCGGCGACACCGCGGCCAACAACCCCGACTCCGACGGCGACGGGTTCTGCGACGGTGGCAACGCCGTGCCCGACGTCTGCACCAGCGGCGAGGACCTGAACAACAACGGCATCATCGAAGGGGGCGAGTCCGATCCCCTCGATCCCTGTGACCCCGACCTCGCCGCCGACACCTGCGACGCCGACGGCGATGGTCTAAGCAACGCCGTCGAAAGGCTGCGCGGCACGCTCGAGGGCGATGCCGATTCCGACGACGACGGCGACAACGATGCAGCCGAAGGCACCGCCGACGCCGACGGCGACGGCATCATCGACGCCCTCGACTCCAGCTTGGTCGACACCGACGGCGATCTGGTCTTCGACGAGCTCGACACCGATAACGACGACGCCTGCGTTCCCTCGCTGACGGCGGGGACCTGCGACCGCGACAACGACGGCGTCATCAACAGCGTCGAGATCGTGCGCGGAACCCTCACCAATGACCCAGACACTGACGACGACGGCGAAGGCGACGGCGCCGAAGGAGCTGGCGACGCCGACGGTGACGGCATCATCGACGCCCTCGAGTCCGACGAGCTCGACGACGACGACGACGACACCAGCAACGAAGCCGACGCCGCCGACGACGACGCCTGCGTTCCCGCCCTCATCGCCGACCCTTGTGACCAAGACGAGGACGGACTGAGCAACGCCATCGAGCGGGTGCGCCGCACGCTCGAGGACGACGCCGACACCGACAACGACGGCGAAGAAGACGGCGAAGAGGGCGCGGGCGACGCTGACGGCGACGGCACCATCGACGCCCTCGAGTCCGACGCCACCGACCCCGATGGCGACGGCACCAACGCCGAGGCCGACCGCGACGAGACCAACGTCTGCGTGCCGAACCCAAACATCAGCCAGTGCGACTCCGACGTCGACGGCGTGCCCGACGGCATCGAGGCGTCGCGTGGCAGCGATCCCAACGCCCCCGACACCGACGGCGACGGTGAAGATGATGGCGACGAAGCCGACACCGACACCGACGACGACGGCGACCTCGACGTGCTGGAATCGACCCTGGCCGACGCCGACCTCGATGGCGCCAACGACGAAAACGACGGCGACGACGAAGACCCCTGCGTGCCCGACCTGACGGCCCCCCGTTGCGACGGCGACGACGATGGCCTCGACAACGCCGCAGAGCGCGCGCTGGGCACCCTTGAAGCTGACGCCGACACCGACAACGACGGCCAAGAAGACGGCGCCGAGACCGGCGACGGCGACCAAGACGGCACCATAGACGCCCTGGAATCCAGCCTGCTCGACGCCGATGAAGATCTGACCTTGGACGAATTCGACCGCGACGACATCGACGGCTGCGTGCCCTCGCGCGACGCCCCGCCCTGCGACAAAGATGGCGACGGGCTCGTCAACGGCCTCGAGGTCGCGCTGGGCACCAGCATCGATGACACCGATTCCGACGACGACGGCCGCAGCGACGGTGACGAAGACATCGTCGACAGCGACGACGATGGCGTGCCCGATGCACTCGACGACGACTCCGATGGCGACCGCATCAGCGACCTCCAGGAGGGTGACGGCGATACCGATGGCGACGACGCGCCCGACTACCTCGACGACGACAGCGACGGCGACGGCAAGAGCGATGCTGACGAGGGCTCCGTCGACAGCGATCGCGATGGCGACTTCGACGCCCAAGACACCGACGACGACGGCGACGGGATCCTCACCGCCACCGAGCTCACCGACGGCGCGCTCTACGGCGACGATCTCGATGGCGACGGCGTCGACAGCACCTTGGATGAAGACAGCGATGGCGATGGCATCCGTGACGCCGACGAAGGCCGCGACGACGGCGACACCGACGGCATCCCCAACTATCTCGACGTGACCGCCGGCGACGCAGGCAACGACGACGACAGCGACGGGCTGACCAACGACATCGAGATCGCGCTGGGCCTCTCGCCCGTCAACGCAGACAGCGACGGCGACGGCCACCCCGATGCGCTCGAGGCCGAGGCCGACACCGACGACGACGATGTCATCGACGCGCTCGACCGCGACAGCGACGGCGACGGGGTCAGCGACGAAGACGAGGTCGGCGACAGCGACGGCGACGGCATCGATGACCGCATCGACGACGACGACGACGATGACGGCCTGCCCACCAGCCTCGAGCATGACGCTGCTGTGCTCTTTGGCGCCGACAGCGACGGGGATGGCGACCCAGCGTGGCTCGATACAGACACCGACGGCGACGGCCGCAGGGACGCCACCGAGCGCGTCACCGATCGCGACGCCGATGGCATCCCGGCCTTCTTCGATCCCATCGACAACAGCGGTCCCGACAGCGACGACGACGGCGACGGCATGAGCAACGCCGACGAAATCGCTGTGGGCCGCTCGCCAGTGTCTGCCGACGGCGACGGCGACGGCGTCGACGACGATGATGAGGAAGCGGGGGACAGCGACGGCGACGGCCTCCCCGACGTCATGGACCCCGACTCCGACAACGACGGTCTGACCGATGGCCAAGAGGGTGCCGGTGACAGCGATGGCGACGGCGACAAGGACCGCGCCGACGACGACGATGACGGCGACGGCATCCCCACGGCCACCGAGCGCCGAGATGTCATCCGCAGCGGCATCAGCGATGACGTCGATGGCGACGGCTTCCCCGCGTTCCTCGACACCGACAGCGACGGCGACGGCAGCGAGGACGCAGACGAACCGGCCTTCGACAGCGATGACGATGGCGTCGTCGACTATCTCGATGCGGCCAACGACGACGGCGACGACGGCGACACCGACAGCGACGGCGTCAGCAACCGCGATGAACGTCGCAATGGCACCAGCCCCTTCGACGGCGACTCCGATGACGACGGCGTGCCCGACGCCGATGAGCGCGGCGACCGCATCGACAGCGACGGCGACGGCTTGCCTGACGCCATCGACAGCGACAGCGACAACGACGGCGTCCTCGATGGCGACGAAGCCGATGGCGACACCGATCAGGACGGCAAGGACGACATCATCGACGACGACGACGACGGCGATGGCATTCCCTCGGCCGAGGAGCCGGGCGACACCGATGGCGATGACTTCCCCGATCGCCTCGAGACCGACAGCGACAACGACGGTGCAGACGATGTGAATGAAGGACGCGAAGACGTCGACGGTGACGGCGTGGCTGACTTCATTGACAGCGATGACCTCGATGGCCCCGCCGCGGACCGCGATGGCGACGGCCTGAGCAATGGCATCGAGATCGAGGGCGGCACGCTGATCGACAACCCCGACAGCGATGGCGACGGGCTCACCGACGACATCGAAGGCACCATCGACACCGACCTCGACGGCACCATCGATCCCCTCGATGACGACGACGACGGCGACAGCTTGCTCACTGCCGAAGAGCTCGCGCGCACGCCCGGTGCTCTCGAGGACGTCGATGGCGACGGCCTCCCGGCCTGGCGCGACGCCGACAGCGATGGCGACGGGTTCGAGGATCACCGCGAGAGCGCGGCCGACACCGACGGCGACGAGGCGCCGGATTGGCTCGACGCCGACAGCGACGCCGACGGCAAGCCCGACAGCGAAGAAGGCTTCGGCGACGTCGACGGCGATGACCGCGCGAACCTGGTCGACCCCAACGACGACGGCAGCGACTTCGACGCCGACGGTGATGGCCTCTCCGACGCCGCCGAGCGCGACCGCGGCACCGACCCGCGCGAAAGAGACACCGACGCCGATGGCAAGAACGACGACGTCGAAGGGGGCGGAGACCTCGACGGCGACGGGCTCATCGATGCCCTCGACGACGACGATGACGGCGACGGCATCCCCAGCACCGATGAAACCGGCAGAGACACTGACGGCGATGGCACCGATGACGACCTCGACGTCGACAGCGATGGCGACGGGCGCTCGGATCTGCTCGAGGGTACGGGCGACGACGACGGCGACGGCATCCTCAACGCGATCGATGCTCTCGACGATGGCAGCGACTTCGACGCCGACGGCGACGGCATCGACGACGCCGCCGAGCGCAGCGCCGGCACCGACCCGCAGTCCCGCGACAGCGACGACGATGGCATCGACGACAACATCGAAGGCAACGGCGACTTCGACGATGACGACCTCATCGATTCCCTCGACGACGACGACGACGGCGACGGCCTTTCCACCGCCCGCGAGCGCGGAGTCGACACCGACGGCGACGGCGATGACGACGATCGCGACGTCGACAGCGACAATGACGGACTGTCGGACGAGTTCGAAGACAGCGACCTCGACAAAGACGCCGACGACGACGGGATCGAGGATCGTCTGGACCTCGACAGCGACAGCGACGGCCGCACGGACCGGGCCGAAGGGACGGGCGACCGCGACACCGATGGCATCACCAACAGCCGCGACTTTGACGACGACGACGGTCCCGACGGCGATGCCGACGGCGACGGACTCGGAAACGGCGTCGAGGCTCTGCTCGGCACGAGCCCGACCGAGCCCGACAGTGACGGCGATGGCATCGCCGACCCCGACGAAGGCACCATCGACACCGACGATGACGGCCTCATCGATCCCCTCGACGATGACGACGACGGCGACGGCATCTTGACCCGCGAAGAGATTGCGCTGGGCGACGAAGACAAAGACGGCGACGGCCTGCCCAGCCACCTCGACGCCGACGCCGACGGCAACGACGTGCCCGACGTGCTCGAAGCCACCAGCGACAGCGACGGCGACGGTACCCTGGACTGGCTCGACGTAGACGACAGCGACTCCGACTCCGATGGCGTGGCCGACCGCCTCGACGCCTGCGTCGACGTGGGCGACGACCAGAGCGACGCCGATGGCGACGGCATCGGCGACGCCTGCGACGACGACAAGGATGGCGACGGCGTCAGCGACGATCTGACCGCCTTCGGCGGCGGCCTCTCTTGTGCCTCCGCCGATGAGCCCTCGGCGTCTCCCCTCGCCTTGGCGCTGGTCGGCTTGGCGCTCTTGGCCCGTCGACGCGGTCGCCGGCTGCTGCCTGTGGCCGCAGCGCTGGTGCTGGCGACGACGACGACGGCCGAGGCTGCGGGCAACTTTCCCGCCGACCGCCTGCGCCCGCCCCTCGACACCGAGGGCATCTTGGATCTCGAGGGACCCGTGGTTCCCCGCCACCTCGATTGGGACGTCGGCGTCGTCGAGGCCTGGTCGCTGAACCCGCTGGTCTTGCGCTCGGGCACCGAGCGGGTCGAGTCGATCATCGAGAACCGTTTCACCACCAGCGTGGTCGGTCAGATCACGCTCTTCGACGCCGTCGAGCTGGGCTTCGATCTGCCGATGGTGGCCCAGACGTCGACGCTGCCGGATGCCTCAGCCCCCGCCGCCTTCGGTGTCGGTGATCTGCGGATGGCGCCGAAGATCGCGGTCCTGCGCCAGCGCGACGCCGGCTTGCACCTCTCGCTGTTGTCCGCAGTGACGCTGCCGACATCGACGGAGCAGGCGCTGGCGGGGGAGCGTGGGGTCTCCTTTGTGCCGCAGGTTCTCGTTGGTCGCGATTTCGACGGCGGACTGCGCGTGGCCGGCTCTCTGGGCGCGCGGGTGCGCGACGCCGCGGCGGTGCAGAACCTCAGCGTCGACGACGAAGTCTTCGCCCAAGTGGGGGTCGGCTGGACGCTGGCGCTGGCGATGCCGACCGAGCTGCAAGCGTCGCTGTCGGCGTCGCTGCCCCTCGACGAGGCCGTGCGGACGAGCTCGGGATCGCCTGTCGAAGCCAACGTCGGCGCTCACGTCGGCCTCTGGGGGCCGCTGGCTCTGCTGGTCGGCGTCGGCACCGGCGTCGTCGGCGGCGCCGGCGTACCCGACGCGCGCGTCTTCGTCGGCTTGCGCGCGTCCGAGCGTTCGCCGCCCCCGGTTCTACCCGAGCCCGTCGTGTGTCCAGAGCCCGTCGCCGTGCCCCTGCCGCGCGAGGAACCCCCCGTGCAACCCATCGCCGTCCCCGAGCCCCCGGTGGCTCCGGTGACCGAGACAGTCGTTGTGCCCATCGTCGAGCCACCGCCCGCCGAGCTCCCCGTCGAAGTCCCGCTGGCCCCCCTCGAACCGCTCGCCCCCACCGTCGTCGCCGACCGCATCGTCGTGCACGAAAAGGTGCGCTTTCGTCGGGCCACCGCCGAGCTCGACGAAGCCAGCCGCCAACTGCTCGCGGGCGTCGCCACGCTGCTGGTCGCGCATCCCGAGGTGAAGAAGGTGCGCGTCGAGGGTCACACCGACGACGAAGGCAAGGCCGAGACCAACTTCACCCTGTCCCAACGCCGGGCCGAGGCGGTGGTGCAAGCCATCGTCGGTGGCGGCGTCGATGCCACCCGCCTCGAGGCCAAGGGCTTCGGCGAAGCAGTTCCGATCGCTGACAACGCCACGCCCGAGGGGCGCGAGCAGAACCGCCGCGTCGAGCTCATCGTCGTCGAATGAGGAAGGGCGCGAAGGCGGGCTTCTCTGAGACTCTCCGCTTCCGTGTCAGTGACAAGCCATCCGAATGCCCCAGGAATTCACGACATGACCCCCCAAGAGCTCGTCGCGCCCCGCATCATGTGGGCCGCGTTGCTATCCTCCGTCGTCGTCATCGTCGTCGTCGGCTTCGTGGCGATCGCCGGCGTCACCAGCTTTCAGGCCGTGCAGTGGGCACACTTGCTGCCGAGCGATCCCGAGCAGCCCTCGGCGCTGATCTGGGGAATGTCGCTCTTGCCTCTCATCGCCTCGTTCGTGCTGCCTCGGGTGTTGAAGGCAAAAGCACCGCCGCCGACGTCGTCGTCGTCGACGCTGCAGCGGGCCCTCACCCCCTTCATTCTCTCGATGGCCCTCGCGGAGTCCTGCGCGCTGAGCGGCTTCGTCGCGGCCTTGTTCATGGGCGCACCGGTGCCCGAGCTCATGCTCCTGCCCGCTGCAGCGACCCTCTTCGCCGGCCTGACGCGTTTCCCCACGGCGGCGAGCTTCCGGGCGCTGGCCAGCTCTGGATGAGCGCCGCATCGACAGGCCTGCCCACGACGGCGGCAGCATTGTAAGTGGCTGCCATGCTTTGGCTGCTCCCCCTCTTGGCCGCTGCCCCCGGCACGTGCGCCATCGCCATCCTCGACTTCGAAAACGGCCGAGCCGCACCCGACACGGCGAAGGTGCTCGCCGACGCGCTGGCCATCGAGCTGGGCGCCCACACCGGTTGTCGCATCGTGACGTCGGCAGACATCCGCTCGATGGCCAACTTCGAGTCCATTCGGCAGAACCTGGGCTGCGACGTCGCGGGCTGCCTGGCCGAGCTGGGGGGCGCACTGGGCGTCGACCGCGTCGTGACCGGCGACCTCGCCCTGCTCAACGAGGGATCCGTCGTCATCAACGCTCGCATCGCTGACGTGAAAAGCACCAGCGTCGTGGGGCGGGCCAACATCACCTCAGGGCGCACGCCAACGGCCACGCGCGACGCCGCCCCTCGGGTCGCCCGGGCGTTGCTCGGCGAAGTCGAACCCACCCCGGGTCCAGTGCTCGCCGGCTACGTCGTCGGCGGCGTTGGCGTCGTCGCTGGCGTCGTGGGCGGGGCGGTCATCGCGATGGGCGAGCTCACCCTTTCCGACGCTGGGGCCACGGGCAAGGACACCGCGCTGACGATGAGCCGCGTCGGCGCCCTCGTCACCGGCATCGGCGTCGCCAGCGTCATCGTCGGCGGCCTGCTGTGGGCGAGCGGGGGTGAGTCGTGAGAATCCTTGTCTGCATCGCCGTCGTCGTTCTCGTCGGATCGTGCGGGGGACTCTTCGGCATCATTGCCTGCAAGAGCGACGACAACGACACCTGTCCGGCGGGTCTCTTCTGCTCCACCGATGGTCGCTGTGTCGAAACCCCGAGCGCGGGTGAGGGAGAGGGCGAAGGGGCGTCAGAAGGAGAAGGAGAAGGAGAAGGAGAAGGAGAAGGGGAAGGAGAAGGGGAAGGGGAAGGGGAAGGGGAAGGCGAGGGAGAGGGAGAGGGAGAGGGAGAGGGAGAGGGACCAGTCTTGTCTACGTTTCGCGACGTCGACCCCTGCCGACCTGGGACCATCACAGCGCAATTGGATCTCGGCTCTCTGCCCGACGTCGTGCTCGATGGCGACACTGGCGGCATCACCGCGGGAGCCACCGTACTGCGCACAGGCAACGGCGAAGGCGTGTCCGAGGGCATCGAGTTCGCGCTGGTGTCCCAAGACGACGGCCCGGACATCGGCGTGTTTTCCGTCGCCGGTCTGATCTTCCCCTCCGACGCGACGCTCACGGCCATCGGCTCCGTGCCGGTCGGTCTCGCGGTCTGCGGCGACGTCGACATCGCTGGCGTTGTCGATCTTGACGAGCTTGGCTTTGCCGGCGGCGCTGGTGACACGGGAGCTGGCGCTGGCGACGGCGGCGGAGACCTACAGATGCGCGGGCGTGCGGGCTCCTCCGTGGACCCCGTCAGCGGCGGCGGCGGTGGCGCCCACATCCAAATCGGCGGCGACGGGGTCCAAGGCGACGGCACGGGAGGACAAGACGATCCGGACACCGACGGCGAGATCCTGCCGCTGCGCTTTGGGGGCTCGGGCGGGGGCGGCGGTGACAACACCAATCCCCAGGTCGGTGGCAGTGGTGGGAGGAGCGGCGGAGCTCTGTATCTCTACGCCAGCGGCGAGCTCCGGTGCAGCACCGGACTGCTTCACAGCCGCGGTGGCCGCGGAGGAGAGGGCGTCAGCGGCGGCGGAGGGGGCGGAGGCGCTGGCGGCGGCTTCCTGCTCGAAGCGATCAGCATCGTCATTGAAGCGGCCTGCGACATCGACACCGACGGTGGCGACGGTGGGGCGAGCCCCGGCGGAAACGGTGGAAGCAAAGGCCACCACATCCCAGGTGCGAACACGGGTTCGTTCGGGTGCGCTGGCGGCTCCGGCTCCAACGGCGCGGGCGGCGGTGGCTCCTGCGGTCGCGTCGAGGCCCGGAGCCGTCGAATCGAGGAGCCGCAAATCGGTGTTCCTGCGCGGCCTGCGGTGGCACGAAAACACGTGCCAGCTCCCTAACTTCGACCGCGGAGCGGTCTCGTTCAGCTCCGTCGGGGATGCTCTCCTAATCCCTGGATTCAGTTGAGTTTGCACTCAACTGAACCCAGGGATTGTGTTTCAAAGGGGGCTGCGCCCCCTCCCGTCGTCGAGCAAGTCGCCGACGGGGCCCTCCCCATCCGTGG